>SXJR01000216.1 GCA_005779305.1 Myxococcales bacterium
GGCGCGGCGGCGGCGGCGGGCGCGGCGCCAGCAGCAGGCGCGGCGGCGGCCGCGGGCGGACCTTTCTTCTCCTTGTCGAACTGCGTGATGAGCGCCATGTAGCCGTCGATCGTCCCGGGCATCAGGTGCGCCGTCATCCACGCCTTGTCGTACTTGTTGCTGAGCGTGTTGTACTGGCCGAGCGCGTAGCCCCACTTCTTGGTCGCCGCGTTCTCCCCCACGGGGAACGGGGGCTTGAAGTCCTTGAACTTGGTCTTGTCCATGTTCTTGCGGAAGTACTCCTGCATCTGCTTGAGCGCGTCGACCTTGTTGTCGGCGAAGCGACCGTCGGTGTTGAACTTGTCGTAGTTGCCACTCTTGTTGTACGGGACGCCCCTGGCCACCATCATCCGCTTGTAGTGGGCGAAGTCGCCCTCGAGCTTGTCGACCTTGGTCCCGTACTCGGCCTGGTACTTCGCATGGAGTGCCTGATAGGCCGCGGCGTTGCTCCGGAGCACGGCGAGCATCGCGCCGAGGTTGTTCCAGTTGGCATTGAAGTAGTTCTCGATGTCGACCTCGACCGGGTACGGGATCTTCTTGCCCTTGGCCTGCAGCTCCTTGCGGGTCCTGACGAACTGATTCTCGGGGTCGGCCTTCACGTCGGCGAGAAAGAGCGGCTTCATCTGTGGCGCGTAGGCCTGCTTGGCCTTGGTGCGCTCGTTGCTCGCGGCGTCACGGAGCCGGTCGTGCTGGTTGCCCCATTCGGCGACCATGTAATAGCTGTAGTTCTCCGGCGGGAGCTCGCGCATCACCTGTTCGACGCGGACCGCGCCGCCGCCATGTGCACCCGCGTTGCCCGACACGCAGTACACCTTCGAGATGATCGTGCCGGCCGGCGTGACCTTGCGATCGATGGGATCGGGGAGGATTCGCTCCTCGCGGATCACCGTCGCCACGTGACCGCTCAGCGGGCTGGCCTTGGCGGCGAGATAGATCTCGTCGCCGGCCTGGAGCGGCGTGGTCTGGGCCTCCTGGCCGGACACGCCGCGGTTGAAACGCTCGCCGGTGCCTGACTTCTGGCGGCCCTTGCCCTGGCGATCCTTGCGGAGGAGCCAGCTGGTCAGGAACGCGGCGCCCTGCTGGATGAGCTCGGACTGCAGAGCGCGCGCATGCACGTAGCGCAGCTGCTTGTCGTAGCTGGCCTTCATCGGGCCGGAGCCAGGATCCTTGCCCAGCGCCTTCAGGTTAGCGAGCTGCTTCTTCTGGCCCTGAAAGCGAAGGCCGCGCTTCATCAGACCGAGCGCCGCCGACACCTCCGACGCGGGGCCGCACCAGTTGGGCCCGCCGGGCTCGCCGCCGATCAGGCGCGCGCGCTCGTTGGTCTCGCTGTCGCCGACGCGGCCGTAGAGCTCGGACATGTTGGCGGTGGCCTCCTTGCCGCCGCTGATGCGTCGGGTCCACTCGTGGAGGAAAGCCGAGAGCACCGCCTGCACCAGCTCGCTGTCCTCACTCCATTGCGGTTCTCCCTTGGGGTTGGGCTTGGCCGCCTTCTTCTGCGCGCCGTTGGTCAGCGGTTGCTGCACGGCAAGCTTGATCTGGAACTGCTCGACCCACGCGGGATGGCTGTCGACGGCCTTGGCGGAGCTGTCGCCGCCGCCGCCGCCGGGAGCAGGGGTGGCCGCCTTGACCGATGGCGCCCACGTGTTCAGGCAGTACTCGAGCGCCGCCTGGAGCTCGGCGTTGGCGAACTTCTGGAAGACCTTCACGGTCTCGGCGCCCTTCTTGACCTCGGCCTCGGTGTACGTGGCCTTGCCGGCGGCGTTGTAGTCGCCCTTGATGAGCGACGCGCGCAGGTCCGCCGACAACCTTCCGCCCGGGGTCGCGGGCTTGGCCGGGGCGCCCGGTGCGGGCGCGGCCTTGTCCTCGCGCTGGATGGTCCGGCGCGAGATCGACCGCCGCGAGATCGGCGAGATCATCGACGCCGCGCTGCCGGCGGTGACCGCGTCGGCGAAGCGCTCGGCCTCGACCTCGTGCGGATCGCCGGGGGCGCTGACGTCGAAGGTTTCGCCGCGTAGCTGCACGTCGCCGACGTCGCCGCTGCCGCGGCCGCTGCCGTCGCCGTCGCCGTCGCCCTGCTGCACGGTGTGCGCGACCTCGTGCGCGATGAGGTGCAAGCCGAACGGGTCGTCGGGCTGGTAGCGACCGGCGCCGAAGTGGATGTCCTTGCCGGTGGTGTAGGCCTGCGCATCGAGGGCATCGGCGGCCTCGGCCGACGGAGCGCCAGTGTGCACGCGCACGTCGCCCAGATCGGTGTCGAGGCGCGGCTCGAGCTCGTCCCGTACGCCGGCGGGGAGAGGCACGCCCGACGACTCCGCGGCTCGCTGCACGGCCGGCAGGCGACCGGTCAACGACGTCCGTCCCGGGGCGGTGCGCCCTCCGACCGTACCTCCTCCTCCGCCGCCCCCCTCATCTCCTCGTCGCTGGACTTGCCGGCTCATGACCGGGAGACGCGTCGTTGGTCATTTGTGACGACCGGTCACAACGGGCCCGTGGCGACTCGATCGGCCAGGCGGGCCCCTGACACCGGGTATACTCTCGGTGCAGCGGCTACCATGAAGTCATCTCCGTCGCACCTGCTCGCGCTCGGCGCGCTCGCCGCCAGCGTCGCGTTCGGTTGCCGCGATGACGGTGGGACGGCGATCGACGCGCCCGAGGCGGATGCCGCGCAGGACGCGCCCATCGACCTCGGCATCATCGAGGAGCCGGAACCGCTGTACACCGGCAGCCTCACGATCATCGAGGCGCAGGTGCTGGCGCCGCCGCCCGCCGCGGTCAACACCATCGCCGCCCAGGGCATCCAGCTTGCGGTCTCCTTCACCGACCCGTTCACGGCTGTGTCACCGGTGCTCGATACCAGGCCGGGCACGCTCTTCGGCTGCAAGGTCACCGAGCTGACCGCCGCCCAGGTGCCTGCCTCCGCGGGCCTGAACCAGGGATCCGTCCAGTTCACGGTCACCAACGGCGGCACGCCGGCGGATCCAGTCTTCCCGGCGTGCGTGTTCGTCGCCGGCGGAACCGGCTACGTCTGTCCTGACCCGACCAGCAGCCAGGCGCTCACGACGACGGCCCACGTCACGCTCGAGCAGATCGACGGCGCGACGTCGAGGCTGACCGTCGTCGCCGGCCCGGCGACCTTCGTCGCCGACGACGTGGGCCGCCACGTCAAGTTCTCCGGCACCGGCACGGCGTTCGACGCGGCCCACGTCGCGATCCCGATCGTCTCGCTCGGTGCGACCGCGAACGTGATCACCATCGGCACCGGCATCGCCTCGCCCACCATCACGCTCACCGCCGGTACGCTCGACACGCTCGCCGGCCTCGGGCCGCGGGCGGGGCTCGCCGATCCCGGCATGCTCGCCGACGGCGCGAGCGCGACGGCCGTGGTGACGCCGGGCGGCAACAACAACTTCCCGTCGACGACGATCGCCTACGGCAACGTCGGCGACGACTTCACCATGGACGACACCAACGCGGGCCGCCTGCGCGATCTCCCGCGCGACGGCAGCCCGTTCTCCATCGCCTGCGCGACGTGCGGCGCGTCGACCGGGACCGTCCTCAGCATCACGACCACCGACGCGAGCGTCGCCGGCCAGAGCCCGTTCGCGATGCCGCTGCCGACCACCAAGCGCGTGAACATCCGGTGCGCCGAGATCGGCGCCACGACCCTCACGGTGCCGGCCATCGTCTCGCAGTACCTCGCGAGCGCCAGCGCAACGCGCATCCAGGCCACGTTCGTCCGGGGCTCGTTCGGTTCGCCGAGCCCCGCACACGCGGGCCTGTCGAGTGTCATCGCCGGTCACGCGATGGTCGGCTTCACGACGATCCCGTAACCGCGCACCTCGCCAGCTTCACGTCCTTCTGCACCACGCCATCCCCGTCGAAGTGCACCAGCGCCCAGCCGAGGGGGTCGTGCGCCAGCGCTACCAGTCCGAGCGCCCCGCCCTCGCCGCCGCGGACCATCCCCAGCGGCCCGAACCGGCCCTCGAGCCGCTGCAGCTCCGCCAGGCACAACGAGCTGATCTGGCCCTCCTCGCGCGCGTACTCGAGGTTGCTGTCGATCGGATCGAAGAAGACGGCGGTCATCTCCTCGGTGCATCCCGATCCCGGCGGCAGCTCGCCGCTCCGCCGATTCCAGACCTGCGTCACCCGCTTCAGCCGGGTGTCGAACACCAACACCCGCGCCAGCAGGTACTCGGCGAACGCGACCTCGTGATCCGAGATCACCGACACCGAGCCGTTCCACAGCTCGAAGTAGCCGCTGTACTCCTCCTCCGCCGCCGGATCCCTGATCGCCCCGAGGTACTGGCCCTTCACGTCGTACACGTGTATGTCGGCGTGCGGCCCGGCGTCGTAGTCGCCGATGAAGATCACGTCATCGACGATCAGCGGATCGTCCGCCGCCGCGCTCGGCCCGTCATCGCGGTCGCCGGGGTCGGGCAGCGGCCGCAGCCGCTTCCGCTCGTCGAACAGGTGGAAGCGCTCGCCGCCTGCGCCGAGCATCACCGCCGCCCGCGCGCCCACCGCCAGTTCGACCAGCGGCTCGGCCTCGTCGTCGCCGCCCTCGGCGCCGGTGCGCTCGGCGGGGACGCAGTAACCGTCGGCGCACAGGCCCTCCGGCGTCCACGCCGCCGGCACGCGCCGGCCCCGGCCCGGCACCACCGCGATGTCGGTCGCGCGCACGTCGCCGGTCGCCAGGTCCACCGTCCAGCACGCCCGCGGCCGTCCGTCGTCGCCGGCGCCGGCCGGCGTCTGACAGAGCTGCGTCCGCCCGCCCACGGTGCTCAGCTGGTAGGTGACGTCGTCGCCTGGCGGCAGACACGCGTCCCGGGCGCTCGCGCCCGCAGGGCCGCCAGGGCGCCCGCCGCAACCGGTCGAGCCCAGCACGGCCAACCCTGCCGCCACCGCCCACATCGATAAGCACTTCGCGAACCATGAGCCCTGCATCGCCGTGAGGGTACCGCGTGATAGCGTCGACGCGTGCGCTTCCTCGCCCGCCTCGGCCTCGATCGGCGCGAGCTGAAGGCCTGGGCCTCCTACGACTGGGCCAACTCGGCGTTCATCACCGTCGTGGTCTCGGCGGTGTTCCCGATCTTCTTCGTCAAGGTCGCCGGCCAGCCCATGGTCGACGTCGAGTCGAGCCGCCGCTTCACCATCGCCACCACGATCGCGCTGGCCATCGCCGCGGTCATGTCACCCATCCTCGGCGCCATCGCCGATCGCGCGCCGGTCAAGAAGCGCTTCCTCCTGGTCTTCTCCGGCCTGGGCGTCATCGCCACCGCGCTCATGGCCACGATCGGCGAGGGCGACTGGCTGTGGGCCCTGGTCCTGTTCGGCATCTCCAACATCGCCGCCAACAGCGCCTTCGTCTTCTACGACTCGCTCCTGCCCCACGTCGCCAGGCCCCACGAGATCGATCGCGTCTCCACCGCCGGCTACGCGCTCGGCTACTTCGGCGGCGGCCTGCTCCTGGCAACGCTCGGCGCCGTCGGCATGGCCTCGACCCGCGCCGTCCACGTCGCCTTCCTGGTCACGGCCGCCTGGTGGGCGGTGTTCGCCATCCCGCTGTTCCGGTACGTACCCGAACCGACCCTGCCGGCCGAACGTCGCGCGTCGGGCCTGGCCGCGGTGCGAGCTGCCTTCGCCGATCTGCGCGCAACCTACCGCGAGCTGCGCCGCTACCCGCAGGCCGCCATGATGCTGCTCGCCTTCCTCATCTACAACGACGGCATCGGCACCATCTACCGGATCGCCGTCATCTACGGCGCCGAGCTCGGGATCGAGACCAAGTCCCTCATCACCGCGCTGGTCGTGGTCCAGTTCGTCGGCATCCCCGCCACGTTCCTGTTCGGATCGATCGCCGGCCGCATCGGCACGCGCACCTCGATCCTCGCCGGCCTCGTGCTCTACGTCGCGGTCTCGATCTACGGGTACTTCCTCGACAGCACCACCGACTTCTTCGTCCTCGCCGTGATGGTCGGCCTGGTCCAGGGCGGGACCCAGGCACTGTCGCGATCGCTCTTCGCCTCGATGATCCCGCGCGATCGCTCCAGCGAATTCTTCGGCCTGTTCGCGGTGTTCGAGAAGTTCGCCGGCATCGCCGGTCCGGCCATCTTCGCCGGCGCCCAGACCGCCTTCGGCTCGAGTCGCCCGGCGGTGCTCTCGGTGATCGCCTTCTTCATCGTCGGCGGCTTCCTGCTCACGCGGGTCGATGTCGAGGCCGGCCGCGCTGCCGCGCGAGCCGCCGAGTAGCGCCGGAGCCGCGGGTGAGGGTAGGATCTCCCGGGGGGTCCGATGTCCGCTGAGAAAGAGTACATGGGTGGGCGCAAGAGCAAGATGTGGACGTACTTCATCTTCCTCGGTGTCCTCATCATCGGTGCGCTCGTCGCCAACCTGGTCTTCTCCAACCCGACCGTGGCGCGCGAGGGCGTGAAGGGCTTCTTCGGCCTGCCGTCGTGGGCGCTGACCGTGGTCACCTTCATCGTGGGCGCCGGGATCTTCTGGATCGGGCTCAAGCTCGAGACCGACTGGCCCGAGGCCGTCGGCGCCTTTCTGGTCGCCGGGTCGGTGTGCGCCGGCGAGATGATGATCGGCTGGAACCACTTCAACGTCGGGGGCCTGTTCGTGGTGCCGTACCTCCTGCCCATCGCCGTGTTCCTGGTCCTGCTCATGTACGGCATGAAGAAGAGCGCCTGATGAAGATCGGAGAACTCCTCCTCGAAGCGCAGCTCGTCACCGAAGCGCAGATCGACGAGGCGCTGGCCTCCGCCAGTGGCATGCGCCTGGGCTCGGCGCTGATCGCGCTGCGCTACGTCGAGCCCGACGCCGTCGCGCGTTGCCTGGCCCAGCAGCTCGGCGTGCCACCAGCCAGGTCGGCCGACCTGATCTCGCCCGACCCGGCGGCGCTCGCCATCGTCCCCAGCGCGCTCCAGCAACGGATCTGGGCCCTGCCCTACAAGGTGCACGGCACCGGCGCGGTGCGGGTGCTCGAGGTCGCCATGCGCGATCCCGAGAACCGCGGCGCCATCAACGAGCTCGGCCTCGCCGCCGGCATGAAGATCGATGCGCGCGTGGCCCCCGAGCTCCTGCTCAAGGAAGCGCTCCACCCGCGCACCGAGCTACCCCCGTCGCGCGGTGCCGCGGCACCGGGCGACGGCGACGGCGGCCTCGAGCTCGATCTCGACAAGGTCGGCCCGCCGACGGGCCACGGCCGTCGTGGGGCGCAGGCCTACCAGCGGAGCACCCGCCCACCGCCGGCAGCCGCCGCGCCGGGAACGCCTGGCAAGCCGGCGGAGCTGCCGCTGCCTCCGCTGAAGTACGACGAGGGTCCCGACACCGCCAAGACCGTCAGCCAGGTCTTCAAGCTGGTGTTCGGCATCGCCGCGATCGTCGCGGTGGTGTTCGTGGGCCTGCGCTTCAAGAAGTGCATGACCTCGACCACCAAGGCGGTCAAGGGGCACTACGACTCCAAGCTGCTCAAGCTGTCCATCGACTTCCCGCCCGACAACGGCTGGCGGGTCGCGCCCCAGCAACGCGTCGACATGGGCGCGGCCAAGTCGGAGTTCTTCTACCGCGGTGGTGTGCCCGAGGCGCCGGTGGTGTCGATCGTGCTGGCGCGCGGCCCGGCCGAGGATGTCGGCACCGCCGCCAACCGCGCCCTCACCGACCTCATCAAGGACGCGAGCATGATGACCTGCGACGCCTCGCCCGATCGGCCCGGCGCGACCGTGTGCAAGGGCGGCGGCAAGCTGACCCTGTTCGGGCGCAAGCGCGGCTTCGTGCAGATCGACGTGCACGCGTGGATCATCGGGACCGGTGAGCTGGTGATGGCGGTGTGCATCAACCCCGACTACACCCTGTCCGAGAACCAGTACATCCTGTCGTCGATCGTCGAGATCGAGTGACGGCGTCGAGCTACGGCGCGACCGAGAACTTCCACCGCACCGCCTCCTCGCCCACGCCGACCGCCCTGTTGGCCGCGCGGTAGCTGAAGCGCAGGCTGCCGGTGGCCTCGTAGCTGCCCTTCACCGAGCCGCGGCAGCCGACCACCGCGGTGAGCGTGCGGCCGGTCATCTTGATGGCGGCGCCCTTGAGCACGGTGCTTTCGCAGGTGACGTCGGGTGGCAGCCGCAGGTTGATCTCGGGCTGCACGCTGACGTCGAAGTCGAGCCAGCCGGCCAGGTTGGCCTCGACCGTCAACTCGAAGCGCTCGCCCTTCTTGATCGGCGTGGCCGGGCAGGTGCCGCGAACCGTGAAGGTCTTGATCGCCTCGACCAGCGCCGTCACCTTCTGATCGCGCGCGTCGAGCTGATCGGGATCGCCGTTGTGGGTGACCAGGGCAACCTTGCCGTCGACGTCCATGACGATCGACATGGGCAGCGCCGCGCCGATGCTCATCTTCTTGAACAGCGCCGCCACCGACTTGCCGTAGGCAACCGCGCCGGCGCCGACCTCGCCGCGGACCGGATCGAGCTTCTTCGCGTCGCGCTTGCTGCCGTTGATGTACGCGATCACGTAGATGCTGCCCTGCTCGCGCATGTTGAACATGCGGGACAGATCGGTCTTGCAGTCCTCGATCTTGGGCTTGCAGAACCAGTGCACCACCACCTTGCCGGCGGCGTCGCTGCCGCTGGGGCTGCCCTCGAGCCAGTCCTTGGCGGTGGGCCAGATCCAGGCCTCGCCCACCGCCGGGCCCTCGGCGCGGGCCGGCGTGGCGGGAGCGAAGAGCGCGAGCGTGACGACGGCGGCGACGGAGCCCAGGAGGGCGCGACCCGGAAGCTTCATGCCCCGATCATAGCTTCTCGGCCGGCTGGCGGCGCACGTACGTGTTGGTGACCGGCTTGCCGCGCCGCGTGATCTCCACCACCAGCTTGTCCGCATCCCGGACCGACGTGTAGACCTCGAGGGCCTTGTCCATGGACGTGATCGCCATGCCGTTGACACTGTGGATGGTGTCGCCGTTGCTGAACCCGAGCCGGACCCACATCGAGCTCGGCCGGATGGCGTAGAGCTTGAAGCCGTTGGGCTTGCCGTTCTTCACTGACGGCACGACGCGGGCGCCCCTGGTGAACTTCATCGGGTCGGCGAGGAGCGCGTCGGCATCGACCTCCCAGGTCGCTGGCCCGGTCTGCTTGATCAGCTTGTCGAGCTCGGCGTCGGCCGCACCGGGCGTGGGGTCGGCGACCAGGGGCGGCGGGGTCGGCTCGGTGACCCGCGTGCGCAGGAGCAAGGGCTTCTTCTTGCGCATCACCTCGACGTACGCGACCGCCTTGTAGCGCAGCCCGATCGCCTTCTGGGGCACCTGTGTCGACCTGGCGATGGCCTCGCCATCGACGGCGACGATCACGTCACCGGTGCGCACACCCAGCGCGTACCAGGGCCCGGCCGGATCGACCTTGGTCACCAGCGCAACCGGGGCCACGTCGTCGAGCGTGAGCCCGCCGCCGAACTCGATGCCGATCAGGTTCTCGGACTCGACCTCACCAGCGACGACCGAGGGTTTGCCCGGCACCTGCGCGACCGCGACCTCGACCAACGACACCAGCAGGACGGCGACGGCGATTCGCATGCGCATCCGCGAGCTATACGCCTACGAGGGCGGCGCTGCCAGCAGATCGCGGAGGTCCGCGGGCGCGGAGACCGGCGCCGAGCACACCGGCCCGCGACACACGAACGCGCGCGCCTTGCCGCCGGCCGCGGTCTTGCCCTCGAGCACCGACGCCGCCGCCCACGGGCCGACGATCAGCCGCGCCGGCGCGTAGGGCGTGCGCGCCGCGGCCAGGAGCTCCTCGCGCCCGGCGCCGTCGGTGATGACCACGCACTGGGCGTGCAGGAACAGGTCGAGGGCGCTCAGGAGCCGCGCCGCGCCCAGCGGCCCCAGCGCACCCGAGGCCAGGCGCCGCGCCAGGTAGCGCTCGGCCAGGCCCAGCGCCTCGTCGTCACCGGCGATGTGCCCGAGGCGCACCAGCACCTCGACCGCGACCGCGGCCCCCGAAGGCAGCGCGCCGTCGTGGTGCGACTCCGGCCGATGGATCAGCGGCTCGGGATCGTCGTGCGCGGTCAGGTAGAACACGCCGGCGCCGGCCTCCTCGCGGTAGAAGCGGCTGCGGATCGAGCCGGCCAGCGTCGCGCCGGCGTCCCACCACGATCGATCGAGCGTGGCCTCGGCCAGATCGAACATCGCCGCCGCGGTGAACGCGTAGTCGTCGAGGGTCCCGTCGAGCTTGCCGGCGCCACCCTTCCAGGTCCGGAACAGGCGGTCGCCGCCCACCATCTCGCGGCGCAAGAACTCGCCCACCCGCACCGCCAGCGCCAGCGCCGGCGCGTGCCCGGTCGCGGCCCACGCTCGGCATAGCCCGCTGACCGCCAGCGCGTTCCAGCCGGCCAGGAGCTTGTCGTCGGTGGCGGGCCGCACCCGCTTGCTCCGCGCCGCCAGGAGCTTCGCGCGCAGGCTGGCCAGGTGGGCCTCGTCGGACGAGGCGCCGCGCGGCGTGACCCGCGACAGCACGGTGGCGCCGTGCTCGAAGTTGCCGTCCTCGGTGACGCCGTAGGCGCGGGTCACGTGCATCGCCTCGAAGCCGAGCGCGGCCTCGACCTCATCGGGGCGCCACACGTAGAACTTGCCCTCCTCGCCCTCGCTGTCGGCGTCGAGGCTGGCCCACAGGCCACCGCCCGGATCGCTCATCTCGCGCCCGAGCCACGTCACCGTCTCCTCGATCACCTCGGCGAAGCGGCGTTCCTCGGTCATCGCGAAGGCGTCGCCGTAGATGCCGAGCAGTTGCCCGTTGTCGGAGAGCATCTTCTCGAAGTGCGGCACCAGCCAGTGGGTGTCGACCGAGTAGCGGGCGAAGCCGCCGCCGACGTGATCGTAGATGCCGCCGTCGGCCATCTTGCGGGCCCACAAGACGAATGCGTCGCGCGCCGGCTTGCCGAACCCGAGCCGCGACGCGCGTCCGAGCAGCTCGTGGGCCGACGTCGACGGGAACTTGGGCGCCCCGGCGAGCCCACCGTCCTCGGCGTCGCAGCGCTGCGCGATCTGCCGGCCGGCCGAGACCACCATCGACGCCGACAGCGCGCCCGGATCGCCGGCGTCAGTGCCGCGGTAGTGCTGATCGACGTGGCGCAGCCCGTCGATCAGCCCGTCGACATTCTCCATCACCTTGTCGCGTTCCTTCTCGTAGGCCTGGGCCATGGCCTTGAGCACCTTGATGAAGCCGGGCCGGCCGAAGCGGTCCTTGGGCGGGAAGTAGGTGCCGAGGAAGAACGGACGGCCGTCGGGCAGGCAGAACGCCGACAGGGGCCAGCCGCCGCCCTCGCCCAGCACCTGGAGCGCGTTCATGTAGATGGCGTCGACGTCGGGCCGCTCCTCGCGATCGACCTTCACGTTGACGTAGAGCTCGTTCATGAGGCGGGCGATCTCGTTCGACTCGAAGCTCTCGTGCGCCATCACGTGGCACCAGTGGCACGCGGCGTAGCCGATCGAGACGAACACCGGCTTGTCGAGCTTCCTGGCCAGCTCGAACGCCTCGGCGCCCCACGGAAACCAGTCGACGGGGTTGTCCTGGTGCTGGACCAGGTACGGAGAGGTCTCGCCGGCGAGCCGGTTGGCCATGGGCGAGCCTTACCATGGAGGGCGGTCAGGCACCGAATTGTGTACGCTGGCGGCGTGCCGGAGGAGCCCGACGACGGAGCCATCGCCGATGGACCGGCCGCGTTCGCGCTCTACTGGGCATACGCCACCGGCAAGGGCGTCAAGCGCGACACCGATCGCGCCATGGCGTGCCTGCGGGTCGCCGCCAGCGCCGGTCACGCCCCGGCCCAGACCGCGCTCGCCGAGGAGAGCTACGGACGAAGCAAGAACGAGGCCCTGCACTGGTTCCTGGCCGCGGCGGCCCAGGGGCACGCCGAGGGCCAGCTCGGCGCCGGCCGCATGCTCTTCTCCGGTCGCTTCATCGCGCGCGACGAGCACCGTGGACTGCAGTTGCTCGCGGAGGCCGCCGCTCAGGGCAACGCGGACGCGGTGCGCGAGCACGCGACCGCCACGCGCCAGGTCGAGGCCGCCGGCCGCAGCGACGACGAGAACCTCACCCGCGCCATCGCCGAGCACGGGCTCGAGGCCGCGGCCGGCGCGATCCGCGCGCTGGCGCTGCCGTCGACGCGCCTGGCGGCGACGCCGTGGAGCGACGAGACCCTGCCGGTCGGTGCCAGCAAGCTGGGCGGCGCGCCCGACCTCCCGGCAGGGCACACCTGGCCACAGCGCCAGGACCGCCCGCTCGCGTTCGTCGCGCAGATCGCGCGCGACGGCGGCGTGCTGTCCTTCTTCTACGATGACAGCGATCAGCCATGGGGCGGCCCGGGCGAGGAGGACGGCTGGCGGATCGAGCACCACGCCGGCGCTGACCTGGTCCGGCACCCGGGCGCGGCGACGTTCGTGTCGTGCAAGCTCGACTCGTTCACCGAGCTCACCTTGCCGCCGCCGCGCAGCGCGCTCGCCCGCAGCCTCGGCGATGCCGTGCACGGCACCTACGGCGCCCTGTACGACACGTTCACCCGCGACTACCGCCGCTCGCCACGCATCGATGGCCAGGTCCACCGCAGCGGAGGTCACCCCGACGCGATCCAGGGCGACATGACCCGGCGCATCGAGTACGGCTGGGCCGGCAAGGATCTGGACGTCGTCGATCCCGAGCTCGAAGCCGCGGCGAGAGGATGGCGCCTGCTCTTGCAGATCGACTCCGAGGATCGCGCCAACATGTGCTGGGGCGACGCCGGACGGCTCTACCTGTGGATCCGCGAGGACGATCTGCGCGCCAATCGCTGGGACACGGTGCGGCTGCAGTTGCAGTGCACGTGAGTCGGGCTGATAGTGCGCCCCATGAGGGCAGCCAGCATGGGAGTGCTCGCGGCGCTCGCCGCCTGCGGGGGTGACGACGGCATGTCCGGCGATCCCGACGCCGCCAGTGACATCGACGCCACCGGGTGCGACCGCACGCCCGCCGCCGCCGACCGCCCGCGCAACGTGGTGGTGTCGTTGCCGTACACCGACGCCGGCGCGCAGGCGTCGCGTTACCGCGTGGCGACCCTCGATGCCAGCGGCGCGCTGGCCTTCACGTCGACGACGTTCGACCTGGGCCGCAGCCTGATCGGGACCATCACGTTCACGCCCGACGGCGAGGTCGGCATCGTGGCGCAGGACGACGGCTCGCTGGGTGTCTTTCGCTTCGAGGCCGACGGCGCGACGGTGGCGGTGGTCCACGCGAGGTTCGACGGCAGCTTCTACGCCGACCGTGTGTTCATGGATCCGGCCGGCCAGGTCGCGTACGTGATCGACCCCAACACCCGCAACAACGGCGGGGGCATCTACCGCGTCGACATCGGCTGCGACGGAACCCTGACCGATCGCGGTCTGTGGATCGCGGCTCGCTCGCCCGGCGGGCTCGTGCTGCGCGGCAACCGCGCCCTGCTCGCGGCCAAGGACGTCGGCGCGTCGTCTCCGGCCGGCCACGACGTACACTGGCTGGACCTGAGCGTCGATCCGCCGGTGCGGCTTGGCAGCGCCGACATCTTCGGCGACGACGCCATCTTCGGCGGCGCGGCCGTGACCGATGATGGGCAGTTCGGACTGATCGGCGATGTATCCGGGTTCTCGAGCGAGGCCAACAGCGTCGCCGTCGTACGCATCGTCGGCGATGTCCTGACCTCGGCGCAGCGACTCACGCCGGTCGAGGACCCGCTGTCGATCGTGGCATCTCCGTCGAATGACGCGGCGATGGTCGCCAGCGGCTTCGGCGACGCGCTGATCGCGCTCGACTACGCGCCCCCCGCGGCGACTCCGTTCAGCGTGCGCGGGCCGTTGACGTACGCGGGCGCCCGCCCCGAGCTCCCCGGCGACGCTGTGATGATCGATCGAGGCGGGTTGCGCGGGCTGGTGCTCGTCGCCGAGAACCTCGGCGTCCGCCGCGTAGGTTTCGCCGGCAGCGGCGCCGTGACCGATCTGGGCAAGACGCCCACCGGCACCGGCACCGGCAACATCGTCGGCACGATCGGCGTACAGCCGTAGACCCGCCCTCGACGCGGTCTGCTGCTACCCGACTCGCACGTCGATCACATCATCGACGGCCCAGTCCCAGATCTCGTGGCCGTGATCGGGCCACTGTCCGCCCTTCGTGCTCGTGGTCAGCTCGAGCTCGTAGCGGCAGCTCACCTGGTACAGCCCTGGCTTCGTGATGGCGACCCATCTCGACAGGTCCTCGCGGCGCTCCAGCGTCTTCCCCGGCTCGAGCGGCTGGATCGATCCGATGCCGCCGAAATCCGGAGCATCGACGACCGCGAGCGCATCGCCGCCCATCTTCGCGCCGAACAGGAACCGGTTGTCGCGGGCGCCGCGCTGGCGCCCGCCGGTGTTGAACCACACCGGCGTGGTGCCACCGTTGTCGAGCGTCAGCACGATCTCCAGCGGCTTGCCGACCACGAACGGCCCTTTCGGATTCCATCGTCCGACCAGCCCCGCGCCCAGCGGCGCTCGATCGCGCCTCGTCACCCGCCACAGCCGGGCGACCTCGTCGGCCGTCGCCCGGTCCAGCCGCCACGACGCCGAGCCCTTGGCGCCGCTGGCGCCGAACCCGCTGCCCCACGACTCGGCGTTCAGCACGCCGCGCCGCATCGCCAGCACCGGGCTGTCCTTGGGCAACACCTCGAGCTGCACCACCGCGACGTAGGCGTCGTTGGCATTCGACACCGAGAACACGCCGCTGCCCAGCGTCCTCAGCAGCCCGCCGCCACCGCGGCCGCGGCCCCGGGCGTACACCTTGCCCGGCACCCGCGCCGCCTGCCGCACCCGTCTGGCGTCCGCCTTCCGGACACCTCCGACCGACGCCCCCGCGACCGCGATCGGCGCCATCACGACCCCCAGGATCAACGAGCGGCGAGTGATCATCGGCGCAAGGTTCCCACACCCTCCGATCCCTGTCCAATCATCTGTAATTACTGCACAAATTGACCACCGCGCCGGCTTCCGCCAGGCCCCGGAATCCGCTAGGAATGACTGCTTTGTCCGACCCGTCGTCTCTGCCTTCCAACATCACGCCGATCGCGATCGAAGAGGAGATGACCTCCTCGTTCATGGACTACGCCATGAGCGTGATCGGGTCTCGCGCGCCCCCCGAGGCGCGCGACGGCCTCAAGCCGGTGCACC
>SXJR01000217.1 GCA_005779305.1 Myxococcales bacterium
CACCACGGCCGCCACGGCCGCCGCCACCACCGCCACCGCCGCCGCCGCCGCGGAAGCCGCCGCCACCACCGCCGCCGCCGCGCGGACGCTCGTCAGCTTGGTTCACGCGCAGCGGACGACCGTCGAGCATCTGGCCGTCCATGCCCTCGATGGCCTTCTGCGCCTCCTCGGGGGTGCTCATGGTCACGAAGCCGAATCCACGGGGACGACCGGTCTCGCGATCGGTCACCAGGTGGACATCCTCGACGGCGCCGAAGGACTCGAACGCGGCTCGCACAGCGTCGGTGGAGGTCTGAAAGGAAAGGTTGCCTACATACAGTCGGTTGTTGCTCATCGCAGTCTCACTCTCGGGTCGGCCTCTTGTTCTCTGTCTCTCACCGCAAACGCTGGCCGGATTCGCGCACGGTACTCAGCTCACTCTTGTCTGATCCACTGCTTGCCGGAATCCGTTCGCTCGCGTGTCGAGACACTCAGAGGCAACCGAGACACAACCGACGTGCTGTGGTGCTCACTATCTAGCTTCAAAATCGATGACTGCGCAAGGCAGACGAAGAGGTCGGACCAGCCGGCACTCCTTGCACTCCCGCGGGGTTCCGACCATGCTGGAGGTCGATGCGACGCTTGACCGAACCCATCTGAGCCAGCGTCATTGCAGCGGCGGCGGCGGCCAGGGTCGCCACCACGCTGGTCTTGTTGCTCGCGGTGGAGCTCGTGGACGAGCTCTACAGCGGTGTATTTTCGGTCGGCGGCGCGGCGATCCAGTCGTCGCTCGAGGTCTCGAACCAGGGCCTCATCGCGACGCTGCTGGTGGTGCCGGCGGCGTTCGCGCTCCTGCTCGAGCCACTCCTGTTCCTGCTCGCCGATCGCTGGCCGCGGCGCTGGTTCGTGGCCGGCGGACTGGCGGTGATGGCGGCCGCCTCGATGGCCTGTGCGTTCGCGCCGTCGGCGGTGCTGCTGGCGGTGTTCGCCAGCGTGAGCGCGCTGGCCGGCTCGTGCGGGGTCGAGGTGGCGCAGGCGACGCTGGTCGACCTGTATCCGGATGACCGCGAACGGGCGATGGCGCGGTGGACTCTCGCCGGCGCCATCGGCGATCTGGCGGCGCCGCTGGTGCTCGTGGTGCTCGCAGTGATCGGCCTGGGCTGGCGCGCCGGCTTCGCCGTGATGGCGGCCGTGCTGCTCGCACTGGCGGTGACGCTCGCGCGCGCGCCGTTCCCGGCCCCGGCCGGGGGGCGCGGCGACGACGACGAACCGGGGCTGTGGGCGTCGTTCACCAGCGCCGTGCGCGAACGCCGCCTCATGGGCTGGCTCCTGGCCACGACGCTGTGCGAGCTGCTCGACGAGCTCCTGGTGGTGCTGGCGGCGGTGCACCTGCGCGAGCACCTCGGCGCCGGCGTGGTCGCGCGCAGCATCGTGATCGGGGCGCTGGTGTTCGGCGGGGTCGCCGGCGTGGCGATGATCGGTGGGCTGGTCGCGCGCTTTCGGCCAGCGCGACTGTGCGCGGCGAGCGCGGCGGTGTGCGCGGTGAGCTTCGTGGCCTGGCTGGCGGCGCCGTGGATCTGGCTGTCGGCGATCCTGTTCGCGCTGGTCGGCGCGACCAGCGCGCTCTTGTACCCGCTGACCATGGCGCAGTCCTACGCGGCGCTGCCAGGCCGATCGGGCGCCGTGCACGCCGCCAGCCGCGTGCTGGCGCCGCTGTCGCTGGGCCTGCCGCTGGTGGTGGCGTGGATCGCCGACCACGCCGGCACCTACGTGGCGCTGGCGACCATCGCGGTCGCGCCGGTGACGATCGCGGTGCTGGCGATCAGCGTCGCGCCGGCGCCCCGCGCTGTTACCATCGAGCGATGAGCGAC
This sequence comes from Myxococcales bacterium, assembly GCA_005779305.1. GTDB lineage: Bacteria > Myxococcota_A > Polyangia > Haliangiales > Haliangiaceae > UBA2376. Next base: position 1,851 of record SXJR01000217.1, read on the forward strand.
ATACCGGTGAGCACCGCCGCCGAAATGATCGCGGCGATCGGCGCGGCCCAGCCCGACGACGTCATCACGCTGGCGCCCGGCACCTACGTGATCACGGCCAACGTCCTGTGCGACAACGCCGGCACGCCGGCCTCGCCCATCACCGTACGCGCCGCCGCGCCCGGCACCGTGATCATCGAGTCGAGCGCGGTCGAGGGCTTCCACGTCACCGCGCCCAACTGGGTGTTCGAGAACCTGGAGATGCGCGGCACCTGCAGCAACGACTCGTCGTGCGAGCACGCCTTCCATCTCACCGGCCTCGCCGACGGGACCGTGCTGCGCGGCAACCGGCTGGTCGACTTCAACGCCCAGGTGAAGAGCAACGGCGCTCCGGTCGGCGCCGGCGGCTCCTACACCTGGCCCGACGACGTGCTGATCGAGGGCAACGAGCTCTACGACACCCGCGCCCGCAACACCGGCAACCCGGTGACCAAGCTCGACATCGTCGGTGGCCGGCGCTGGCGGGTGCGCGCCAACTACATCCACGACTTCGCCAAGGGCGGCGGCGACGGCATCAGCTACGCCGCCTTCCTCAAGGGCAACTCGCGCGACGGCGTCATGGAGAAGAACCTGGTGGTGTGCGAACGGCTGCACAGCGGACGGACGCGGCTGGGCCTGTCGCTGGGCGGCGGCGGCACCTCGCCCGACTCGATCTGCGAGGATGGCAGCTGCACGCCCGAGCACCAGGACGGCATCCTGCGCAACAACATCATCGCCCATTGCCCGGCCGACGTTGGCATCTACATCAACGAGGGCGCGCGTTCGAAGATCCTGTTCAACGTCGTCTACGACGCCACCGGCGTCGACGTGCGCTTCGCGGCGTCGTCGGCCGACGTGCGCGGCAACCTGATGAGCGGCGCGCTGCGCAGCCGCGACGGGGGCGCCGTGACCATGGCCGACAACGTGACCGCCGTCGGCAACGCGGCCTTCGCCGGCTGGTTCACCGACCCCACCAACCTCGACTTCACGCTGGTCGACGGCGCCCAGATCGTCGACCTGTCCACCGCCGTGCCCGAGGTCACCGACGACTACTGCGGCAACCTGCGCGATCGCGGCGCTCCCGATCGCGGGGCGGTCGAGTTCGACGGCGACGGGCCGTGCGATACGCGGGTGACCCACCCCGGCGGCGGCGGCACCGGGCCCGGGCCGGATGCCGGCGGGGGCGGCGGCGATCCCGATGGCGGCGGCAGCGGCGGCGATCCGAGCGGCGGCTGCTGCGATGGCGGCGGTGGCGATGGCGGCGTGATCGCCGGCGGGCTGGCCGCGATCGCGCTCCTGGCCCGGCGGCGCCGCCGCGCGGTGCTGCTGGCGACGTTCGTGGCGACGTCCCTCGTCCTCGGCGGTTGCAAGAAGAGCGCGAAGCCGGTGGTGGGCCAGGATGCGGCGGCCGCCGCGTTCGACGCGGCCGTCGTCGCGCCCGACGCCGCCGACCCTTCGTCAGGCTCCGGCGAGCCGCCGCCACTCACACCGCCGGTGCCGTCGGGCAAGGTCGGCATCCAGGTCCTCGGCCTGGAGTACGAGGGCTACGAGGCCAAGCTCCTGCCGGCCATCCGCGCCGACGGCGCGCAGATCGCGGTGGCCTCGCTCGCCGACGACGGTGGCCGCGGCTACCTCGACCTGTCCCTGGTCATCGTCGACGCCAGGACCAGCAAGGTGATCGAGACCCGGCGGCTGGCGGATCCGGAGGAGACCAGCGCCGGCGCGCTCGACAACGGCATCCTCGCACCGGCGCTCCTGGCCACCGCGCGCACGCGGGTCGCCGAGGCCAACGCGTTCCTCGCCGCGGCCCAGTGGCGGCCGCTGACCAGCCACCTCGCCGAGCCCGGCGATCCCGAGACGCCGATCGTCGCCGCTGGCATCAACTGGTCGCTCGACACCGGCGATCGTCTGGTCGGCAGACGCGCCGGCAAGGTCGTCTTCGACCGCACCTACGCCAAGCTCGTCGGCAAGCCGGCCCCCAGGCCGTCGGCCGACGACGACATGTGCCCCGACGTGATCATCTTGTCGTCGGTGCACGTCGACGAGGCCACCGGTCAGGCCCTGATCGGCTTCGGCCGCATGCCGGGCCACAACTGCGGCGCTCCCGGCGAGGACCTCGCCGTGATCACCTTGCCGCGCTGAGTGAGGTTGGCGCCTCAGTTGCCGCTGCGGCGCGGCTCGACGGTGACGAGCGACGCGGTGCCGCCGATCGCGGGGGCCCAGACCTGGCCGAGGAGGCGCAGGTTGCCGCTGTCGACCTCGGCCTGGGTGCGGTAGCCGAGGATCTGGATGGCGAAGCCCTGGGAGATCGGCGGCACGTCGAGGATCATGAACTTGCCGTCGAGGTTGGACACCGGCCGGGTGGTGATGGGCACCGGCACGCTGGTGGGGCCGGCGGAGAAGTAGAAGCTCGACGCGCCACCGATGGGATCGAGCTGCGATCGCACCCGGCTCGCCACCGCCACCGCGTTGGAGACCGCGCGGCCCTGGCAGTCGACGATGTCGCCGACCACCGTCGCGTTGGCGGCGTTGTAGAACGATCCGACCGAGGCCGACAGCGAGCCCATCGACGAGGTCGAGAAGGCGCGCAGCTCGCGCGTCGCCGTCGCGCCGGGCGGGACGTACTGGTCGAGCAGGTAGGTCCCGGGATGATCCTGCGCCCGCACCACGAAGGTGTAGCGGCGCGAGCTCGCCGGCAACATGCCGAGGGTCATGGTGTAGGCGCCGATGGTCGCGCCCGCCGAGGCCGACATGCCGGTGCCGACGGTGGCCGACGTCGACGGCGCGTAGGCGACGATCGCCGCACCACCGAGGCCGCTGCCGGTCTGCCAGTCGGCGGTGCGACCCGAGAGCGTGATCGAGCCGGTCGACGGAAGATCGGCCGTGGGTGTTCCCAGACAGCTCCAGTCGGCGAGGCCCTGGTCGATCCATGCGCCCGCGGTGTTGACGTTGGCGCGGGTCGGCGCGGTCGGCCGCGGGAAGCTGGTCGACGCGTCGGGTCCGGGCGCGTCGATCCACGGCGCGTCGATCGGCAGCCAGGCGTCGGGCACCCAGGTGCCGGCGTCGGTGTCGTCGCGGCCATCACCGAAGTAGAGGTGGCAGCCGGTCGTCGTGGCGAGCGCGAGCAGGGCTGCGGGTGCGAGGCGCATGAGTCGAGTGTAACGCCGCAACCGCGACGATGCCGCCGTGTCGTCGCTGTCAATGAAAGCCCTGGCGATCGTCCTCTGGTTCTGGCTCGGGGCCGATCCGGAACCCATGCCCAGACCGGTGATCGGCGTCACGGAATCTGACGCCGACGAGCTCGACGAGCCCGAGTCCATCGAGCCCGAGCCCATCTTCACCGCCGAAGGCGTCTCGAGCGTGGTGTACGGGCACGGCCGCTTCGCCGAGGCCCGCGTGGTCAGCCGCGACAGGTATCAGCTCGAGCTGCGCGGCGCCTGGGGCTGGACGACGATCGTGCTCGACGACTTCGTCCCTCACAGTGGCACCTACTACACGCTCGAGGATATGCGCTGGGTCGACGTGGTCGGAGACGGTGCCCCCGAGTTGTGGGTCGAGATCAACAGCTACCGGGATCCCTGCGGCTGCGACGGTGGCCCCACGTTCTCCTCGAACGAGGTCATCGTGTGCCGAGCCTCTCAGCGCGGACCGGTGTGCTCGGCACCGATCACCACCGGCGGACACAGCCACGGCTCCACCATGGAGTCGTTCTCCGGCGAGCTCCGCGTCAGCCGCAGCGGCATGGCGCGGCTGCACATCACGTCGTCGGAGGGCTACCGCGCCTCGGAGCTGAGTCGGCTGACGCGGCCGCGCCGGCTGTTTCGCTGACCGCTCCGGCCAGCGCGCGCTCGATGGCTTCCATGAATACTGGCCCGCTCACCGGCTTGGCCAGGATTGGGACCGTGGTCCGCATATCGTCGCCGTAGCCGGTGACGCAGAGGATGGGCATCCCGGGCCAGGTCGCCTGCACTGCGCGGATGAGATCATCTCCATTCCCGGAGGGCATGTTGCGATCGGTGACCACGAGCTTGATGGTGACTCCGTTGCTCATCAGCTGCTGGATCGCTTCGGAGCCAGAGCCGGCCTCCACGACCTGGTAGCCGGCGCGGACGAGCCACCGACGGAAGAGGGCGCGGATGCGCGACTCGTCATCCACGATCAGGACCAGTGGAGCTGGCACGTCTGATGATGGTGCCTCAGTGGCTTCGCGAGTGTCCGGTACCGTTGGGGTAGTCATCGGTCCACTCCCTCCGGCGTGGCGACCCGCGCGTGCGGCTTCTCGATGCCGTGCGACGGCGTTCCGTACTGGCACAAAGCGCGAGGCAGATCACCGATCCGCGAACGATCGCCGCCTGTTGCCGCGCCTTGCCCGAAGCGTCCGTGGCGCCGGTGCGAGGGTGGCGTCAGCGTGGGCGCACTCCCATGCTCAAACGAATCCTCCTCGCCACCACCCTCGCCCTACCACTGGTGTCGGTCGCCGCATGCGGCGACGACCCCGTCACCGACGTCGACCCCGACGCTCCCGATCTCGAGCGGGGCGACGACTTCGTCGCCATCCCGCGCGAGGTCAGCAGTATCGAGGCCGCTGCCCGCCAGCAGAAGCTGGAAGAGGCCGGCGCGCCGGTCTCGCGGCTGCGGGCCGCGCCGACCCGGAGCTTCTACCTGGCCATCAAGAAGACCGCGCTGACCGATCGCTGGTTCCTCTCGGCCTTCCTCGAGCAGTACTTCCCGGGCCAGGTGTCGTTCGGCGCCGCCATGTCGCTCGGCACCCGCGTGGTGTCGTTCAAGCTCCAGAACGACAAGCTGTTCGTGTTCGACGCCGATGACCGCCACGCCGGTTCGTCGGTGTTCGATCCTGACGTTCTGGTCGAAGCCTACCCGCTGGTCGACGCGCCGCCGTTGCCCGGCGCCGGCCAGTACGTGTTCATCGATCCGGCGGCCGGCCTCAACCGCTTCGACCTGCTCGAGAACTACATGGGCTCGAACCCGTGGCCGATCCGGTTCGAGATCGAGCTGGCCTTCCTGCAGAACTTCCGCCAGATCGCCGACGGCGCCACCTACCAGCAGGTGTTCACCGGCTACGCCGATCAGCCGATCGGCGACGACGGCATCGAGCCCAACGCGTTTCGCGGCTCGGGCACGCTTGGCATCGCGTTGCGCCGCTACAAGGAGGGCTCGCACTACCAGGAGGTCGAGCTGCCCTGGCAGGAGCACTACTTCCGCAGCGAGCCCAAGCTGGTGCCCAACACCGGCGTCATCCGCCAGACCGCGGCCCACTGGGACATCCACCCCGGCATGCAGCCGATCGAGTGGGTGATCTCGCCAGCGCTGGCCACGCTCGACGCGACGCCCGAGTACGCCGACGCCGACCTGGTCGGCGCGGTCAAGCGCGGCATCGAGAGCTGGAACCAGGCCTTCGGCTTCCAGGTCTTCCGCGCCCGGCTGGCCACCTCGAGCGAGTCGTTCGGTCAGGACGACAAGAACTACATCATCTTCGATCCCGACCCGTCGCTCGGCTACGCGTTCGCCAACTGGCGGACGAACCCGAACACAGGCGAGATCCGCGGGGCCAGCGTCTACTTCGGCGGCGCCTGGGTCGATCGCGCCGGCTTCGAGGACGATCCGGCCGAGGGCTCGGGCAACGCGCCGGTGCGGCCGGCGTCGGTCACCAAGGCCAAGCTCACCGGCCTGCGCTGGGCCGGCGTCCACTCCGAGCCGCTGTGCGTCCTGCACGCCCACGACGATGACGATCATTTGCCGTCGGGCGGCGGCAACGCCAACCTGACCGCCGGCCAGAAGCTCGAGGCCTACATCGCCAACATGATGGTGCACGAGATCGGTCACGACCTCGGCCTGCGCCACAACTTCAAGGGCACGCTGATCGAGCCGGGTTCGTCGTCGGTGATGGACTACACCAACTTCGAGACCAGCATCGCCCAGGCCGGCGACCCGCAGCCCTACGACATCGACGCGGTGAGGTACCTGTACGGCCTGTCGCCGTCGCTGCCGGCCCAGCCCTTCTGCACCGACGACACGGTCGGCCTCGATCCCGACTGCCAGCGCTTCGACACCGGCGCCGATCCGTTCGGGGTCCACTGGCAGCCGCGCTGGGAGCTCCTGCGCGACTACTTCCTCTACTACGGCGTCGACGCCTCGTGGCTCGAGTACTTCGGGGGTTACGCCGGCGGCGTGTTCGACTACGCCAACAACGGCGACTGGACCCAGGCCAACCGCGCGTTCGACACCATGATCGCCAACGTCGGCGTGCCCATCGATCCGGCGTTGCTCGCCGATCCGGATTTCTTCCCGTCGGGCGCCGACCTCGTGCTCGGTGAGGTGCTGCGCCAGCTCGGCGCGTCGCCCAGCGGCGACATCGCCGCGCGGGTCGACGCACAGATCAGCGCGGTGCTGGTCAACGCCGACGGCATCCGCGGCTTCGCCACCCGCCGCGCCATGGTCGACATCCTGAAGGGTCGGCAGACGGTCGAGGCCTACGGCACGCTGCTCGAGAGCAAGGCCGCGATCGAGGCCGAGCTGGCCCTCGGCGCGATGTCGCCGGTGGACGTCGCGCTCACCCGCGATCTGCTGGCCCGCATCGATCGCGCGATCTCGCCGTACTTCGACTGAAGTCGGGCGGGGAGCAGCTTCCCGTCAGTGGTCGGTCACGGCGGGCGACGGTCCGGTACTCCGGCCGGCGCCCGCCAGCGCTCGTTCGATGCTCTCGATCAGCGTGTTCGCCGTGAACGGCTTCTGGATCAGTGGCGTCTCGTTCTCGCCGTTGGCGCTCAGGATCTCCTGCGTATACCCGGACATGAAGAGCGCCCTCAACGGGCCGTGCTCGGCCTCCATGCGGCGGTGGAGCTCGCGCCCGTTCATGCTCGGCATGATCATGTCGGTGAGCAAGAGGTCGATGGGGCGGCCCACCTCCCGCGCCAGCTCCAGCGCCCGTTCGGGGCCGTGGGCGCCGAGGACGTCGAATTGACGTCGCCCGAGGAGGGTGCAGGTCAGGCGGAGGACACGCGGATCGTCCTCGACCACCAGCACCGTGGCGCGCGCCGACCGCGGTAGCACGGGACCGCCGGTGTTCGCGGTCGGGCGGGCGACCGTCGCCGGCAGCCGAATCGTGATCGTGGTGCCGATGCCGGGTGTGGATTCGACGTCGATGGTCCCGCGGTGTTGCTGGACGACGCCATACACGGTCGCCAGGCCGAGCCCGGTACCCTTGCCGAGCGATCCGCGACGGGATGTCG
>SXJR01000218.1 GCA_005779305.1 Myxococcales bacterium
GGCCCGCTCCTTGGGATCGGCGAGCAGCTCCTCCTCGAGCGCGACGTCCTCGGCGCGGGTGGCGCCGCGGGGCCGGGTGCCGGCGATGGGCCGCAGCTCGATGGTGCCGCCGTCGAGCCGCACCAGCGTCTCCGGCGAGGCGCCGGTGATCGTGGCCTCGGGGTAGCGCAGGTGGAACATGTACGGCGACGGGTTGATCACCCGCAGCGAGCGGTAGACGTCGAGCGGATCGACGCCGGCCCGCGGTACCTCGAGGCGCTGCGACAGCACCACCTGGAAGGCGTCGCCGGCCAGGATGTAGTCCTTGATCTGATCGATCGCCCCCTCGAACTCGAGGCGGCCGAAACGCGACGCCGGCTCGGGGATGTCCGCGCCCGGCGGCAACGGCGCCAGCGCCTTGATGCGCGCCCGCGGCCCGCGCAGGCGGGCGATGATCTCGTCGATGCGAGCGCAGGCGCGCCGGTACGCGGCCTCGGCGCGCTCGGCGCGCGGCACGTAGGCGGTCGCCACCACCTTGATGGTCTGGCGCAGGTTGTCGAAGACCACGACGGTGTCGGTGACCGCCATGCACAGGTTGGGGACGCCGAGCTCGGGCTTCTGCCGGGCCGGCAGATCCTCGAACGAGCGCACGCAGTCGTAGGCGATCCAGCCCACGGCCCCGCCCCAGAAGCGGGGCAGCCCGGGCGCCGGCGCCGGCTTGAACTCGCCCATGACCTCGGCCAGCGCCACCACCGGATCGGGCGCCGGCCAGTCGGCGGTCCGCGCCGGCCCGCCGCTCTCGACGTCGTACCAGGTGGCGTGAGCGACGCCGCCGCGGCAGGTGATCACCGCGCGCGGCGCGACGCCGACGAACGAGTACGCGGCCCAGGTCGCGCCGCCGACGACGCTCTCGAGCAGGAAGCTGTGATCTCCGCCGCCCAGCGCCGCATAGGCCGACACCGGCGTGTCGGCGTCGGCGCACAGCTCCCGGTAGACCGGGATCAGGTTGCCATGGGCGGTGGCCGCAACGAACTCGTCGCGGGACGGGTGATACATGAAGATCCGGGTTTACACCGCGGACCGTGGTTCGTCGACGCCTGGAGCCGCTTCACGTCCTCGACCAGCCGATCAGCGGCGGGCCGCGGCGCCGAGCGCGCCGCCAGCTACTGGCCCGCGAAGCGCTCACCCGTCGATGCGAATGCCGCTCGCGCCCGTGTCCCTGCTATGTTTCGCGCCATGTCGCAGGCTGCCGACACCGTCCACCCCGTCGATCCCGAGCTCGCCGCGCTGCTGGGCGCCGAGGAAGACCTCCAGCGCGAGACCATCCGCCTCATCGCGTCGGAGAACTACGCGTCGGCGGCGGTCATCGCCGCCACCGGCACGGTCCTCACCAACAAGTACAGCGAGGGTTACCCGAACAAGCGCTACTACGAGGGCCAGCAGAACATCGACAAGATCGAGCAGCTCTGCGTCGACCGCGCGAAGTCGCTGTTCGGGGCCGACCACGCCAACGTCCAGCCCTACTCGGGCTCGCCGGCCAACCTGGCCATCTACTTCGCGTTCCTCAAGCCCGGCGACACCGTCATGGGCATGGCCCTGCCCGCCGGTGGCCACCTGACCCACGGCTGGGGCGTGTCGATCACCGGCAGCTTCTTCCGTCCGGTGCAGTACGGCGTGCGCAAGGACACCGGCCGCGTCGATCTCGACGAGGTCCGCGACCTGGCCCGCAAGGAGAAGCCCAAGCTGCTCTTCGCCGGCGGCACCGCCATCCCACGCACGATCGACTTCGCGGCCTTCGCCGAGATCGCGCACGAGGTCGGGGCCATCTTCGCGGCCGACATCGCGCCCATCGCCGGCCTGGTCGCGGCCGGCGTGCACCCGTCGCCGGTGGCGGGGGCCGACGTGGTCTCGACCACGACCCACACGACCGTGCGCGGCCCGCGCGGCGGCATGCTGATGTGCAAGGAGACCCACCAGAAGGCGATCGACCGGGCGGTCTTCCCCGGCCTCCAGGGCGGTCCCCACAACCACACCACCGCCGGCGTGGCGGTCGCGCTGCACGAGGCAGCGCAGCCGGCGTTCAAGATCTACGCCCAGCAGATCGTGAACAACGCGCGCGCGCTGGCGGCGGCGCTGGTCGAGCGCGGCTTCGACGTGATCACCGGCGGCACCGACAACCACCTCGTCCTCGTCGACGTCACCGGCAAGGGCACCGCTGGCAAGCCGCTGGCCAAGGCCCTCGACGTCGCCGGCATCGTCACCAACTACAACACCGTACCCTTCGATCCTCGCAAGCCCTTCGATCCTTCGGGCATCCGCCTCGGCACGCCGGCGGTCACCTCGCGCGGCATGAAGGAGCCCGAGATGAAGCAGATCGCGGCGTGGATGGACACGATCGCCCAGGCGCCGGCGGACACGGCGCTGCTGGCCAGGGTCCGCGGCGAGGTCCGCGAGCTCACCAGGAAGTTCCCGGCTCCGGGTCTCTGATCCGATCGAGGCCCGAGGCCTCGTGTCAGTCGTCAGCCTGCGCCGTCGGCGATCGCGCGATCGATCTTGGTCTTGATCTCGACGTAGCGGCGCAAGAAGTCGTAGTGCTTCTCGCGGAAGTTCTGGGTGTAGCGGCGCTCGCGCGCCTTGGCCCGGAACGCCCCGGCGAACTCGTCGAGTCGTTCGATGATCTGCTTGGTGTCCTCGAAGGGCGCGACGATCGCCCGCTGGCTGTTGGTCTCGAGCAGGTTGACGTACCCGCCCGGGCCGGGCCCGCGGAAGACGAACACCACGGTGTCACCGCTCTGGGCCCGGATCGTCGAGGTCACCATCGAGGTGGGGAGGTCGTGGATCTCGTCGGAGACCAGGGCGAAGTTGAAGCGGCCGCTCGACATGCGATCGAGGGCCTCGCCGCCGCTGGTGGCGTGGATGAAGGTGAAGCCCGCCGGTGAGGCCTCGGTCAGCTCCTCGACCATCGAGTCGACCTCGTCGACGACCAGCACCGCGAAGTTGTCGATGTCCATCGAGCGCGCCGCCGGATCCTTGCCGGCCAGGCGGTCGCCGAGATCGAGCGCCCGCCGCTCGGCGTCCATGAACTTGTGCAGGAACTCCTCGTGGACGCCGCGGACCTCGCCCAGCACCGAGTCGACCTCGCGCTTGCCGACCGAACGGCCGGCGGCTTCGAGCACGCGGTCCTTGAGGTAGGCGACCGAGTCGGGCGCCTTGAGGATGAGGTCGATGGCGCCGGCGCGCACCGCCGCCACGGCGTCCTCGAAGGAGCGGCGCGGCGTCAGCGCGATCACCATCGACGTCGGCGTGAGCACCTTGATCTGTTTGACCGTGTCGAGCCCCGCGCTCGGCGCCGGCGTGTCGATGTCGATCAGGATCACCGAGAAGAACTGTCGTTCCACCGCGGCGATGGCGGCCTCGGGGTCCTTCACGCCGGTCACGTTCAGCGAGGCGGCGCCGAGCAGCGTGGTCATGCCGCCCAGCACGTTGGGATCCTGATCGACGACGAGCACCTCGGCGCCGACCAGCTCGCGGGCCATGCCGGGGATACGTGCGGCGAGACTCTCCTGGCGCGTGGTCATTGCCTGGGTCCGAAGCGGAAGACGTGGATGAACTCCACCGGGTCGCTCTCGCCGTGGGGTGGAAAGGACCAGGACGCGGCGATGGCCTGTACGCAGGCACCGAGGTCATTCGAGCCGGTGGTGTTGCGGGCGACGCGCACGTTGTGGACCGCACCAGTAGGCATCACCGCCAGCCCGATGTCCACTTCACCCGACAGAGGCTGATCGGCAGGCAAGGCCTTGGTCGCGTTCTGGTAGCAGCGGTCCATCTTGCCACTCGCCTGGACCACCAGGCGGGCCAGATGATTCGCGATCTCACCGGCCGACGCCGCCGCCGCCGCCGCGTCGCTGGTGGCCTCGGGCGCATCGACGGCAACCTCGACCGCCGGCGCCGCATCGACCTCGAGACCTGGAGCCGTTGCCGCATCGGCAACGGCAGCCACCGCTGCATCGCCACCCGCACCCGCGTCGATCTTGCCGGCGGCAGCAGCAGCCGCCGCCGCAGCAGCGGCGCCGATCGGATCGTCGTCCGAACCGAACCCCGTGCCCGAACCCGAACCCGGATCCGAACCCGAGCCCGAACCCGAGCCCGGCGTGGTCCCCCCGCCGCCACCCCTTGCACCGCCCCCATTCTGCCCTTGCCCTGGCCCTTGCCCTTGCCCTTGCCCTTCCACGGCTCCCCCGCTCCCTCCACTTCCTCCCCCGTTCCCGCTCGCCGCACCGCTGCCACTCCCTCCGCTGCGCCCACTCCCCGCCGCAGCCTCGCCGTCACCACCGCTCGTCATCAGCGCGACGCCGGCGATCGCCAGCGCGAGATCGATCACCAGCACGACGGCGATCTTCGCCATCCGGGCTCCGCTGTCCCCCGGCACCCGGATCGACTCGCCGAGGCTCGTCCCGGGCGGCGGCGGTCCCGCCGGTCGTCGACGTTGCGCCGGCGCCGCGTTCGGGATCGGGCGCGTCTCGGCCGTCACCTGCGGCGGAACGCTGGTCTTCCGCTCGGTGGCAGGATCGACCACAGGAGGCAGCGTGCTCGGTCCGCCGGGCATGCGTGCGCCGCAGACGCCGCAGAACTTCGCGCCGTCCACATTTGCGCCTCCACAGGCCGGGCACTGCATCGACGCACAGAGACTAGCACTTTCCGCCCGGGGACCGCCGCCGCGGCCCCGCGGAACCCAGTCGGCACCGGCACCGGCCGTGTTACGCTCCTTCTCCTGCGATGAGCCAGCTCTTCGACCGTGTGCTCAACGCGGCCCGCCAGCTGGGCGCCTCTGACGTCCATCTCAAGGCCGGACTCCCCCCCATCTTCCGCATCAAGGGCGACCTGCGCACCGTGCGCGACGTCCCCGCGCTGACGCGTGAAGCCATCGCTCAGTTCGCCCTCGACATCATGAGCGACAAGCAGCGGGCGGCGTTCGAGGAGATCTACGACATCGACCTCGCCTACGGCACCCCCGATGGTGTGCGCTACCGCGTCAACGTCTTCCAGCAACGCGGCGCGGTGGGCATGGTCATGCGCCTCATCCCGCCCGAGGTGCCACCGTTCGACCGCCTCAACCTGCCCCAGATCGTCCTCGACCTGGCCAACAACGCGCGCGGCGTCGTCCTGGTCACCGGCGTGACCGGCTCCGGCAAGTCGACGACGCTGGCCGCGATGGTCGACTACATCAACACCCAGCACGCCTATCACATCGTCACGGTCGAGGACCCGATCGAGTACACCTTCCGCGACAAGCGCTCGGTGATCAACCAGCGCGAGGTCGGGTTCGACACCCAGTCGTTCGGGCGGGCGCTGCGCGCAGCGCTGCGTCAAGATCCAGACGTGATCCTGGTCGGCGAGATGCGCGACAACGAGACCGCCGGCATCGCCATGACCGCGGCCGAGACCGGCCACCTGGTGCTGACCACGCTCCACACCGCCGACGCCACCGAGACCATCAACCGCATCATCTCGATGTTCCCCACCCACCAGCAGGCCCAGGCCCGCCTGTCGCTGGCCGGCGTGCTGCGCGGCGTGATCTCGCAGCGCCTCCTGCCCCGCGCCGACGGCAAGGGCATGGTGCCGGCGCTCGAGGTGCTGGTGAACACCGAGCGCGTGCGCGAGATGATCGAGGATCCGGTCCGCACCCGCGAGATCAAGGACGCGATCGCACAGGGTCTGCACCCGTACGGAATGTTCTCGTTCGACCAGAGCCTCGCCAACCTGGTCAAGCAGCACCTGGTGACCTACGAGGAGGCCGTCAAGCACTCCTCGAGCCCGTCGGACTTCGCGCTCCTCTTCCGGGGCGTGTCGGGCGGTGGCACCCAGTGGCAGCAGGGCACGACCGCCAACGCCGGGGATCCGACCGGAGGCAAGGGCAATGACGACTTCGAGATCGATCGCTACACCAAGTAGGACGGCCCGCACGCTGGCCTGGCTCGTCGCCGCCGGGGTCGCGCTCTCGATCGTGCTCGCGCCGGGGCTCGCCGAGGCCCGCCGCCGCCTGGTGGTGCTCGAGTTCACCGGCCCCAAGGCCGAGGATTTCCAGGAAGACGTCGAGAAGCTGCTCAAGAAGAGCCATTCGATCGTCCCGCGCAAGAAGTGGGAGTCGACCGCCGACGATCTCGGTGCCACCAAGGTCAACGAGAAGAACGTCAAGAAGGTCGCCGCCAAGCTTTCGGTCGACGGCGTGATCAGCGGCCGCGTCGAGAAACGCGGCTCGCGCTACATCCTGCACCTGCAGCTCCGCGAGGGCTCGACGGGCAAGACCGTCGCCGCCCCCGACATCGTCGAGCGCGACGCCGGCCTGAGCGTCGATGGCCGCGACACCATCAAGAGCGAGCTCTTGCCCATCGTCGACGACCTCTCCGCACCCGGCGGCGACGACGAGGATGAAGACGAGGACGCCGACGCCGACGAGGATGAGGACGATGACGGCGCCGCCGCCAGAGGCAAAGGCAAGGCCAAGGGCAAGGGCAAAGCCAAGGGCAAGGCCAAGGGCAGCGACGACGACGACGATGAGGACGCCGACGAGGACGAGGACGAGGACGACGGTGGCACCCGCTCGGGCTTCGGTGGCAAGGGCAAGGCCAAAGGCAAGGGCAAGGCCAAGGGCAGCGACGACGACGACGATGAGGACGCCGACGAGGACGAGGACGAGGACGACGGCGCCGCCGCCAAGGGCAAAGGCAAGGCCAAGGGCAAGGGCAAAGCCAAGGGCAAAGCCAAGGGCAGCGACGATGAGGATGATGAGGATGACGACCGGGTCGCCGACGCCGACGACGGCGACGACGGCGACGACGGCGATGACGGCGATGACGGCGATGACATCGACGACGTCTCGATCGGCGGCAAGGTCAACCTGACCAACCCGCGCCGCCGGGCCATGGACGTGGCCGCCGGCCTCTCGTTCACCGGCCGCAAGCTGTCGTTCACCACCAACCTCCAGATGAACCGGCCGCAGGGCTACGACGGCGGCCCGGTGCCGGGCGTCTACATTGCCGCCGACGTCTACCCGATGGCCTTCAACCCCAAGAACAAGGGTTTCAAGCGCAACCTGGGCGTCTCGTTCGTCTTCGACCGGGTGCTCAGCATCTCGTCGAACCTCGAGAAGATGGGCACCGTCTACGAGCTGCCCACCACCGAGCAGCACGTCGCCGCCGGCGTCGTCTACCGCCAGCCGGTGGGCAAGGCTCTGCAGGTCGAGGGCGCGATCCGATTCAACAAGCGGCAGTTCCGCATCGACCGCAACAACCCGGCCCTCCTGCCGACCGACATCGACATCCCCAACACCAACTATTCGTACGTCGATCCCGGCGTCGGCGTGAAGTACCTGATGGGGCCCAAGATGGTGCTCGGCGCGCACGCCCGCTTCCTGCTCATCACGTCGACGGGCGAGATGCAGGAGACGGCCCAGTACGGCGCCTCCACCGTGACCGGCATCGACCTCGACGGCGGCGTCGACTACGAGGTCGCGCCCAAGATCCTGATCCGCGCCGTGGGTCGCCTCACCACCATCGGCTACGCGTTCAAGGGCAACGGCGACCTCACCAACAACCGCGACGGCGATCCGGCGACGGTCGACGTGAGCGGCGCGCGCGACACCTACTTCGGCGGCTTTGCCTCCGGGGTCTACCTCTTCTAGCCATGCCGACCAGTCGCCACCTCCTCGCCTTGTGCGCCGTCGTGCCGGCCGCGGCCTGCTTCGATCCCGCCGACGTCGACATCGACGAGTCCTACGTCATCGGCGGCAGCTCGACCACCGCCGGCGAGTTTCCTGGTGTCGGCGCCCTCATGTACGACTTCGGGGGTCAGGTCAGGATCGGCTGCACCGGCACGCTGATCGCGCCCACCGCTGTGCTCACCGCCGCCCACTGCGTCGACCCCGAGAGCATCGGCGGAATCGTCCCCGGCTTCACCCTGGCGCTCGACACCACCGTCGGCGGCGACCTCGGTATCGTGGCCGGCGCCGCGGCCTACAAACACGAGAGCTTCACCTTCGACGTCGAGCTCATGGACGGGCTGGCCCAGTTCTTCGATGTCGGCGTCGTCATCCTGGCCCAGCCGATCACGTCGGTCGAGCCGGTGAAGATGCCGAGGCCCGATCAAGCGGCCGCGCTGGTCGCCGGGCTCGACCTCGAGATCGCCGGCTACGGTCGCACCAGCAACCAGACCGACGACTTCGGCGTCATGTACGACGCTCGCACCAAGCTGGTCTCGCTCAACGCCACCGAGCTGCAGGTCGGCATGGGCGCCCCCCAGCCCCAGAACTGCAACGGCGACTCTGGCGGTCCGGGTATGGCCGACCTCGGCGACGGCCGCCGCGTCGTCGGCATCGTGTCGCGCAGCTTCGCGGGCGCCGAGTGCATCAGCGGTGGCATCGACACCCGCGTCGACGCCTACCTGACCTGGATCCACGGCAAGGTCCCGACCGGGATCCCGTGCGGCTCCGGCATGTCCCCCGCGTGCGAGACCGAGGAGCCCGAGGACGAGGGCGGTTGCTGTTCGACCGGCGGCGGCCGTGGCCGTGCCACCGGCAGCGGCGTCCTCGCCCTGCTCGTTGGCCTGGTCCTCGCCGGTCGCTCGCGCCGTCGTCGCCGTTGATCGCAACCAGGTCATCCCGCGAGGCCAGGCGAGCGGGTCGACACAGGTGAGCTCTGGGGTTACGGTGCAGCCGCAATGAAGGCTGCCCAGGTCCGTCAAACGTTCCTCGACTTCTTCGCCGAGCGTGGCCACGCCCGCGTCGCCTCGAGCTCGCTGGTGCCGGCCAACGCTCCGACGCTCCTGTTCGCCACCGCGGGCATGGTCCAGTTCCAGGACGTGTTCACGGGCAAGGAGAAGCGCGGCTACCACAGCGCCACCTCCAGCCAGAAGTGCGTACGCGCCGGCGGCAAGCACAAC
>SXJR01000219.1 GCA_005779305.1 Myxococcales bacterium
CGGTCGCCGCGTCCGGCGCGACGGCGGCGCTGCGCGGGCCCGGCGTCGGGGTCTCGAGCGCGAGCACCTGCGACGACACCTCGGCGAGCTGGCCCGGCGCCGACTGCGGTGGCGCCTCGCCGCCGTCGCCGGCGGGCGGCGTGACAGTCTGGATCTCGAGGAGCGGCATGGTCGGCGCCGTGAGCGCCGGCGCCCGCTTCCCGGTGGTGGGGGCCGGGCGCTCGGTGATGGCGCGGGCCGGGCCGGTGAACGGCACCGGGGTCTCGTTGCTCATCACCAGCGGGCGCAGGAGGCCGCGCACGTCGCTGGCGTCGGCCGGCCGCCGCGTCGGGTCGGCATCGATGAGGCGCGCCACCACCGCGCGCAGCCCGGGCGGGACCTCGCCGATCACCGGCGAGCCGTGCATCTTCTGTCCCGCCAGCGCCGGGAAGGAGGTCGCCTCCCACAGCACCTTGCCGGTGGAGAGCTCGCCGAGGATCACGCCGACCGCGTAGAGGTCGCTCTGCGCCGTGGGTTGCTCGCCCATCACGACCTCGGGCGCCATGTAGCGTGGCGTGCCGACGACGAGCCCGGTGTCGGTGGCCTTGGTCTCCGACTCGGTCAGCGACTTGGCGAGTCCGAAGTCGAGCACCTTGATGAGGTCGCGGCCGGGCGGATCGTCGAGCAGGACGACGTTGGCCGGCTTGAGATCGCGGTGGACGATCTTGAGGCGGTGGGCGGCGTCGAGCGCGTCGCAGAGCTGCACGCCGATCCACGCCGCGCGCGCGGCCGGGAACGGACCCTCGGCCTCGAGCACCTCGGCCAGGGTCTTGCCGCGGATCAGCTCCATCGCGATGAACAGGCGGCCGTCGCTCGACTGGCCGAAGTCGAAGACGCTCACCGTGTTGGGCTGCGAGAGCTGGCTGGCCAGGCGGGCCTCGCGCAGGAAGCGGCGCACCGCCATCGGGTCGCGGCTGTGGCGGTCGTCGATGAGCTTGATCGCGACCTCGCGGCCGATCGACCGTTGCCAGGCCCGGTACACCGAGCCCATGCCGCCCTCGCCGAGGAGATCGCGGATCTCGAAGCGGCCGTCGATGACGAGGCCGGTCAGATCCTGGGCCTTGGTGCGCACCTCGATGAGGCGAGCGCCGCAGCTCGCGCAGATCGGCTCCCGGTGGCCGGGCGGCGGCTCGGCGTCGCAGCTCGGGCAGAGCCAGTGCACGTCGGAGCGCGCTTCGGCGGTCACGGCAGCGTGCCTCCGATGGTGAGCATGGCGCCGTCGGGGCTGACGCTGGCGCCGACGGTGCGGGCCGGCGGTTCGCCCTGGTCCTTGCCGAGCAGCCACCAGGCGGTGAAGCCGAGGGCGGCGGCACTCACCGCGTAGCCGCCGATGGCGACGGCGCGCTCGGTGCCGAACCGATCGCTGAGCTCGAGGAACTGGGGCGAGGTGGGCGGCAGATCGTTGGCGCGGTCCTTGGTGCCGAGCGCGCGGGTGTGGAAGGCGAGGCCGAGGCCGAGGCCGAGGCCGGCGGCGCCGATGCCGGCGTAGGCCGGCCATTTCGCCCGCGTCGCCGGCGGCGGCACCGGCGTCGTGAGATCGAGGTCGACGGGCTGCTCGAGTCCGCCGGCGCTATCGGGTTGCGGCGGCGCGGCGTCGACCGGCGTCATCACCGCGACGCCAGCGTCGATCTCGGGCGGCGGATCGTCGCCGAGCTTCACCAGCGACACGTCGACCCGCATCGCCGGCGGCGCGACCATGAGCGGCCGTGTCTCGGGATCATGGACCGGCGCGGTGACGGTGAGGCTGTGCGAGCCGGGCTTGAGCCAGATGACGGTCATGCCGCGGAACAGCGCCTCGCCGACGTCGATGGTGGCGTCGACCGGCTGCACCGCGAGCGTGAGCGGGACGTACTTCTCCTTGCGCAGCGCCGCCGCGAGCTGGCCGGCCAGGCTCGAGTCGCACCACGGCGGCGGGGTGCCGCCGCGCAGGCGCGAGACGTCGAAGATGAGCTGGGCCTGGGTCAGGCGCCCGGTGCGCAGATAGGCCAGCGCCAGGTTGCAGTCGTGCAGCGCCGATGGGTGCTCGCGGGCCGCGCGCTCGAGCAGGAGCATCGCGTCGAAGTAGCGCTTCTTGCGGGCCAGCTTCTGGGCCTGGGCCACGTCCTCGGCGCCGGCCTCGACCGCGCCCGGCTGCTCGGGCTCGGGCGAGACCACCCAGCGCTTGTCGCTGGCGCGGGCGTGGGGCCACGCCAGCCAGCTCGTGAGCACGGCGGCGGCCCCGAGCACGACGAGGACCCGGCGTACCAGGCGGGCGCGCATCACTGGTCTCCAGCATGACCCAGGTGTTACGGTCGGCACAAGGAGACCGCTGTGACCAAGCACATCGAGAACTTCAAGAGCTGGTCCGAGTCCATCGTGGCCGACGTCGCTGCGCTCAAGGCGTTGCTCGAGTCCGAGAAGGCCGGGACCGAGTCCCGGCGGCTCGCCGCGGGCGCGCTGAGCTACCTGGTCATGCGGCTCGACCTGGTCCCCGATCACGAGGCCGGGATCGGCGCGCTCGACGACGTCATGGTGCTTCGCGTCTGTGCCCAGCTGGCCGCCGGTCATGGTGACCTCGGGGTCAACGACGACGCCGAGATCACCCTGTCGCGCATGGCCAACGAGGCCGACCAGATCGCCGACTTCCTCGGCAAGGGGCCCTACGACAACCTGCGGAAGTACTGCACCAAGCTGGCCGAGACCGTGGTCCGCGGTCGCGTCCCCAGCCTGGTCCTCGCCGACGAGGAGGCCCGTGTCGCCCTCTACCGCGAGGTCGACGACGAGATCAAGAAGACCGTCCCCGTCATCATCAAGGACGCGGCCGACGCCGAGCTCCGGCTCAAGTCCTACTTGACCCACAAGCTCAAGTAGTTGCCCGCGGTCTGAAGTAGAGCTGAAGCGGCCCCTGACAAGCGCCAGATCGTCCAGGTCCACGTCCCTGTCGGTTCTCGTCTCCGGGCCAGGCTCCCAGGTGCGGCAGGGGCCGGGCGCTTGTGGTAGGACAGCGTCATGCGCACCTGGGGGATCGCGATCACGAGCACTGTCCTCACTCTGCTGGCCACCACGCTGGCGGTCGCCGAGGACAAGACTTTCGAAGCGATGAGCGAGGGCGCCGCGGTCCTCGGCAAGGCCGACGTGCCCGGCCTGGTGTGGGCGCTGACCGCCACCTGCAGCGATGGCGACGAGCTGGCCCAGCGTCAGTGCAAGGCGGCACGCGACGCGCGCGCGGCGACCCTGCGTGACGCCACCCTGGTCATCGACGGGGACGCTGCGGCGTTCTCGATCGGGCCCTGGAAGGCCGACACCAAGAGCGTGGCCGTCACCCTGCGCGGGTGCATCGCCTGCGTGGCGCCGGTCGGCGGCCTCTACGTGGTCTCGAGCAAGGCGGCGCCAAGCTTCAAGAGCGGCACCGCCGAGGCGGCGCTGGTCCACGAGACCGCGCGCGCGTTCAAGGACGAGGCGGCGGCCAAGCGCTGGAGCGCGCGCGTGCAGCACATGCGCACCCAGTTCGTCGTGAAGATCTCGGCCGCCAACGGCGGCATGTGGGATCGCGACGGCAAGAAGGGCCTGGCCATGGACGTGCTCGCCTTCCGGGTCTACGACCCGTGCGACGGCGGCATCATCTGCGCCAGCCCGCCGTCGGGGAAGGCGCCGACTGACAGCCGCGCCTGCGGTGAGGCCGTGGTCGAGGGCGAGCCCAAGCCGGCGGTCGACGAGCCCAAGGACGACGGGCCGGTGCTGCCGGCGCAGCTCGACGCCAAGGACATCAAGCGCGCGATGGAGCCGGTGGTGACCACGGCCCGGGAGTGCTTCGACACCTACGGCGTGGCCGGCAAGGGCAAGATGGTCTACTCCGTCGCGGGCGACGGCTCGATCCTGTCCTACGAGCAGATCGGCGACTTCGTCGACACGCCCACCGGCACGTGCATCGACAAGGCGGCCAAGGCCGTCACCTTCCCCAAGAGCAAGAAGAAGAAGTTCGGGTTCTCGTACCCGCTCTCGCTGCAGTGACCGCCAAGCGCCGGCGGGTGCTGGCCATCGTCGCCACCGACTCGACCTTCGAGCGCAGCCGTCACGGCACCCAGGCGGTCTGGGTCGGGGCGTGCATCCACTGCCGGAGCCCGCTCACCATCGCCGCCGACGGGCGGCCGGTCTCGCAGGCGACGATCGAGCACATCTGGCCGCAACGCCACGGCGGCGACAACACGCTCACCAACCTCGCGCTGGCCTGCGGGGTGTGCAACCGGGGCAAGAGCCGGCACGACACCCGGCCGAAGAACGATCCGCGGCTGGCCGAGATCGTCGCCGAGCTGCGCCGTCGCCGCAGCGAGCGCTGGCGGGATCCGCCGGACGAGCTGGCCACGCACGTGACGTGGGCGATCCGGGCCGTCGAAGGCGAGGGCGACAACGATCCCGAGGTATGATGGGGGCACCGGGAGGGGTTCATGCGATCTGCCATGGTCGTTTCGGTTCTGGTTGCGTCAGCGCTGGCAGTGGGTTGTGCCGCGCGTCCGATGCCTGCCACCGCCGGGCCGCCGCCCGCGGGGGGGCGGCCGCCGCCGCCGGGTTATGGACCGCAGTCGACGACGACGTACAACATCGGCGGTTACGAGGTGAACAAGAAGCTGTTCTGGCTGGCCATGTCGGCGGCGACCCTCGGCGCCGCCGCCTTCCTCGACAACGTGCCCGGCTCGGCCAAGGATGGCCAGCTCGGGGCCATGGACTTCGTGCCGGTCGGGCTCTACACGCTGGGAGGCGGCTTCTTCATCGGAGTCCTCAAGTGAGGGCGGGGTGGCTCGCCGCGGTCGGGCTGGCGGCGCTGTCGGGTGGCTGCGCGCTGACCAACGGTCTGCTCGGGGTGTGCGATGGCGTGACCTTCACGGCCAACGTCAACATGACCATCCCCGACAACGACGACACCGGCATCACCAGCACCCTGGCCCCGTCGGCGACCGGGCGCCCCGACGGCATCGGCATCAGGGCCAACATCGAGCACAGCTTTGAATCGGATCTCAGCATCCGGGTCTTCCACGGCGGCATCACCGTCACGCTCGATGACAAGGACGATCACGGTCCCTTCCACGAGTGGGACGCGGTCGACGTCAGCGGACCGTGGATGATCAACGTCGCCGATACGCAGACCCGTGACATCGGCTTCTGGAACGACTGGGAGCTCATCATCTGCGGCGCGTGATCCCCGCGCGCCACTCGCCTCGAAAGGAACCTCGATGCTCGCACGCGTAGGCCTTGCTCTGCCGTTCGCCCTGGCGCTCGCCGCCGCCCATGTCTCGACCGCGGCGGCGCAGGGGGTGCCGCCGCCGCCGCCGCCGCCGCCCTCGGGTGATCCGGTGGTCGATGCCGGCGGCGGGTACCCGGCCAGCGTGGTCGACCGCCCACTCATCCTGCCGTCGGGCACGGCGGAGATCACCGGCTACTTCTGGATCCCGACCAACGACGGGATCGACCTGTTCGACTACGTGTCGATGGTGGTCTCCGGCCGCTACTCGATGGGGACGATCGAGCCGTTCGCGGGCGCCGAGCTCGCGGTGATCACGCCCGATGGCTCCGAGGTCGATGCGCTGCAGGCGCTGTTCGCCGGCGTCGGCGCGGCGCTGGGGCCGGGCGTCGCCCGCGGTCAGATCACCAAGCTCGGCGTCGACGCGGACGCCTCGTGGTTCGTGCTCACCGGCCGCTACGAGTACAAGCAGAAGCTCCAGCCCAAGCTGGCCCTGGTCGCCGACGGTGGCCTGGAGATCAACATGCTCTCCGCGGACCCTGACTTCTCGGCCAACGCCATCTACCTGTCGGTGGCGGGCGCGGGCCAGGCTCAGCTCTCCCCGGTGGTGGCGTTCCAGGGTGGGCTCCGGCTTAACGTGCCCATCAGCTCGGGCGACAACCAGGATCCCGACGTGTTCACCTGGAACACGGTGACCCAGCTCTACGGCGAGGGCCTCTACAACATGGGCAAGCTCGACCTCTTCGCGCGCCTGGGCTTCAACCTGGTCGAGGACTCGACGACGACCGCCTTTGTCGTCGGAGTCCTCGCCCGCCCGATGTGACCCGGTGTGATCGGGGGAGGCGTTCCCGCCTCCCCCGACGAGGTCAGTGGTCGCTGAGCTCGCCCATCCACAGGTGGTAGACCTCACCACCGCGGGTCGAGGCGAACATCAGGTAGCGGCCGTCGGGCGTGAACTCGGGCGTGATGTCGTAGCCCAGGTAGTTGGTGAGCTGCACCATGCGGGCGCCGTCGGTCTCGACCATCCACACGTCGGCGTTGCCCGACCGGTCGGACACGAACACGATCTTCTTGCCGCCCGGGTGCCACACCGGCAGCTCGTTGTTGAACTCGTTGGTGAGCTGGATGCGGTTACCACCGTTGGAGTCCATCACCCACACCTGGCTGTTGCCGTTGGCGTCCTTCTGGGCGAACGCGATCCGACCGCCATCCGGCGAGTACTGCGGGTGCTCGCCGGCGCCTAGCTCGGTGGCCGAGCGGCCGTCGCGGTCGACGGTCCAGATCGACCAGCCGGCGCCGACCTGCGGGTTGCGCACCTGGTAGGCGATCTTGTTGCCGTCCCTCGAGATCGAGGGGTACCACGCGTCCTTGTCGTGGAAGGTGAGCTGGGTGTAGCCGCGCGAATCGCGGCGCTTGAACCAGATGTTGGCGATCTTCTGGGTCCGGTCCGAGTCGAAGAAGATGCCCTCGCCGTCGACGTCCCACTGCGGTCGCATGTCGGACGAGCCGTTGACGCTCTTGGTGAACTCCTCGCGGCCGGTGTCGAACACCGGCACGCCGGCGCGTACGGTGGCGCCGGCGGTGCGGATCTCCTTGCCGCCCGAGGGCAGCTCGCTCACGTAGGCCAGCTCGAGCCGCTTGTTGAGCGTCGGCATGTACGTGTTGTTGCCGTCGCGGGTCACCTGGGTGACGTTGGCGAGCGAGTCGGAGCCCGACTGCGGCGGGATCGTGAACGAGCCCACCACCTCGGACTGGCCGAGGGCGTTGGTCGGGTCAGGATCGACGCCGGCGGCCAGCTCTTCCTTGGTGTAGTAGTACGCGCGCACGCGCCAGTGGTAGGTCTGGTTGGGCTTGAGCACGCGGGTGGCGCCCCAGCGGACGTAGCGAATGTCGTCGGCGGTGCCGAGCTCGTTGTCGGCGCCCGAGAACTCGCGGACGTTGTCGCGGTGGGCGATGAAGCCCTTGTCCGCGACCTTGTCGAACGACGAGTCCTCGGCGATCTCGAACGCGTAGTAGACGTACGGGTACTTGAGCGGCGCGATCCGGATCTCGGGCGAGAGGTTGCGCACCTTGGCCTGCGGCTCGGGGTAGATGACCTTGGCCTGCTCGTAGCCGATGGTGAAGCCCCACGACGTCACGACCGCCTGGCTGTCGTTGTAGATGTAGAGCTCGTAGCGGGTCTCGAAGTCGAGCTCGTCGGGCGGCACCCAGTTGCGCTCGGTGTAGTTGATCTCGTCGTAGACGATGGCCCGCGGGTTGAACTGGTCGTTGGTGACCTTGTAACAGACCACCCGGTAGGTCGAGCCCTTGCGGTGAGGCCACTCGAACTTGGGTCGTGTCTCGTAGAACACGACGTTCTTCTCGGTCTTGGCGGCGCCGCCCTTGACCGGTTGCTTGACGCTGGCGGCGCACAAGGCGACACCGAGCCCCACCAGGACGATACGCGCGAACGAAGTTAGCCTCATGGCTCTGCCCTCCAGAGTAGAGCGGAGGGTAGAGGCGGAGGCCGACCGCGGTCAAGGCGCGGTGGCGGGACTCGCGCGCGGCGCTGATCGCGCCTACTCGATGTCGTTGTGGCCCATGCCGCTGCACCGCTCCAGGGCGATGTCGCGATACGAGCCGCGCGAGCGGGGCAGGTGGGCCCTGGCCTTGCCGACGTTGCCCAGGCCGCAGGCGGCGATGGTGGCGAACATCTGGGCCTCGGCGTCGCCCGGGCGCTTGCGAAGCGCCGACTCGGCGAGGGACAGGGCCTGGCGATACCGCTTGGCCTTGATGGCGTTCTTGGCCTCGGTGATCGCCTCGTCGGGATCGGAGGGGCCCGAGGTGTCCACCGGGTCACTCGAGCCGGCCTTGTCGCCCGAGCCGGCCTTGTCGCCCGAGCCGGCCTTGTCGCCCGAGCCGGCCTTGTCGCCCGAGCCGGCCTTGTCGCCCGAGCCGGCCTTGTCACCGGGACGGGTCCGATCCTTGCCACTGCGCGGCGGCGTCACCACGGCCACCGCGGGTGCGTCGACGCCGGCGTCGACCGCCACCGCCGCCACGGCGCCGGCGTCGATCGGCGCGCGGCCCAGGGCGTGGCAGTCGCGGATCGCCGTGAGCCGCTCCTCGCCGGGTGGGACGTGGGTCTCGATCATGGCCAGCATGCGGCCGTGTTCGGCGCAGTCGCCGCGCCGGGCGGCGTCGATCACCGGCGGGATCTGGTCGTCGAGCCACTCGGCCTGCTCGCGGGCGCGCAGCTCGGCGGCGCGCTCGCGGTAGACGCTGTCGGCGGCGATCTGCTGGTAGGCCGCGACCAGCGCCGGGTAGTCGTTACTGGTCGCGCTGCGCTGCATCTTCTTGTAGGCCAGGCCGTGCGAGCTCTCGAGCTTGGAGCGATCGGCCATGGCCGTCGCCTCGAGGTTGGTGGGCTCGGCGGTGAGCACGTGCATCGACGCCATCAGCGCGGCGTCCCAGCGCTCCTCGCGCATCGCGACCTGCGCGATCTGCATGTTCTCGGCGACCGTACCGCGGCCGGCGGTGCCGCTGCCGCCACCACCACCGCTGGTGGCGACGATCGCGACGGCGACGCCGCCGGCGACGACCAGGCCGCCGACCACGCCGAGCCACCAGCGCGGCCGGTGTCGCGCCTGCGGCATGACCATGCCCGACGCGGCGCCATGGGTGGTCAGCGGCGGCGACGCGCCCGCGGCGGATCGCGGCGGATACGATTGCGCGGCCGGCGGCGGCGGATACGAGTGTCCCACCGGTGGCGGGTACGACGCGGCGGTGGGGGCGTACTCACCCTGCGACGGCGGCCGTGACGGTGGCGGCTGCGACGGCGCCGCCGAGTAGGCGGCGCTGGGAGGAAACGGGCTCGCCGCCGCCATGGTGGCGCTCTCGGCGATGCTCGGCGACGGTAGCCGGAGCTGGTCGATGGCGCTCACCAGCTCGCCGGCCGAGCGGAAGCGCTCGTCGGGCTCCTTGCGCAGGAGCCGGTGGATCACGTGCGCGAACCCGGGATGGATGCCGGGCAGGCGATGAGGCAACGGCACCGGCTCGTCGCGCAGGTGGGCGGCGAGGACGTCGAGGCCACCCTGACCGAACGGCGGTGTCCCGGCGACCATCTCGTAGGCGATGCAGCCGAGCGCGTACAGATCGGCGCGGGCGTCGACCGTGGAGGCGTCGTTGCACTGCTCGGGTGCCATGTACGCCGGCGTGCCGAAGATGCTGCCGGCGCGGGTCGCGGCCATGGTGGCGCCGCGCTCGCCTAGCTTGGCGATGCCGAAGTCGAGGATCTTGGTGCGTTCGCCGCCGGGGATGTCGCGGTCGGGGACCAGGAAGATGTTGTCGGGCTTGAGATCGCGGTGGACGATGCCGATGGCGTGGGCGGCCTCGAGCGAGCGGGCCAGGAGACGAAGCACCACCGCTGCCTGCTCGACGCGCATGAGGCCGGCGCGGAGGCGGTCGGCCAGGCTCTGGCCGCGCAGCTTCTCCATCACGATGAAGGCGCGGCCGTCGGGCAGGGTGCCGACGTCGAAGACGTTGACGATACCGGCGTCGAGGATGCTGGCCGCGGCCTTGGCCTCGTTGAAGAAGCGCCGCACCATCGCCTCGTCGTTGGACAGCTCGGGCAAGAGGAACTTGATGACGGCGTCCTTGCCCATCACGGTGTGGGTCGCGGTCCACACCGAGCCCATGCCGCCCTCGCTGAGGCGGTTGGTGATGCGATAGGCACCGACCGTCGTCCCGATCATCCCCTTCATGGTAGCACTGCGAGCATGACGCTGCGCTGGTGGGTCGCGGTCTCGCTGTTCGTGATCTCCCTGTCCCATGGGACCGGGTGCAAGAAGAAGGCGGGCGACGCCGGCAAGGTGGCGCCGGTCGCCGACGCGGCGGTGGCCCTGGCCGTCGCGGACGCCGCCGTCCAGCCCGAGCTACCCCCGCCCGACGTGGTCCCGGTCGAGCCGCCGCGCCGGCTGTGGACCAACGAGCTCATGACCGAGCAGGCCTTCCTGGACTTCTCGAAGGAGCAGGGCGGGGAGCGCTTCACCAAGTTCGTGGTCGATCTCAAGACCGACGCCATCTACTACTTCGACGTCGACGTCTACCGTCTGCACAAGGACTTCATCTTCGCCGAGCTCTACAAGAAGCCCAAGACCAAGGAGGCGGTGAAGGTCTTCGACGTCAACTACGGCAACAAGAAGACCGACTTCTTGATGTGTTACCTGGTCCACCACCTCGGCCCCGACAAGTGGACGTTCGCGTTCTGGGAGGGCGACTACGCCACCGCCGCCGACGTCGAGCGCGCCTACCGGCGCATGAAGGCGACCTTCTGGAAGGGCGACGTGATCGCCTACCGGCCCGACTCCAACTACCAGGAGAGCATCGCCAAGCAGCTCACCTCGATCCCGGTCATCACCAACGACAAGCTCTACAAGGACTCGGTCTACGCCGCGTTCAACAAGGGCACCGCGATCGGTGTGCTGCGTCTGGTCCCGGTCGGCGCCAAGGAAGATGATCTGGCCTTCGACTCGACCGAGATCGTGATCCTGCCCGAGTCGCTGCCTGACATCACGCCGGTGGCCGGCATCATCTCGGAGACCTTCTCGACGCCGCTGGCCCACGTCAGCTTGCGGGCGCGAGCCTGGGGTATCCCCAACGTCGGCCTCAAGGGCGCCAGCAAGACCTACGAGGCGCTGAGCGGCAAGACCGTCTACTTCGAGGCCACCGACTCGTCGCATACCCTGCGCGAGGCGACCGCCGAGGAGATCGCAGCGTGGCAGGCCAGGGTGACGAAGGCGAAGGAGGTCATCCTGCCCGCCGCCAACCTCGATGCCACCGAGCTGGCGACGCTGGACAAGCTGCGTGCCACCGACGTCACTGCCTACGGCGCCAAGGCCGCGAACCTGGGCGAGATCGTATGGAGCAGGCCCGAGGGCTTCGCCGTGCCACCTGGCTTCGGCGTGCCGATCCACTGGTACGACGTGCACATGAAGGCGGCCGGGCTCGACAAGAAGGTCGACGCCATGCTGGCCGATCCGAAGTTCAAGTCCGACGCCGCTTACCGCAAGAGGTCCCTCGACGGGCTGCGCGCCGAGATCGCGGCGGCGCCGCTGGTTCCAGCGTTCGAGGCCAAGCTCGGCGAGGCCATCGACGCGCTCATCGCCGGCGACACCGCCGTGGGTTTGTTCGTGCGCAGCTCGACCAACGCCGAGGACCTGCCGGGGTTCTCGG
Organism: Myxococcales bacterium; assembly: GCA_005779305.1. Classification (GTDB taxonomy): domain Bacteria; phylum Myxococcota_A; class Polyangia; order Haliangiales; family Haliangiaceae; genus UBA2376. Next base: position 11,465 of record SXJR01000219.1, read on the forward strand.
GCGCCGGCCTCTACGACACCGTCCCCAACGCCAAGGGCAAGGACGCGGTGGGCAAGGCCCTGCGGTCGGTGTGGGCCAGCGTGTGGAACCTGCGCGCCTACGAGGAGCGCGAGCACTACCGGGTCGATCACACCCGGGTCTACGGCGCCGTGCTGGTCCAGGTCGGCGTCAACGCCACCGCGGCCGGCGTGCTGGTCACCGTGCACCCGACCGATCCGGCCGAGACCGTCTACACCATCAACGCCAAGAGCGGCCTCGGCCTCCGCGTCGTCGAGGGCAAGAAGGTGCCGGAGTCGATCCTCTACGATTACAAGAACCACGGCATGCGGGTGCTGTCGCGCTCCGACGAGGAGACCATGCTGGTGTTCGACGGCAAGGGCGGGGTGCGCGAGGTGCCCAACCCGCAGAAGGGCAAGCCCGTGCTCACCAACCAGCGCATCCTGAAGCTGGGCACGGTCGCGCGCCGGCTGACCAAGGTGTTCCCACCCGACCGGCCGCTCGACATCGAGTGGCTGTTCGTCGGCGACGACCTGTTCATCGTGCAGTCGCGCCCGTACGTGGTGCGCTGACCGGCGTCAGGCGACGGCGGCGATCTGCGCGACGAGCTCGTCCTTGCGGGCCGCCGGCAGCCACGAGGCCTCGACGGCGTTGCGGGCGAGCTGCACCAGCTCGGCCGCGCCCAGCGGGAGCGCGGCGGCGACGGCGCGGTAGTTGTCGGCGATGTAGCCACCGAAGTAAGCCGGGTCGTCGGAGTTGACGGTGACGCACACGCCGGCGGCCAGGAGCCGGGCCAGGTTGTGGTCCTCCATGCGCTGGTAGACGCGGAGCTTGGTGTTCGACAGCGGGCACACCGTGAGCGGCATGCGGCGCGCGGCCAGCTCGGCGACCAGCGCCGGATCCTCGTCGCAGCGCACGCCGTGATCGACGCGCACCACCTGCAGCAGGTCGAGCGCCTCACGGATGTACGCGGCCGGGCCTTCCTCGCCGGCGTGGGCCACCGGCTTGAGGCCGAGCGCGCGGGCCGCCGCGAACACGCGCTCGAACTTCCGGGGCGGGTTGCCGCGCTCGCCCGAGTCGAGGCCGACGCCGGCCAGCTCGCCGACGAACGGACCGGCCTGCTCGAGGGTCGCGAACGCGTCTTCCTCCGAGAGGTGGCGCAAGAAACAGAGGATCATGGCGCTCGAGATGCCGAGCTTCTGCTGACCATCAGCCAGGGCCCGGCGCAGGCCGCGGTGGACGGTCGCGTAGGGCACGCCGCGCGCGGTGTGAGTCTGGGGATCGAAGAAGATCTCGACGTGGACGACACCATCGGCGTGGGCGCGCTCGAGGTAGGCCCAGCACAGGTCGTGGAAGTCGTCCTCGTCGCGGAGGACGTCGCAGCCGGCGTAGTAGATGTCGAGGAACGACTGCAGGTCGCCGAACGCGTAGGCGGCGCGCAGGGCCTCGACCGACGGATAGGGGAGAGTCACCGCGTGGCGTGCGGCCTTGGCGAACACCATCTCGGGCTCGAGGGTGCCCTCGATGTGGAGGTGGAGCTCGACCTTGGGCAGCCGGCGGATCAGAGTCTCGATCTCGGGGGTTAGCGCCATGGAATCGTGGGCAGCATACAGCGTTGCAAGCGGCGGGGGAGGCGGCTACGGTCCGCCCCTTCCCGACGGTGAATAGCCATGAGCGACCCCACTCCAGTGACTCCGCCTTCTGACGTCTCGGCTGACCTCGTTCCGGCCCTCGCCGAGGAGCTCGGCCTCGCGCCAGCCAGCGTGCGCGCCGTCCTCGAGCTGCTCGGTCAGGGCAACACGGTCCCGTTCATCGCCCGCTACCGCAAGGAGAAGACCGGCGGGCTCGACGAGGTGCAGATCCGTGCCATCGAGGAGCGCCAGGCCTACCGCGCCGAGCTCGAGGACCGCCGCGCCGCCGTGCTGGCGTCGATCACCGAGCAGGGCAAGCTCACCGACGAGCTGGCCGCCGCCATCCGCGCCGCCGCCACCAAGGCGGTGCTCGAGGATCTCTACGCGCCCTACCGCGCCCGCCGCAAGACCCGGGCGAGCACCGCACGCGAGCGCGGGCTCGAGCCGCTGGCCCGGCGCATCCTGGGCCAGGCCGCCGACGGCGACCCGGCGACCGAGGCCGCCGCGTTCGTGACCGGCGAGGTGGCCACTGCCGAGGCCGCGCTGGCCGGGGCCCGCGACATCGTCGCCGAGATCGTGTCCGACACCGCCGAGGTGCGCGCGCTGTGCCGCACCGCCTATGGCGAGCACGGCGAGGTGGTCAGCGTGCGCGTCGCCGACACCACCGTCGAGCCGACCAAGTACGAGGCCTTCTACGACTTCCGCGAGCCGGTCGCGACCATCCCGTCCCACCGCTTCCTCGGCATCCGGCGCGGCGAGGCCGAGGGCTTCCTGCGCGCTCACGTCGCGCCCATCGGCGCGCCCGGCGCCGTCGACGAGCTGGTCGCCGCCATCGAGCGGCTGGTGAAGCTCGACGCGGCGTCGCCGTGGTCGGGGCTGCTGCGCGAGGCCGTGGCCGACGCCCACAAGCGCCTGCTGGCGCCGGCCATCGAGCACGACGTGCGCACCGAGCTCAAGCTGCGCAGCGACGCCGGCGCGGTCGATGTCTTCGCCGGCAACCTGCGTCACCTGCTGCTGCAGTCGCCGCTGGGCGGCAAGACCGTGATCGGCATCGATCCTGGCCTGCGCACCGGCTGCAAGTGCGCCGCGGTCGACGCCACCGGGCGCTACCTGGGCAGCATCACCGTGTTCCTCACCCAGGGCGAGGCCGCCATCGCCCGCGCCCGCGAGGAGCTGGGCGCGTTCATCCGTCTGCACGATCCGGCCGCGATCGCGGTCGGCAACGGCACCGGCGGCCGCGACGCCGAGGCCTTCGTGCGCAAGCTGCTCGCCGCCGAGCCCGCGCCCGAGGCGCCGCCGGTCGATCCGGCCATCGCCGCCGCCACCATCCAGGCCATCGCGGCCGCCGCGGC
>SXJR01000220.1 GCA_005779305.1 Myxococcales bacterium
CCGCTGACCACGCCGCCACCGAGCTGGCCCTGGCCCGTGCGCTCGCCAAGCGCGAGCCGGCGCGCGCCCGCACCCTCGCGGCCTCGGCCCGCGATCGACTGACCGCGGTGACCGCCGGGCCGGCGCTCGAGACGCGCGACGCCGCGATGAAGCTGCTCGGCGAGCTGCCGCGGCCGCGCTGACGCCAATGCCGGTCAGACAAGAGTAGCGCGAACAGGCAACAGGCGACGGTCAGCCCCAGCGGACCTCGATCTCGGGCTCGTCGACGTCGACGCGGAGGAGGCTCTGCTCGAGCTCGCGGTGGACCTGGACCAGGGCTGCCGGCGTCACCATGGCCTGCGGCATCGGGCCGGCGGCGTAGAGGATCCAGCGCAGATTGCCGGCGACGCGGATGGGCATGACCAGGCCCTCGGCCTCGCTGACACCGGCGGTCCACAGCGCGAGGCGGTAGTCGAGCGGGCAGTGGGCCTCGACGACCTGGGCGCGGTCGCTGCTGGCCATGCGGGCGAGGGCGGACGGGCCGCTGGTGAGGAGGTGCAACTTGCGCAGGCTCGCCCAGTCGCGGACGCGGCCGGCGCACAGGGTCGCGTCGAGGCGCACTCCGTCGACGGCGTAGGCGACGGCGCCCTGGTAGTGATGAGCCAGGAAGCGCAGCGCCGCGCCGACGGCGTGGTCGGGGTCGAGCGCGCCGTGGAGGAGCCCGACCGCGGTGCCGGCGTCGACCGCCTCGGTCATGGGCGGCGGGCTCGAGCCGCGGGCCCGGACCGGCCCCGGTTGCGAGGTGCGGCGGCGGAGGAGCGGCACCACCGTGTTCGGGCGCCGCGCCGGCACGAGGTGCTCGCGCAGCTCGACCAGCATCGAGTTCGAGACCTCGACCGTGGCCGGCACCGCGTCGGTGCCCGCCGCGCGCGCTCGCAGATCGTCGGTGAAGAGGTGCAGCGAGCGGCCGCCTCGGCGCACGGCGTGGCCGCGGCGCAGGTCGATGACGGCGATCATCTCGGTGCGGCTGCCCTGCTCGATGTTGACCACGAGCTGACGGCAGTACGAGAGCGCCGTGTAGAGGCCGAGCCCGGCGCCGCCGGATTTCTGCTCGATCTGGTCGCCCGCGCCGAGGCAGCGGCGGAGGCCGGCGCGGACGTGCTCGGGACGCAGCGAGCCGAACCCGTCTTCCACCGAGACCGCGAGGTAGTCGCCGTCGGAACCCCAGCGCACGGTGACGTGCTCCCACGGATCGAGCACGACCTTGTCGCGGCGATCGCGCGCGGCGTAGCGAGCCGCGCCGTCGGGGCCGCGAGGCGCGTCGTAGATGGCGTTGGTGACCAGCTCGTCGACCACCGCCGCCACCGCCCGGCGGGCGTCGCTGCCGGCGCCGAGCCAGGCGACGTGATCGGCGATGCACTCGACGACGTCGTCGCGCTCGGCAGCGCAGGTCACCTCGATGCTCGACAGCTCGACGCCGAACGCGGGCAGGTACTTCTCGATCCCGAACAGATCGTTGCGCAGGATCTTCTCGGCGGTGACCACGACCTCGTGGGCCAGCTCGTCGAAGGCCGCGTCAGCCTCGCCGGCGCGGGCCAGGAAGTGCTCGACCTTCAGCTCGCACACGAAGTCGATCATCACCTGGTGATCGTGGCCGGTCGACAGCACCACCACCGGCGCGCGATCGCGCGCGGCGGCCACGACCTCGTGCGGCTGCGGCGCGGCGACATCGACGAAGACCAGATCGACGGCGTGAGCGCCGAGCAGATCCCGGGCTGCGTCCGCGCTGTCGGAGAGGACGACGTCGTTGCCCGCCGCCCGCAGGTGACCGCTCAGCCTACGTCCGCCGAGCTTGTCGTTGGTGTGAACAAGGATCGTTTTCCCCAGCATCGAACGGATCACCAGCACGACCCGTGCCGCCGACGCGACCCGCGGGTTCATTCGAGGCACACACCGACGCCAGGACCGCCGCTGTACGAGAGCCGGACAGCGCCGCGCGAGGCTGTCACAGCTCGTGTGATCCTCGTGAGATCGCAGACGTTGGATACGCCGTGAGCCTTGTGATCTCGATGACCTTCACTACAGGAGCGCGCGCGTCATCGCACCCGGATCCGCCGCGGTCCAGACCGCGCGGATGACGGCGATCGCATCGGCGCCGGCCTTGCGCGCCAGCGCCGCGCGCTCCAGGGAGTCGATGCCGCCGACCGCGACCAGGAGGCGGCGATCGCCGAGCCCGGCGCGCGCGCGCACCAGCGCGTTGGTACCGAGCGGCTCGCCGTGCGCGGCCTTGCTCGGCGTCGCCCAGATCGGGCCGAGCTGGACGAGGTCGGCGCCGTCGCGCTCGGCGGCGACGACGCTGGGCGGATCGTGGCGCGAGCAGCCGATGAACAGGCTGGGCCCGACCGCGCAGGCGGCCGCGAGGTCGAGGCCGTCCTCGGGCACGTGCAGGCCGGCGGCGCCGGCGGCGAGGGCGACGTCGAGACGATCGTTCACCATCACGAGCTGAGCCGGCGCCGCCGCCTGCGCCACCCGCACCAGCGCCAGCAGCGCGCCGCCGTCGAGATCCTTCTCGCGCACCTGGACAATGGCGCGCCCCGGCGGCAGGTCGCGGACCGCGGCCGCGATCGCGTCGCCGAACCCGCTGGCCCCGCCCATCAGGCGCCGGTCGGTGATCAGGACCAGCCGGACGTCATCGAGCGACATCGGAGGTCATTCGATGAGGCCGGCGGTCGGCGACGAGGCGTTGGCATAGGCCCGCACCGGCATGCGGCCGGCCAGGAAGGCCTTGCGACCGGCGTCGACCGCCAGGCGCATCGCCTCGGCCATGAGCACCGGCTTCTTCGCCTGTGCGATGCCTGTGTTCATGAGGACCGCGGTCGCGCCCAGCTCCATGGCGACCGCCGCGTCGCTGGCCGTACCCACGCCGGCGTCGACGATCACCGGCGCCGCCACCTCGTCGATGATGATGCGCAGGCTGTGCGGGTTGCGGATGCCGAGGCCCGAGCCGAGCGGCGCCGCCAGCGGCATCACCGCCGGGCAGCCGGCGTCGATGAGGCGCTTGCACGTGATGAGATCGTCGCCGCAGTAGGGCAGGACGGTGAAGCCCTCCTTGACCAGGATCTTGGCCGCTTCGACCGTCCCGGCGTTGTCGGGGTAGAGGGTCTTGGGATCGCCGATGACCTCGAGCTTGATCATCTCGTCCATGCCCAGCTCGCGGGCCAGCCGGCAGGTTCGGACCGCGTCGTCGACCGTGTAACAGCCAGCGGTGTTGGGCAGCAGCAGGTACTTCGAACGATCGATGACGTCGAGCAACGTCGGGCCGCCGGCCTTGAAGTCGATGCGGCGCAGCGCCACCGTGACCATCTCGGCGCCCGACGCTGCGATGGCGTCGCGGGTCTCTTCGAGGGAGGCGTACTTGCCCGTGCCCACGATGATGCGCGAGTGAAAGGTGCGTCCGGCCAGGGTCCAGGTGTCGGTCGACATTCTCAGTCCAACTCCTAACTCACGCGCCCGACCGGCGGTGCAGGATACGGTGATCGCAGGCTGAGCATGCGTTCAACCTCCGCCGACAAATGCCACGACCTCGAGGCGGTCGCCGTCGGCGAGCTGGGTGGCGGCGTGGTCGGCGCGCGGCACCACGTCGCGATTGCGTTCGACGGCCACGCGCCGCCCGCCCAGGCCGAGCCGCTCGAGTAACGCCGCGATGGTCATCCCGTCCGGCACCCGGTGGGCGTCGCCGTTGACGGTGATCGCGATGTGGTCGGTCATCGGCCGCAGACGCTAACACGGCCGCGCGCCTCCTCAGCAAGCCGGCCAGGAACGGCAATGGTCCTGACGTTTGCCGTCGAAAACCTGGCTCGGGTGCCGGATTTTCGCTCGTGACGCGACGCACGAAACGTGACGATCACGACACGGACGCCGTGGTGCCCAGCAGAAATGTGAAGCTTCGGTCACGTCGGGTTCAGAACCCCCTTCGGCAACTCATCGAAACCTTTGTTGCGGGGATGCGATCCCCGCCACGGCCTGCTCCTTGCTCTTGCTCCCGGTATAGCCGTCGACCCCCGTCGACTCACCAGGAGCTCAGTTTATGGCGCTTGGCATCGCTCGCCCCCAGCTTCCGCCGACGTCAGTCTCCACCGTCCTCGGCCGCCCCACACTCGCCCCCGAAGAGCCAGCCCGCATCCGCGCGTGCATCGCCCGCGCGACCCTCTTCGCGGCCCTCCCCATCTCGGCGATCGAGGATCTGTCGACGAGAGTGCAGGTGAAGCGCGTCGCCGCTGGCGCCGCGGTCGTCAACCAGGACGAGCCTGGTGACGCGGTCTTCGTGATCATGACCGGCCGTGTGAAGGTGGTCATCTTCGGCGAGAGCGGCCGCGAGGTCACGCTCTCGATCCTCCGCCCCGGCGACTCGTTCGGCGAGATGTCGATGTTCGACGGCGCCGCGCGCTCGGCCAACTGCCTGGCCGTCGAGCCGACCGCGCTGCTCGTCCTGTCGCGCGAGGATCTGATGAGGCACATGACCTCGCATCCGCGCACGGCGATGAACCTGCTCGGTGAGATGGCGCGCCGCCTGCGCCGCGCCGACGAGACCATCGCCCAGCTCGCGCTGTGCGACGTCAACGAGCGCCTCATCTTCCGCCTCGTCGGCCTGGCCCGCGAGGAAGGCGCCGAGTCGCCGGACGGCCTGGTCGTGCGCCGCCGCCCGACCCAGCAGGAGCTGGCCAACATGATCGGCTCGTGCCGCGAGACCATCTCGCGCGCGTTCAACCAGCTCGCCCGCGATGGCCTCATCATCCCGCGCGGCCGGGCCCTGATCGTGACTCCAGCGCTCATCGAGCGGGCCGAGCGCAAGAAGGCCGCCTGATCGGGACAGCGCGGCATCTCGTACCGGGATCGCATTTTCCTCGCGAATCCAGGCCGTTAGCTTGACAGCCCACCTGGGGTGGGCCACATCTGAACCGTGCGAGCAGCTCCACGCGTGGCGGCGGGCACCGCGACCGTCGGGCCCATCCGGCCGACGGCGGTGGAGATCGATCTCGCCGCCCTCGCCGACAACGCTCGCGCGCTCGCCGGCCTGGCCGGCACGCGCCTGTGCGCGGTGGTCAAAGCCGACGCCTACGGCCATGGCGCCCCGGGCGTGGCGACCGCTCTGGAGGCAGCCGGCGCCGCCACCACGTTCGCGGTGAGCCTGGTCGAGGAAGGCGTGCAGCTCCGCGACGCCGGTGTGCGCTCGCCCATCCTGGTCATGGGTCCGGCCCAGCGCGGTGGCCACGCCGAGATGCGCGCCCGCGACCTGACGCCGGTCGTGTCCGACGCGGGTGACCTGGAGGAGCTCGCCCGCGCTGGCGGCGGGCCCATGCACCTCAAGATCGACACCGGCATGGGCCGGCTCGGCGTGGATCCTGCGGACGCGCTCGCCCTGGTGCAGGCGGCGCGGGCCGGCGGCATCGAGGTCGCCGGGGTGATGACCCACCTCGCCAACGCCGACATCGACGATCCGGGCGAACCCGACTGCCTGACCTGGCGCCAGCTCGATCGCTTTGCCGAGGTCTCGGCGCGAGTCCAGTCCGTGGCGCCGGCCGCCATGCGCCACGCCGCCAACAGCTCGGGCACGATGCTGTTCCCCAGCGCGTGCCTCGATCTGGTCCGGGTCGGGCTCGCCCTTTACGGCAATGGCCACTGGTCGACCGACGCGTCCCTGGCGGCGCCACGCCGCCAGGCCATGCGCTTCGTCACCCACGTCGCCCAGCTCCGCCACCTCGCGCCCGGCCAGAGCGTCGGTTACGGTGCGTTGTGGACGGCGTCGCGGCCGACCGTGGCCGCGGTCCTGCCCGCGGGCTACGCCGACGGGCTGCCTCGCCGCGTGACCGGTCACGGCGCGGTGATCATCGGCGGCCGTCGCTGTCCGCTCATCGGCGCGGTGTCGATGGACATCGCCATCGCCGACGTCTCCGACGTGCCCGGCGTGGCCCTCGGCGACGAAGCGGTCCTGCTCGGCACCGGCACCGGTGCTCACGGCACCGACACCATCACCACCGCCGAGCTGGCCGCGTGGAGCGGGCTCACGCCGTACGAGATCACGTGCGGCATCTCCAAACGGGTGCCGCGGGTGTACCTGTGAGCGCGCCGGGCGAACCGTCGTCGTCGGATCACGACGAGCCGCCGAAACCGATGAACATGGCCGAGAGCGCCGGCCGGGCCGTGCTGATCGGCGTGCGCGACGCGTTCACGCCGATCGTGCGCTTCATCGATCTCATCGGCGACCACGTCATCCTGTTCGCCCGCGCCATGTCGTGGCTGCCGCGGCGGCCCTTGCGCCCCGGCAACTACCTCGAGGCCTGCGAGTACATCGGCTTCGGCAGCCTGACCATCGTGCTCCTGGTCGGCGCCTTCACCGGCATGGTGATGTCGCTGCAGTCGGTCTACGCCTTCCGCCAGTTTCAGCTCGAGTCGTTCGCCGGCGGCACCACGGGCAAGGCCCTGGCCGTCGAGCTGGCTCCGGTCTTGACCGCGCTCATGATCTCGGGACGCGCCGGCGCCGGCATCGCCACCGAGCTCGGCACCATGCGGATCTCCGAGCAGATCGACGCGCTCGAGTCGATGGCCGTCAACCCGGTTCAGTACCTGGTCTTGCCCCGCCTCATCGCCGGCATGCTGATGGCGCCGATCCTGACGCTCCTGTTCTTCGTGATCGGAATGATCGGCGCCTACTTCGTGGCGGTGGTCGGCGAGGGCGTCGACCACGGCCAGTTCATCTTGCACACCCGCGACATCCTGCGGCCCATGGACATCATCCAGGGCGAGATCAAGAGCGTGGTCTTCGGGCTGCTCGTGATCCTGATCGGCTGCTACCAGGGCTTCAACGCCCACGGCGGCGGCCGCGGCGTCGGCCTCGGCACCACGCGCGCCGTGGTCTTCGGCTCGGTGGTGGTCCTGATGTCGGACTACTTCCTCTCCAACATCCTGCTCCAGCTCATCCCGCCCGAGGCGACGTGAGCAACGGCGCCCGGCTCGATCACGACGGCACGCCGCTCGACCAGCCCCACCCGCGCTGGCACGTGCGGGTGCGCGGCCTCGACAAGAGTTTTGGCGCCAACCACGTGCTCGACCACGTCGACCTCGACATCGAGCGCGGCAAGGTCAACGTCGTGATCGGCGCCTCGGGCGCCGGCAAGAGCGTGCTGATCAAGCACTTCATGGTGCTCTTGCGCCCCGACCGCGGCAGCGTCTGGGTCGACGGCACCGACGTCTTCGCCCTGGCCTCCAAGCCGCTGTCGAGCTTCCGCCGCAAGTTCGGCCTGGTGTTCCAGTTCTCGGCCCTGTTCGACTCCCTGACCGTCGAGGAGAACTGCGCCTTCCCGCTCAAGGAGCACACCAAGAAGAGCCGGGCCGAGATCAAGGACATCGTCAACGACCGCCTGGGCGCCCTCGGGCTCGAGGGCACCCAGCGCAAGTACCCGGGGGAGCTGTCGGGTGGTATGCGCAAGCGCGTCGGGCTGGCCCGGGCCCTGGTGCTCGAGCCCGAGATCCTCATCTTCGACGAGCCCACCACCGGACTCGATCCCCTGGCCACACGCAACGTGGATGAGATGATCCTGGCGGCGGTGGAGCGTTATAAGGTCACCTCGGTGGTGATCTCGCACGACATGGCCTCGGTGTTTCGCATCGCGGACCGCATCGCCATGATCCACCAGCACCGGATCCTGGCCGCCGGCACGGTCGAGGAGATCCAGGCCAGCCGCGAACCGTACCTGTTCGAGTTCATCCGCACCTCGGGTGTGGCCGCCGCGTACGGGAAGGAGGCGGCGCCGTGAAGTGGCTGTCCGCCGGTGTCAAGGTCGGCATCCTGTTCCTCCTGCTGGTGGCCGGCGTCTACGCCGTCTTCACCGGCCTCGGCACCGATCCGGCTGGTTCCGACAGCATCGAGCTGTCAGCCCGATTCCGCGACGCGTCGGGCATGCCCATCGGCTCCAAGGTGGTGGTCGCCGGTCTGCCGGTGGGCGGCATCACCAGCCTGTCGATCGAGGGCCGCTACGCCCGCGTGAAGTTCCGTGTCCGTCGCGACGTGCCGGTGTGGTCGAGCTCGGTGGTCTTCAAGAAGGCGACCTCGCTGCTCGGCGACAACTATCTCGAGATCGATCCCGGCACTGCCGACACCCCCGATCCCGAGGGCAAGGCGTCGGTGCGGCTCAAGTCGGGCGACCAGATCGCGCGAGTGGTCGAGGCCACCTCGCCCGATCAGCTCTTGCGCCGTATCGAGCAGAGCCTGCCCAACGTCGACGCCGTCCTGCTCTCGGTCAAGGACCTGTCCGAGGACATGCGGCGCGTGGTCAACGGTCCGATCGCGTCGGTGGCCAACCGCGTCGACGCGCTGGTCCAGCGCGAGGCCGGGACGGTGTCGGGCATCCTCGAGAAGGCCGACCGCTCGATGGCGCGCATCGATCAGATCACCAAGGACATCCGCGCCATCACCGGCACCGCCGACGAGCGCGTCGACAAGATCCTGGCCAACCTCGAGGAGGCGTCGGCCGAAGCCCAGGGCCTGGTGGCGTCGGCCAAGCAGGAGGTCGAGCTGACCGGCGCCAAGCTGCGCGAGAAGCTCGACAAGGTCGACGAGGTCATCGCCAACACCGAGAGCATCACCCAGAAGATCGACCAGCCGGTCGGGACCCTGGGCAAGCTGGTCAACGATCCGGCGATCGCCGACAACGTCGAGGAGATCACTGACGACGCCAGGGGCTTCCTCGGCACCATCTTCACCCTCAAGACCTACGTCGGCTTGCGCAGCGAGTACAACGTCTTCTCCGGCCTGGCCCGCCACTATATCTCGGTCGAGCTGCACACCCGGCCCGACAAGTTCTACCTGATCGAGCTCGAGAAGGGCCCGCGCGGCGACTACCCCGACGTCACCCTCGAGTTCGATCCGAACGTCGACCCCGTCAACTGGACCCGCAAGAGCATCATCGAGGACAAGGTCCGCTTCACCTTCCAGTTCGCCAAGCGCTTCGGTTGGCTGACCCTGCGCTACGGCCTCAAGGAGTCGACCGGCGGCGTTGGCGCCGATGCCGACGTGCGCTGGTGGAACCGCGAGCTGCACCTGTCGGCCGACGTCTTCGACGCCACCTTCGATCAGTTGCCGCGCGTGAAGCTGGCCGCCTCGTACGAGGTCTTCCGCCACGTCTACGTGCTGGGCGGCGTCGACGAGCTGTTCAACAACCCGGAATACCTGACCATCAACCTCGGCACCTTCGATCCCGACACCAACGTGCCGATCCAGTTCCAGGAGTTCCGCTTCGGCCGCGACTACTTTGCCGGCGCCATGATCAAGTTCAACGATCGCGACCTGGCCGCGCTCCTGGCCATCGGCGGCGGGGCGCTGAGCGCCGCCGGCAACTGAACGAGCGCGCCGGTCAGGCGTCGGGGCGCATCGGCACCGTGAAGGTCACGGTGGTGCCCTGGCCGATCTCGCTCGAGATGCGGAAGGCGCCTCCGGCCTTGCCGACGATGCGCTGGCACTGGGCCACGCCCAGCCCGGTGCCCTGGCGCTTGGTGGTGAAGAACGGCGTGCCGATGCGCTCGAGCACCTCGGGCGCGATGCCACCGCCGCTGTCACGGACCTCGAAGCGCACCGCGCCGGCGTCGATCGCGGCCGTGATGGTCACGCCGCCATCGCTGACGCCCTTGTCGCCGACCGCCTGGGCGCCGTTGGTGACCACGTTGATCAGGACCTGGGTCAGCTCGGTCGCGCTCATGCGCACCACCGGCAAGGTGTCGGGCCCCTCGTAGCGCAGGAAGCTGCGGGCCCGCACCGCCACGTCCTGGCACACGCCGAGCGCGTGCCGGATCACCGGCAGCGGATCGCTGGTGCCGGCCTGCTGGCGCTGACCGCCGCGCAGGAACTGGTGCAGGTCGGCGGTCATGCCGCGCATGTGGTTGGCGCTGTGGGCCACTTCGCCGACGATCTCGGCGAGCTCGTTGATGAGATCATCGACCAGCTCGCGCTCGCGCGGCGGCAGCGCGGCGCCCTCGGACAGGCGGGCCACGATGGGCACGGCCCGGGCCAGGTAGGTGAGTCGGTCGCAGTTCATCAGGATGCTGACCACCGGCTGGTTGAGATCGTGGACGACGGCGCCCACGATGCTGCCCAGGGTAGCCAGGCGCTCGGTCTCGAGCAGGCGGTGCTGCAGCGCCGACGAGTCGCGCGAGAACTGCCAGGCCGCGATGGCCCAGCGCAGGAGCTGCTCGAGCTCCTCGCGATTCCAGGGCTTGACGATGTAGCGGGCGACCAGGCCCTCGTTGATCGCGGCCAGGATGGGCTCGATGTCGGCGTACGCCGTGATCACCACGCGCACCACGGAGGGGTGGTCCTTCTTGACGCGGCGGAGGAGATCGTCGCCGCTCATGAGCGGCATGCGCTGGTCGGTGAGCAGCACCGCCACCGGCTCGGCGGCGAGGATGGCGAGGGCCTCGTGGCCGTCGGCGGCGGTCTTGATGCGGAACTTGCTGGCGAACGAGCGCTCGAAGACGACGCGGTTGGGCCGCTCGTCGTCGACGTAGAGCACGAGTGGTCCGGTGTCCACGTCTATGGGTTGGCTCGTCGACATCAGCTCACCTCGGGAGGCTCGGGGAGGTCCACGGCGAACACTGTGCGCTCGCCCCGCGTCCGCAGCTCGAGTGTACCTCCATGTCGCTGCACGAGGTCGCGGGAAGTGGACAGTCCCAGGCCTGTGCCCTGGCCGGGGGGTTTGGTGGTGAAGAAGGGCTCGAAGATGCGGTCTCGGAGCGCCACGGGCACGCCGGGACCGCTGTCGGTGACCTCGAGCGTCACCCGGCCCGGTCGCTTCGACGTCGAGATCTCGACCCAACCGCCTGGACCGGCGGCGTGAGCCGCGTTCTCGAGGAGATTCACCAGCACCTGCGACATCACGGGTGTCGCACAGCGGATGGCGCCGTTGTAGGTGGTGTGCGTACGAAGGTCGATGCCGGTGAGCGCCGCCGAGGCGTTGGCCAGGGCCCGGTCGATGACGTCGCCGATCGCCACGCGGCGCAGCTCGAGATCGCCACTGCGCCTGAAGCCGAGCAGCTGGCGCGACAGGTAGCCGACCTGCTCGGCGCACTCGGCCATGACGTCGATGAGCTGGGTCACGGGATGGTCGGGATTCGAGAGCTCGGGCGGCAGCAGCTCCTTGAGCGGCGCCACGGCGTTGACGATGCCGTTGGCCGGGTTGCGCAGCTCGTGGGCCAGTCCGGCCGACAGCGCGCCGAGCGACGCGAGCTTCTCGGCGTCGTAGAGCTGGCGGGTCAGCTCGCGGTGGGCGAGCTGCGAACGCACGCGGGCGCGCAGTTCGTCGGGATCGAAGGGCTTGGTCAGGTAGTCGACGGCGCCGGTGCCGAGGCCAACCAGCCGATCGTCGAGGCCGGCGCGCGCGGTGAGCAGGAGCACCGGCGCCGGCGGCACGCCCGGCATGTCGCGGAAGCGGCGGGTCAGCTCGAATCCGTCCATGCCCGGCATCTGGACGTCGGTGATCAAGAGGTCGGGGTGGTGCTGCTCCGCCAGGGCCAGCGCGGTGGCGCCGTCGTGCGCGATCAGGATGGTGTAATCCCCGGCCAGGACGCCGGCGATCGACGCTGCCAGCGCCGGCTCGTCCTCGGCGAGAAGGATCGTGCCCAGACTTGTCCCGGCCGGCTCGAAACGCTGGGGCACGTTGGTGGACTCGGTCGCGACGCCGAAGTCGCCGGGCGCCAGGCGCGAGACCCCGTGGTGCGCCTTCGGCCGGATCGTGGAGCGGGCCAGCGAGAAGCGGAAGATGGTGCCGCCGCCGGGATTGGGCAGGCAGTCGATGTCGCCGCCGTGGGCGCGGACCAGCTCGCGCGCCAGAGACAGGCCGATGCCCGAGCCGCCGCGGCTGGCGATGCCGCCCTTGCCCTGCTCGAAGCGACCGAACAGGCGAGCCCGAAGTTCGTCGTCGATGCCGATGCCGGTGTCGGCGACCGCGACCTGGAGCCGATCTTCTTCGTCGTCGGCGCCCGCGCCGGCGCCGACGGTGATGGTGATGCGCCCGCCCGGCGGCGAGAACTTCACCGCGTTCGATAGCAGGTTGGCGAGCACGCGCTCGAGGCCGATGGGATCGGCGAGGACGTTGGCGTCGGTGGGGCACTCGACGATCAGGGTCTGGGCGGCGGCGTCGGCGGCGAGACGCCAGCCGGCGGCAGCGGTGGTGATCGCGGCGTGGAGGTCGAGCGGCTCGGGGTGGACCCTGAGCTCGCGCTCGCGGCCGGCGGCGAGCAACAGCAGCTCGTCGACCATGCGCACCAGCTTGCGGGAGGCGGTGGTGACGGTGCCGAGGTGGGCGGTGCTGATCTCGTCGTCGCGGCCGCGGGCCGCGGTCATGAGGGTGTCGACCGAGAGCAAGATGAGCGCGAGCGGCGTGCGGAACTCGTGGCTGATGTTCTGGAACAGCCGCTCGCGGCTCGCCTGGACCTCCTCGAGCCGGTTCACGGTCGCCGCCAGCTCGTCGCGGGCCACGCTCAGATCGCGGGTGCGCTCGTCGACGCGGCGTTCGAGGGTCAGCTGGTGTTCGGCCAGCTCGTGGTAGGCCTTCGAGTTGTTGATCGCCAGCGCGACGGTCGGGCCGACGAGCTCCAGCAAGGTCCGTGCATGGTCATCCTCGTCGGGGCGGCGAGGCCAGACTCGTACGGATCCCACGACGGCCTGACCGCTCCTCAAGGCGACGCTGATGGCGCTCGCCGTGGTGCCGATCTGGCCGGCGCGATACTCGCGCTCGGCCCCCCATCGAAGCTCGCCGCCCGCAATCTGTGGATCGTCGACCAGCTCCTCGACAACGGCGGCGATGGTGGCGTCGACGTCGCGTGCACCGAGCACGCGCTGTCCCACCCGATATGCGGTCTGGAGAACCGCTCGTTGCCGGTCGACCGCGTCGCGCGTGGCGTCGAGCTCGCTGTAGCGTGCCTGCAGGCTCTGGTGCGCGTCGTTGAGCTCGTTGGCGGCCTGACGGGCGTTGAAGGGCCAGGTGACGATCCTGCGGAACAGGGCGGCCGGACCGCGGGGCTCGACGTACTGGACGTGGAACCTCACACCATCGGAAAGGAGCTCGGCGCTGACCGTCGACTTCGTCGCGCCAAGCATCCTGGGCATCGCCGCGTAGGTGCCCTGCGAGACCCAGAAGAGCTCGTGGTTCGGCGAATACCCCTCGCGCATGATCAGCTCGATCACGACCCGCGCCGGGCCGGCGTCTCGGCACGAGACGGCGAGACAGTGGAACATCTGCTTGGCGATGCCGTCGGGGTCCGCGACCCAGTGGTAGAACCCGTTCACCGAGAACCGCAGCCTCGCGACGACGCCGATGAACTGCACGGCGGTGCCCTCGGTGCTGCGCTCTCCGATCTCGATCAGTTGTTCCTTCGTCCAGAAGCCGCGACCGTTCTCCATGATGCGGACGAACGCGGGCCAGTCGATGCGCTCGTTCTTGTTGCGGAGGTGCGCCAGCGTGTAGTCGGTCCCCAGCACGAGCGGTGCCAGCTCGATCTTTCGGTCTTCGAGATCTCGCAGGAGTGCTTCGAAGAAGCGGCAGGACACTTCCTTCACGGTGGCAAGTCTACCTCTCGCAGCCCCAGCGCAGAACCAGGCTAGACCACGTCTCCCCGAGCCCACCACTGAAGGTCGCGACCACCATGCCATCGCGGAGGAGCCCGCGCCGCTCACCCTCGGCGAGGATGAACGGCACGTTGACGCTGTTCATGTTGCCGAGCGACGGGAAGGTCACCACCGTGGCAGCGTTGCCCAGCCCGGCGTGCGCAGCGGTGACCCGCGTCAGCCACGGTGTCCCCTGGTGCGCCGCGTAGAACTCGACGGCAGCTGGATCGAGCCCCGCCTCGGTCAGGGCATCGCGAAGCGCGGCGCCACTCCGGTCGACGATCGTGAGCAACATGGCACGCGTGGCTACGCGATCGGGAGCGTAGGTGGTCACCGCGCCGACCTCCCACCACCGAAGCCCGGGCACCCCGAGTACCAGCGCGTCGCACCCGGACCCGTCGGCATGGTGAACCGCTGCGAGGAGCCCGCTGCCGTCGGCGACGGGGCCGAACACCGCGGCGGCGGCGCCGTCGCCCCACCAGGCCGAGTGGGGTTCGCTCGGGCCATGGGTTCGTGTGATCGCCGATGAGTGCACCGAGAGCACGTGGCGCGCCCGACCGCTCCTGATGAGGGCATCGGCCAGCGTGGCGTGCACGGCGAAGGCGTTGCAGGCCGCCTCGGTCCCAAGCGCGATGCAGCGTGGAGGTAGCTCGAGGAGGCGATGGGTGATGCACGCCGAGTTCACCATCAGGTGCTCGGGTACGGGAGTCTGCGTCAGGATCACGTCGACGTCGGCGGGCGCGACCCCCGCGCGGGAGAGCGCCTCGCGCGCTGCGTGTGCTTCCATCTCGGCGCAGGTCATGTCGTCGGGCATCACTCTGCGTTCGACGGCGCCGCGGAAGGGGTCGTCGGCATACTCGGCCAGTGCGGCGAGCGTCGCCATCGCGCCCGACGTGTGCTCGGCTGGCGAACTCGCCTCCGCGCGGGTCGCTCGGTGCGCCATCTGTTCGCGCCAGCGCGTGACATGCTCGGCGCTCCACCATTCGTTCGTGCGAACGATGGGCGGAATGTAGGTGCCGATTCCCAGGATGCCGGTGCTCGCCATCAGTCCTCGATCTACGTGCGCTCTCCCCGGTCTGCGATTCGGGTCATCAGTTGACCAGGCGCAGCGGCCGCGACGCGGCCTTCAGCTCGGCCATGCGGTCCTTGCGGGGCAGCTTCACCGACGGATCGATCTGGACGTCGACGACGACCGGTCCGTTGGGCCGGCGCAGCAACGCCGCCGCTGCGGTGAGGTCGCCGGGCCGGGTCACCCGCACGAACTCGGCGCCCAGCCCCTTGGCCAGGGCGCCCACGTCCATGGTGATGGGATAGCTGGGCTGGCGGCCGTAGACCGCCTTGTGTCCGATCTCGACCATGCCCAGGCGGCGATCGTTGAACACGAACACCACCAGGGGCAGCTTCTCGGCGGCGGCGGTGGCGACCTCGAAGCCGTTCATGGCGAAGCAGCCGTCGCCACAGATGGCGGCGACCATGCGGTCGGGATGGGCGAGCTTGGCGCCGATGGCGCCGCCGATGCTCTGCCCCATCGAACCGAGGCCGGTCATGACCACGAAGGCGTCGGGCGCGGTGACCTCGAGGAAGTGAGTCGCGAACAGGAAGTGCTCGCCCGAGTCGACGGTGTAGATGGTGTCGTGGGGCAGGATCGACTGGATCTCGGCGAGCGCGTCCTGGGGCGCCAGCTCCTCGAGATCCGACGACGCCATGGGAAAGCGGGTGACGCCGGTGGGCGGGCGCGGCACGATGCGCGCCGTGCGCTCGGCCAGGCCACCGAGGAACGCCGCGGCCGGCGCCACCAGCGCGTGGGTCGGCGCGTAGCTCTTGCCGATCTGGCGGGCGTCGATGTCGACGTGCACGAAGGCGCGGCGCGGCTTGAGCAGCGGCGTCCAGCCGTCGGTGGCGAGGTCGCCGAGGCTGGTGCCGATCGCGATCAACATGTCGAGGCCGCCCTCGACGTACTCGCGCGCCGACGGGTGACCGCCGAGCCCGAAGACGCCGAGCGCCAGTGGGTGGTTCTCGGGGAACACACCCTTGGCCTTGGGGGTGGTGGCGATCGGGCACTGGAAGCGCTCGGCGACGGCGCGCAGGGCCGCCGGCGCGCCGTGGCCGCGCACGCCCGAGCCGGCCAGGATGAGCGGGCGCCCGGCGACGCCGAGCAGCGCCGCGATCTCGTCGAGGGCGCGGGCGTTGATCGAGAACTCGAGCGACAGCTCGGCGGTGATGCGGGTGGCGACCTGGGGCGCCATCGCGATGTCGAGGGGCAGCGTGAGGCAGACCGGCCCGCGCCGGCCCGACAGGGCGGTGGTGATGGCGCGGTGGAGCAGGAGCGGCCCCTGCGACGGATCGATCATCTCGGCCGAGAGCTTGGTGACGTGGCGGGTCATGCCCACCACGTTGAGGCCATGGCTGGAGCCGTCCTGGAGCGCCCCCTTGCCGTGCACCTTGCGGGGGACCTCGCCGACCAGGAGCAGGACCGGCAGGCCATCGCAGTGGGCCGAGGCCAGCCCGGTCATGGCGTTGAGCACGCCCGGCCCCGAGGTCACCACGGCGACGCCCAGCCGCCCGGTGGTGTGAGCGTAGCCGGCGGCGGCAAACAAGGCGCCGCTCTCGTGGCGGGTGGTGATCACCCGCAGCTGGCGGTCCATCAGCGCGTCGTGGAGTGGCGAGATCGGGCCGCCTGGCAGTCCGAAAATGAGCTCGACGCCGGCCGCCTCGAGCACGTCGACCAGGACATCTGCGGTTCTCCGCGCCGTCGGCTCGGGGGAGCCGGCTTCGGCGGTGGATTCCGTTTCGGGTCCGTCGAACGTGCCCATCCTCTCCTTGCTGGCCCTACCTGGATACCTGGGGCGTGCTCAGCCCCAGCTCCTCGAGGACCGTGGCGACGTCGACGGGCTTGCGCAGCACCCGGCGCGCACCCGCGGCGCGCGCCGACTGCTCGAGCTCGCCGGTCATCCGGCCACTGGTGATGATGACCGCGATCTCCTTCGTGGCCGGGTTGGCCTTCAGCCGCCGGCAGACCTCGATGCCGTCGATGCCCGGCATGTACACATCGATGAGCAGGGCGTGTGGCTTCATCGCCCCGATCTCGACCAGCGCGTCGATGCCGTTCTCGACCAGCGAGATCTCCACCTTGTCGGAGTAACGCTTGAATGCCCGGCCCAGCGCCTTGAGCTGGATCGTATCGTCGTCGACCGCCAGGATCCGGCGCCGCGCGGCGTTGGAGAGCGGCCGCGGGACCGGGATCTTGTGGTGGTCCAGGAACATCACCAGGTCCGAGGCCCGGATCCGACGGTGTCCTCCCGGGGTGCGAAAGGCGATGATGTGGCCGTCGTTGACCCACTTCTTGACCGAGCTCGGGTTAACCTGCAGCAGGTTACCGACCTGGGTCGAGGTGAGAAGCTGATCCGGGGTGATGGTCTCGGGTGTCACGGTTTTCGCAGTATCAGCGGTTCACGGCGGTCGGTCAACTGGACCCAGACGAGTCCATTCCCGGCACGTTGGCACGCCATAGGAAGGAGCACCATCACCCGCATAGGGTGATGTCTGCGCCGAAGTACGCGTGCAGTGAAAGACGTGAGCCAGCACCCCGATCACCCGCGGCGGGGGCGTGCGGATCCGCTCGGTCGATCTCCGAGCGTGTTCACGTCGGTCGGCGAGGTCGAGCCGCCGACCGGCGCGCGCCGGTGACGAGCAGGTCAGATCCGCGCGTGGGCGTGACCGCGTCGCCTGGACCGCCAGGCTGACGGGCCGCTACGCAGGCGTCAGAAGCAGACTTCGTACGGCGCGACGTAGGGGCTGGGGGGCGTGAACGTCGTCAGCCCTTCGTAGCAGTGGGTGGTCGCGGTCGACTCGACGCCATCACCCTCGAACGTCGCGGCGAGCGAACCGCTGTCGAAGTACTGGAACGTGAGGTGCGTGTTGTTGGCGCCGCTCAAGCTCCACGTGCCTGTATAGGTCGGGTAGCCGGGGATCGTGATCGTCCCGCTGGTGCCGGTGCCCACGAACTCCGCCGTGTGCGACGAGATGGAGCTCGGAAACAAGGTGCACTCGAAGAACGCGGTCAGGCCCGTGCCCGTGCAATGGCGATTGGTCGCAGTGCCTCCCGGGAAGCCGGCAACATTGTAGTACACGACCGTCGCAGCATGACCGGCAGTGTCGTTGCCTGGGTCGGTGTCGCCGGCCGTCGACGTGGTGGCCGAGAACAGCAGGGGGGCGGAGCTCTGCGGCAGAGCGATGTCGAAGAACACGGTCGTCGATCGGTTGCGGCGGATCTGGCCGAGGTTGCACGTCAACCGAGTGCCCGAGGGCGTGCAGCTCGCACTGCGGGCGCCGAGCGTGCCCATGACGTAGACCTGCGGACTGGTGTTGGTCGCCGGCAGCTCGATCGTCAACGATGCGCTCGCCGCGTTCTGGTTGCCGATGTTGGCGACGGTCACGTTGTAGCGGCCCGTCGCATAGACGTTGGTCGGCGGCGGCGGCGAGATGGTGGGCCGCAGGTCGGGGCCGGGCGCGGCGGCGGCTTCGGTGACGAGCAACAGGCAAGCAGTGGCTGCCAAGGCGGCGAGCTTCATGATGGGTCTCCTGCAATGGGTGGAAGAAGTACTCAGCGCAGCATATAAGTCATATGTCTTACGATCAACGTCGACTGGGTTAGTTGGTATTCGATGAATCATCCCGCTTATTTTGCTTAGTAAATTGAGTATGATACGGATGTGGCTGCGCACTCCCGCGTCTCTGGAGTGCGTGACACCCCAGATGACCAAGCGAGATCGGGGCACCGAAATCGACCTGCTACGGGCTGCGGAGAAGCTCTTCGCAGCGCGTGGGGTCGACGACGTCTCGCTGCGCGAGATCGCCGCGGCCGCCGGCCAGGGCAACCACTCCGCCGTTCTCTATCACTTCGGTGACAAGCGCACGCTGCTCAACGCGCTGCTCGCGCGCCACTCGGATCCGATCGCCAACGCCTGGCTTGCCATGCTCGGACACCTGCGGGACGAGGGCCGCGACTCGCTCGAGGAACTGATCGGGATGATGGTGCGCCCGCTGGTCCGCAAGCTCGACGATCCGGACGGCGGCGCCGACTATCTGCTGATCGTTGCCCAGCTGGTCAACAGCCGGACGTTTCCGGTCACCGACCTGCCGGCGGCCAACGCCCCCGGGATCCTCGCCGTCAGCGGCAGCTTGATGCGCCACGCCGGACCGATCCGTCCCTACCTGTTGCCATTGCGCATGTTGCGCGTCGCCGCGGTGCTCTACAGCTCCATCGCCTCGTACCATCGACTGTGCACCGCCGGGATCGCGATCCCGCGCGACGAATTCGTCGACGATCTGATCGGGTCGCTGGTCGCAGTGATCGGCGGCGGGCGCCAGCCTTCCGTCTAGGCCGTCGATTCGCTCAGATCATCTCGCCGAGCATCTTCACGTCGGTGGGCGAGGTCGAGCCGCCGGCCGGCTCCAGGCTGATCGCAGGCCGGACCCGGCCCAGGCCCGGCGGCACGGTGGTGACCGCATCGAGGAACCCGACCAGGTCGGGGCGCAACAGGCCTGCCGACACCGGCGCGCCGCGCTCGGGTACGAACCAGAGCTGGTAGTCGTGCTCGGCCACGGCCGGAAGATCGAGCGCGATCACCAGCCAGCGCTGGCCGCCGGCTCCGGCCAACACGCGCGCCGTCCCGCGATCGGCGCCGCGCAGCGTCGTGATCGTCAGGTCGGCCGCGCCCAGCGGCTCGAGGCGCTCGACGAGGGCCGTGCGGGCGCGATCGGCGCGGTCCCCGGCGTCGGCGGCGCGGTCCCCGGCGTCGAGCCACAGGAGCGCGAG
>SXJR01000221.1 GCA_005779305.1 Myxococcales bacterium
CGCCCACCCGTCCCAGTCGTCCTCGGCCAGGCCGTCCTCGATCGACACCAGCGGGTACTTCTCGGTCCAGCCGGCGTAGAGCTCGACCATCTCGGCCGAGCTGCGGGTCTTGCCCTCGTACTGGTAGGTCTTGGTGCCCTTGTCGAAGAACTCCGAGGCGGCGACGTCGAGGGCCAGGAAGATCTGCTCGCCGGGTTTGTAGCCGGCCTTGGCGATGGCCTCGAGGATCGTGGTCAGCGCCTCGTCGGCGGTGGCCATGGCCGGGGCGAAGCCGCCCTCGTCGCCGACGTTGGTGACCTTGCCCTTGGCCGACAGGATCTTCTTGAGGTTGTGGAAGACCTCGACGCCGGCGCGCAGCGCGTCCTCGAAGTGATCGAAGCCCGCCGGCGCGATCATGAACTCCTGGATGTCGAGCTCGTTGTCGGCGTGGGCGCCACCGTTGATGATGTTCATCAGCGGCAGCGGCAGGGTCAGCGCGCCCACGCCGCCCAGGTAGCGGTAGAGCGGCAGTTCGTGGGCGTCGGCGGCGGCGCGGGCCACGGCCATCGACACGGCCAGGATGGCGTGGGCGCCCAGCGCGCTCGTCATCGGCGTGCCGTCGAGCTCGATCAGGGCGGCGTCGATCGCTGCCTGATCGTCGGCGTCCATGCCGACCAGGGCCGGCGCGATGGTGTCGGTGACGTTCTGGACGGCGCGGCTGACGCCCTTGCCGAGGAAGCGGTGGGGGTCGTGGTCGCGCAGCTCGAGGGCCTCGTGCTCGCCGGTCGAGGCGCCCGAGGGCACGATGGCACGGCCGAGCGCGCCGCCGTCGAGGCCGACCTCCGCTTCCACCGTCGGGTTGACGCGCGAATCGAGAACCTCACGTGCGTGGATCCAGATGATCTCCGTCATGCGGCCGAACCTACATCATGAGGCGAAGTCGATCACTCCACAGGAGCGCGCCATGTGATTCGCGTGCTAAAAGGCCAGGACCATGAGGCGTTTCGTCCTCGTCGCAGTTCTGGCCATCGTCGGTTGTGGTGGTGGCTCCAAGGGAGCCGCCGGGCCCGTCGATCCGGCCACCGCCGACTCGTTCACCGAGGTCTTCCGCGTCGTCGAGCAGTGGCGCCAGGGCTGGGAGGTGCGGAGCCTCGAGGCGCTGGCGCCGCTCTACCGCCAGGACGGCAACACCGTCGTGGTCTACCAGGGCAAGGCCCACGTCGGCTGGCCCCAGGCCCAGAACTACCTCCGCCAGTCGGTCGAGGGCGCGCGCGCGGTCCACCTCACGCTCGAGGAGGGCCAGGTCACGTCGATCGGCGCCGGCGGCGCCACCTTCTCGGCCCGCCTGGTCCGCGAGGTGTCCGACGGCGCGGTCACCGTCACCGACGAGGGGTTCCTCACCATCACCTTTGCACGCGCGCCCGGCGGCAACTGGGAGATCGTGAGCGAGCACTACTCCTACCCGCCGGTGCCGTGATGGCACCGGTCGCGGCAGGCGGCGGCGACCGCGAGATCGGCGTGGCGCTGCTCGGGCTCGGCAACGTCGGCGCCGGCGTGGTCAAGCTGCTCGAGGACAACGCCGCCGCCATCCGGGCCCGGCTCGGTGCGCGGCTGGTGGTGCGGGCCATCGCGGTCCGGGCGCCGGACAAGAAGAAACGCCTGGTCGAGGTCGATCGGGCGCTGCTCACCACCGACATCGAGGCCACGCTGTCGCGGCCCGACGTCGACATCGTGTGCGAGCTGATCGGCGGCGACGCCGAGGCCAAGGTCGCGGTCGAGAGCGCCATCGCCCACGGCAAACACGTGGTCACCGCCAACAAGCTGCTCCTGGCTCGCCACGGCACCGCGGTCTTCGCCGCCGCCGAGGACAAGGGCGTCGACGTCTACTACGAGGCCGCGGTGTGCGGCGGCGTGCCGGTCATCCGCGTCCTGCGCGAGGGCCTGGCCTCGGACCGGGTCGAGAACATCCACGGCATCGTCAACGGCACCTCGAACTTCATCCTGACCGAGATGCGCGACAAGGGCACGCCCTTCGCCGAGGTCCTGGCCGAGGCCCAGCGCCTGGGCTACGCCGAGTCCGACCCGACGCTCGACGTCAGCGGCGGCGACGCCGCCCACAAGCTCGCCGTGCTCTGCATGTTGTGCTTCGGCGCCATGCTCGACTCCGACGCCATCCACAAGGAGGGCATCGACACCCTCGATCCGCGCGACTTCGCCTACGCCGAGAAGTTCGGCTACGTGGTCAAGCCGCTGGTGATCGGTCGCGATCACGGCCGCGCCGTCGAGGCCCGCGTCCATCCCACGATGGTGCCGGCGCGCTGGCTCCTCGCCGATGTCGACGGGGCCAAGAACGCGCTCTACGTGACCAGCTACGCGCTGGGCGGCTCGATGTACTACGGCGCCGGCGCCGGCATGATGCCGACCGCGATGGCGGTGGTGTCGGATCTCATCGAGGTCGCGCGCAACCTGATGGCCAAGGCCGCCGGGGCGCGCCCGACGCGGCGGCACCGGGCGCTGGCACCCAAGCCGCTCCTGCCCATGACCGAGATCCGTTCGCGCTACTACCTGCGCTTCTCGGTCGCCGACCGGCCCGGCGTGCTCGGCCAGATCACCACCATTCTCGGCAACCACGAGGTGTCGATCGCCCAGGTCATCCAGGACAGCGAGCGCGATCCGGGCCACGACAGCGGCGCCACCGTGTTCGTGGTCACCCACGAGGCGCGCGAGGGCGACGTGCAGGCGGCGCTGGCCAAGATCGCGGCGCTACCGATCGCGGCGGCGCCGCCGCGGCTCATCCGCATCGCCGAGTGACGGAGCGGCGCCCGTGATCCACGAGCAGCGCATCATCTTCGGCGACACCGACCAGATGGGGGTCGTGTACTACGCCAACTACCTGCGCTTCTTCGAGGCGTCGCGCGCCGCCTACTGGCGGGCCCAGGGCAAGAGCTACAAGGACCTCGAGGCGGCCCAGGTGGCGCTGCCGGTGGTCGAGGCCCACTGCCGGTACCGCGCGCCCGCCTACTACGAGGATCTCCTCGCCATCGAGGTCGAGGTCACCGAGCTGCGCGCGGCATCGTTGCGCTTCGCCTACGTGGTGCGGCGCGGGGAGACCGTCCTGGCCGAGGGCTGGACCCGACACGCGGTCGTCGGGCCCAGCGGGCGTCCGCGCGCGCTCCCCGAGGAGCTCCGGGCCTTGCTCCCGGTCAGGCAGGTCTCGCGGCCTCCGGCGGTGGACTGAGCGGGCGCGGGCGTGGTCTAGTCGCCGCGCCATGGACGATCGCAACCTCGCGCTCGAAGTCATCCGCATCACCGAGGCCGCCGCGCTGGCGTCGGCGCGGCTCATGGGCCGCGGCGACCGCAAGCTCGCCGATCACGTCGCGGTCGAGGCCATGCGCCGCGCCTTCGACACCATCGACATCCGCGGCACCGTGGTCATCGGTGAGGGCGAGCGCGACGAGGCGCCCATGCTCTACATCGGCGAGCGGGTCGGCCGCGGCTGGCTCGACAACGACGACGACTCGCCGCGGGTCGACATCGCCGTCGATCCCCTCGAGGGCACCAACCTGTGCGCGACCGGCGCGCCCGACGCCATCGCCGTCATCGCCATCGCCGACGACGGCCAGTTCCTCAACGCGCCCGACACCTACATGGAGAAGCTCGCCGTCGGCCCCGAGGCCAAGGGCGTGATCGACATGCGCGAGACCCCGACCTGGAACCTGCAGCGCATCGCCGCCGCCAAGGGCAAGCGGGTCGAGGATCTGGCCGCGGTCATCCTCGATCGCGATCGCCACAGCGACCTGATCGGCGAGGTGCGCCAGGCCGGCGCCCGCATCCGCCTCATCGGCGACGGCGACGTCTCGGGCGCGGTCATGACGTCGCGCGAGGACTCGGGCATCGACGTCCTCTTCGGGATCGGCGGCGCGCCCGAGGGCGTGATCGCCGCCGCCGCCATGCGCTGCGTCGGCGGCGAGCTCCAGGGCCGCCTCCGCTTCCGCTCCGAGGAGGAGAAGAGCCGCGCCTACAAGATGGGCGTCAAGCCCGAGGGCCACATCTACTCCACCGAGGAGCTGGCCTCGGGCCACGTCATGTTCGCCGCCACCGGCGTCACCCGCGGCTACCTCCTCGACGGCGTCCGCTTCACCGGCATCGGCGCCCACACCCAGTCCATCGTCATGCGCTCCAAGTCGGGCACCGTCCGCATGATCGACGCCACCCACCGGTTCGACACCAAGCCCAGCTACTTCGCCGCCGGCGGCAAGTAAGCACGCGCGGCGCAAATCACGCCATCGATCACGCACGGCGTGCTCGATGGCCCGCCGGAGCCGAGCCGGTTCGCGTGGTTGGGTGTGGCACATCCGATGCTCTTGCCCTTGTCATGCATCGGCACGACCTCGACCAGCCCACCCGCAACCTCCGGCGCGCGCCCACGTCAGGGTGCGGCCGCTCGCTGAGCCTCTCGTGCTGTGCCGCGCTGCTCGCCACGGCATGCGGCGAGATCGAGTGGGATGGCCCCGTCGACGCTCCGGTCGCGCCTCCGATCGACGCGACCCTGTGCCCGTTGCCGGCGACGCTCGGCGATCTCGGCACCGTCGCCCTCACCAACCTCCTCCACCAGGCGTCGCCGCGAGTCCTCGGCGGGACGGCGCGCATCGACGCCGCCACCGAGATCCGTATCGAGGCGTGGGAGGGGGCCGGTGTGTTCTCCAGCGGCTACGTCAGCGGGAGCAATCCGATCGCCGGCGCCGAGCTCCAGTACCGGACCTGCGGCTCGTGCCTCCTCCTCAGATACACCAGCGGCGCCGAGACCGACGTCTACTTCCAGACCGGCGGCACCACGTCCTTCACCAGCTTCGCTCCGAACTGGGCCGGCGAGCTGATCGACGTCGCCCTCGAGCACGTCACCATCGACGCCAGCAATGTCTCGACCCCGGTCGGCGACTGCACGACGCGCGTGCAGCGCATCGCCTTCGACGTGGTCCTGCCCCCGGCGAGCTGAGGTCTCCGCCGCTGTGGCAGCGCGCGCCACGACCGTGGCGGCGGATGCCACAACCACGCGCCCTAGCTGGTGATTCCGCGCGGCTGGCGGCGGCACCCGCCTTGCTCCTGGGCTCGTCATGGAACGAGCTCGACGCAACGACGACGCCAACGACCTGACGTCCCCTTCGACGGCCGGCGCGATCGCGCCTGGCAAGCGCACGCGCGTGCAGATGCGCTACGGCGGCGGCGGTGGCCAGCCCGCCGCGTCGTCGAGCGCGGCCGCGGCGAGCACGGCCGCGGCGAGCACGGTCCAGCTGTTCGCGTCGGCCACGCCAGCGCCGCCCGACTCGTTCGCCGAGTCCTTGGCCGCCGGCGATCCGGCGGCGATGCCGGGCGTCCCCGCCGTCGAGAGCTCAGCGGCCACGACCGCCGCGGCCGGGGTCTCCAGCGCGTCGAGTGCGCTGCCGTTCCTGACCACCATCCAGGGCTCGTTCGGCGACGCCCACGATCTGTCCGGCGTGCGCGCCGAGGTCGGCGGCGCGGCCACCGGCGCCTGCCAGTCGCTCGGTGCCGAGGCCTACGCGACCGGCGACCGCGTCGGCTTCGCGCGCGCGCCCGATCTGTGGACCTCTGCCCACGAAGCGGCCCACGTGGTCCAGCAGGCCGGCGGCGTCCACCTCGCCAGCGAGGTGGGTGAAGCGGGCGACGCGTACGAACGGCACGCCGACGCGGTCGCCGATCGCGTCGTCGCGGGTGGATCGGCCGCGGACCTCCTGGCCAGCTGCCCGACCGGACCGTCCGATGGCGCGCGCCACGTCCAGCTCGCGCCCAAGAGTGGCGCGAGCGCGACCGCGGACGCGACCGTCGACGCGACCGCCACTGGCCCGGACACCGCCTGGGCGGGCAAGCGCCAGGCCGAGGTGCGCCGCGCCCGCGCGCTGCTCGCCAAGACCCGCGGCGCCCTCGTCGCCGAGGCCCGACTCTCGGTCGGCGTGCTCGGCGCCACGCGCGAGGTGTTCGCGGCCTACGAGGAGCGGCACGCCGCGGCCGCGGCCACGTTCGAGACCAAGGTGGCGGCCCACCTCGAGGCAGCCCAGGACTTCCGCGACAGCGCCAGCTTCGTGTTCGACCTGGTCCTGGGCGCCGGTCCCCTCAAGCTGATCATGAGCGTGGTGTCGGCCGTGACCAGTGCGCTCGAGACCGTCGAGAAGGTGACCAAGCTGGCGAGCTACGAATCGGCGGATCGGCGCAAGGACCCGGACCGGGGCCCACCCACCGATGCCCCTGATGTCGCGAACGTGGACTGGAAGCTGCTGGTCGACGGCTCGCTGATGATGTTCGACACGTTCGTCGACATGACCGACTCGATCGGCACCCTCGACACCGCCTACGACACCGTCAACGACGAGCTGAGCGAGGTCCTGGCCGGGACCAGCTCGGCCACCACCGGCTCGGCGCTCGACCTCCGGGCCGCGGCCCTGGCCGGCGTCAGCTTGCCGGCGTCGACCGGCGCCTACGGCCCCGCCCTCAAGCTGCTGCTCGCGACCTCGACCAAGCTCGGCACCATGTCTCAGACCGACATCGAACGCGAGATGGGGATCCACTGGATCGCCGAGCTGTCCGACAGCCAGCTCAGCGCGATCAGAAAGGCCGAGCCCTACCTCACCAAGCTGGGCGTCGTCGGTCCGCGCTCGGGGAACGCGCTCGGCATCGACCCGACCCAGGGCCTCGAGCTGAGCAACCACGAGGAGAAGCTGGTCGCGATCCGGGCTCGCGTGCTGGTCGCCGCCAAGGGCGCGATCGGCACCTCGGTGCCGTGGCTGGGCGGCCGCAAGCAGTTCGGGCTCATCAATGGCCGGGTCTCGGTCGATGGCCATCGCTACAACGCGCACGGCCCGGCCGAGCCCGGCGGCGCCAAGTGTTACGACGTCGGCCACTACCTGCCCGAAGGCGCCGGTGGCACGGTGCGAATCGTCGGCGCCGAGTTCGTGGACCTCGGCGTCGAGGTGACGTCGGACTGGAGCACGCCCTCGGAGCAGACCTACACCGCCGCGGCGCGCAGCCAGATCCGCTTCGAGGTCGAGGCCACGCCGGAGTCGATCGCCGATCCGGACGCCGAGCGCGACTACGGGCTGGTCGACCCGATCGACACCCACCCATCCATGAGCGCCGCGCGATGAATCAGAGCGTGACGGTCATGGTGCGATCGGGGCGAGCGGGTGGCCGGGGGCGCATGATCGCCTCGGCGCGCTCGCGGATCGACGGGGCCAGGGTCCCGGCGAAGGCGGCGCGCAGATCGCGAGCCAGCTCGACCGGCGTGGCGTAGCGCTCGACGGGACGCTTGGCCAGCGCGAGGGCGAGCACGCGATCGATGTCCTCGGGGAGCTCGGGATCGAGCAGCGACGGGTGGTGCGGCTCGAGATGCACGGCCTCGTAGACGGCGGCGGCGGCGTTGCGGGCCGGGAAGGCGCTGGTGCCGGTGAGCGCGCGATAGATGATGGCGCCGAGCGCGAACACGTCGACGCGCGGACCGATGTCCTGGTGTTCGGGTGAGACCTGCTCGGGCGCCAGGTAGCCCGGCGAACCCACCACCACCGCGCTCGCGGTCAAGACGCTGCCCTCGAGCAGGCGGGCGACGCCGAAGTCGAGCAGCTTGACGTGGAGCGCGGCGCCGCTGGCCAGGAGGAACACGTTCTGCGGCTTCAGATCGCGGTGGACCACGCCGATGGCATGGGCGGCCTCGAGCGCCGCCGCGAGCTGGTCGACGATGGGGAGCAGCTCGGCCGCCGGCAGGCAGGTGCGGCGGCGGAGCAGCATGGCCAGATCCTCGCCGCGCAGGAGCTCCATCACGATGTAGTGGTGGCCGGCGTCATCGGCGTGACCGACGTCGAGGACCTGGGCCACGTGGGCCGGCGGCATCGAGCGCGCGATCGAGGCCTCGCGGCGAAAGCGCTCGAGCTCGTCGCGCGACGAGATGCGGCCGTACAGCACCTTGACCGCGACCTCGCCGCCGCCGTCGACGCGCTCGGCCTCGTAGACCTCGCCCATCCCGCCGCGCCCGAGCATCTCGCCCAGGCGGTACTTGCCGTCGAGGGTCTGGTGCGAGAGCCGGCCGGGCCTGGCCTCGGCGACCACGCGATCGAGATCGCGCTGGACGGCGTCGAGCGCGGTCTCCTTCTCGTGCAGGGCCCGCGCCACCAGGTTGGCGAGCACGAACACGGCCAGGATCATCATCTGGATCGAGACCAGCGCCGACCACCGGAACATCGCGTCGCCGTAGAGCGCGCCGGGACGGTCGACGAAGAGCTGGGCCACGCGCAGCCAGCCCAGCTCCTCGCCGGCGAAGACCGCGCCGTGGAGCACGGCGATGACGAGGTAGCTGGCGCGACCGAGCCGGTAGTCGGCGAACAGCCGGTAGGACAGCACGATCACCGGGATCGCGCTCAGGAAGTAGCTCGACAGCGAGCCGGTGAGCTGGATCCAGACCATCACCGTGGTCGCCTCGACGGTCAGCGAGAGCAGCGCCAGCGTCGCGTAGTGCCGGCCTCGCCGGCGCAGCCCGAACCAGCACAGCCCGGCGTCGAGCGCGAGCAAGACGACGTTGATGACGACGAACCCCGCCAGCGCGCCCTGATCGAACGGCTCGCGCCCGCGCAGCGCGGCGTAGATCGCCAGATCGAACCCGATCGACGCCAGCGCGACCAGGGCTCGCAGGCGCGCGAAGGCGTCGACCCGTTGCGGCCCGGGCGCCAGCTCGAGCGGCGAGGGCAGGAACGCCCGCCGAGCGAACGATGCCTGGGCCATGTCCGGCCACCCGAGCAAGCGTCGGGCCCGGCCCGACGCGGCTCAAGTTCCCGGAAGCGCTCCGGGGTGTCACCCGGCGAACGCGTGACAGTCACGCCGCCATCGCTCGCTCAGAGGGGGAAGTTGAGCTTGATGGTCTGGCCGGCGCGGACGGTGACGGTGCGGGTGACGGGGCGCTTGCCGGGGTTCTTGAAGGTGAGGACGTGGCGGCCGACGGGGAGCTCGACGCCGGCGAAGGGGGTCTCGCCCAGCTTGCGGCTACCCAGATAGACGACGGCGTAGGGCTGGGTGCGGGCGGTCAGGTAGCCGACGCGCGGGTTACCGCCGCTCTTCTTGTCGAGCACGAGCTCGATGGTGCGGTGCTCGCCGGCGGCGAGCTCGATGGTGCGGGTGACGGTGGCGTAGCCGTCCCTGGTGACGACGATCGTCGCCTTGCCGGGCGGACGGTCGCGGAGGATCGCGGGGGTGGTGCGGGCCGGTTCGCGATCGACCACGGCACGGGCGCCGGCGGGGCGGGTGACGATCTCGAGCGTGGTCAGCGCCGGGACCGGGCTGACGGCGGCGTCGGGGACGGGGGACGGGGCGTCGGCGTCGGGGATGACGGCGACGGTGTCGCCGGCGTCGGCGGGGGTGACGGTGAGCGGGGTCTCGGCGTCGACGGGCAGGGCCGGGCGGTTGGTGGCGGCGTCGGCCTCGGTGGCGGCGGCCAGGTCTGTCCGGGTTCCGGACAAGGCGCCGCTGACCACGAGCGCGGTGATCAGCGCCGCCGCGACCAGGACGCTGATCCCGAGCGCGATCACCAGCGGGCGCCGCCGTTGCAGCGAGTCGGCGGCGGCCAGCCCCGACGGGGCGACCCGGGTGGTGCCATCGCCGGCGTAGGTGTCGAGCCCGGGCACGGCGACGGTGAAGTCGTCCTGGGTCGGCGCCCGCGGGACCGGCGGCGGCGTCGCCCGCGGCGATGTCCCCGGCGGCGCGACCGCGCTCTGCGGCGGCGGCGTGGGCC
>SXJR01000222.1 GCA_005779305.1 Myxococcales bacterium
CGTTCGTCGACGTTCGTGCCCTGGACGCGATGCCGGCGCTGGTGCCGATGGCCAGGTGAGTCTCGTCGGGGCTGACGGCGAGCGCGGTCGGGCCGTCTTCGGCGGATCGGCGGCAGCCCGGGGAACTTGCATCCGGGGAAGGCCAGAGAGCCCGCGACAACCACGAGATGGAGGGGCGTCGTCTTCATGATCCCTGCCTCGGTCCGGGAAGGGAGGTGAGCACCACTTCCTCGGCGGACGGCCGGACGAGACGGTGGCGCCCTTGAGCCGGAGGAGCGCATGCGTTGCACAGGCCGCCGTCGCCTTCGATCGGAACGTATCGCGCCGCGCGCCCGACGCGTGTGACGAAGAATCAGGTCAGGGGCTTCGGTTCTCCAGGGTGCTTGTCCCCTCGAGGTGCGAGCGAACGCTCCAGAGGAGCGCCTCCGGGCGAAACGGCTTCTGCAACGCGGACGCGAGCTGGCGCTGCAAGATCCGCGTGCCGAGCGAGACCAGGTCCGGTTCGTCGTCCACGACCAGGATGCGCGGGCGGCGCTGCTTGGTATCGCTCTCGGGTGTACTCGCGGGTCCGTTCATGGCATCGGACGCGGCCCGGGTCGCACCTCCTGGTGGCAACCGACACACGTCGTGAGCAGCTCGCCGTAGAGCGCGGTGCGGGCGGCGGGGTCGCGCAGGTTCTGAGCCTGGGTGGCCAGCGCCCGCACCCGGGCGACCGCTGCCTTCACCGCTGGACCGGACGGGCCGTCGGCGAGGGAGCCGACGTCGAGGCGCAGCGTGGACAGCGCCGAGGAGCCTTGCCGCCACAGCTCGTCGGAAGGCCCCACCACACCCTGCCACAGCCGAGCCGCCGCCCACTGGTGGCGCCGCATCTGTGCGGCGAGGCTCGCCTCGTCGGGCGGTTCGGGCTCCCACTCGAACGTGGCGATCGCGCCCCGCGCGTCGTGGCAACTGGCGCAGGCGCTGCCCAGCGCGGCGAGCCCGGCGGCGGCGGCCGGCAGGTCCTTCGCCTCCGCCACCACGACGGCGGCGGCGCGCAGGCGTTCGACGTCGGCGGCAGCGTCGGCCAGCTCCACGTGCTCGGGATGTATGATGAGCCACGCCCCGTCGCGCCGAACCTGGTCGAGCTGTCCACGGACGATGGCTTCCTGCACCCGGACGACCGCGGCCAGGTGCTCGCGCATGTGTTCGCGCAGGTCGGTCTCGGCGTCCATCGCCGCGTCGAGCATGGCCAACGCCGAAGCGGGGCCCGGTGCCGGGTCGGCTTGCGCGACCGGTGGAGGGGCGTCGCTGCGCTGGGAGCACGCGGCGAGCAGCCAGGGAAGCAGGGCGGCCGTGATCGGGCACCCGCGTCGTCGCGCGATCATCTGTTCGCTCATGGCTTCTTCTCCGGACACCCTCGCGCGCTCACGCAACCGGGCTGCGGCCCGGCACCGGGGGCCCTGGTTCGCTGGAAGAAGAACGGGATCACGGCGGTCGTGAAGCCGGCGCGCACCGGGAAATGCCAGGACTGCGCCAGCTTCTGCACACACGCCTCGAGTCGGCGCCCTTTGACGCCAGGCGCGACGACTCCGAGCTTCCATACCGACCCGTCGCGGTGAACGATGATCTCCAGCCGCAGCGCAGCCGACGGGCTCCGGCCGCGGGTGTGGGTCAGGTAGCAGGCCCGGATCGCCGGGACGTAGGGCTCGATGTAGCGACCGAGTTCGGCCGCCGTCAGCGTCCGCTCGTCGATGGACCCCGGCTTCGGCTGGGCGTGCGCCGGTTGCGGGCAGGCCACGATCCCCAGGCCGATCGCGACGAGCAGGACCAAGGAGCGCATGACCCCTGCCAGAGCATCCCGCGTGCCGATTCCGGCGCCGGGTTGTGCGCAAGAGCTGCGTCGGGCCGTTGGCCGCGCGCGCAGGGCGGCAAAACGTTCATGCCTTCATGGAGCGCCGTTCCAGAACTCCCACACCGCGCGGGTCGCCGACAGGCTCCGGCCCGTGGTCTGTCGACATGCCGGTGGCGTAGACCCGCGCCGGGTCGATGCACAGCTCGGCCTCGAGCGATGGACAGCCCACCCGTCGAGCTCACATCAACGGCCCGGACGCGACGCGGCTGGCGCCGGTGACGGCGGCCCCTGCGCCGGTCGCGTGCAGGGTGAAGACGAACGACAGCGTCACCTGCTGGGTGCCGTTGCGCAGCACGGCGGTCGCGTTGATGAGGGTGTTGACCGGCATGGGCAGGTCGCTGATGGAGAAGCCGATCGCCGGGGTGTCGCTGTCGAAGCGCGGCTCGGTGACCAGCGGGCCGATGTGGGTCTCGGCGGCCGACGACAGGTTGCCCGCCGCGTTGCCCACCGGCAAGGGGGCCGCCGCGGCCACCGGGATCAGGACGCGGATGGTGGCAACCGGGTGATCGTCGACCACGCTGGCCACGAAGAAGGTGGACAGATCCAGCGCCTCGAGGTTGGTGCCCGGGTTGATCACCAGCGCGGTGCTCTGCGCGATCACGCCGGTGATGCCGCGGAACGACCACGCGTTGGCGTACGCGAGCTCGAAGGGCGTGGTCGGTCCCAGCGGCGCGTCGACGGCGACGTCGGTGGGCGCGTCGAGCTCGATCGCGTCGATCGTGGCGGCATCGATCGCGGCGGCGTCCACGTCAGGGCCGTCGGCGACCTCGGCGTCGAGTTCGCCGCCGTCCACCGTCGCGCCATCGCCGTCGCCGCAGCCGATCAGCAGGGCCGTCAGGAGCGCGGCGCGGATCGCGGACGACATCGAATCAGCGTACACGATGATGGGCGGCGGCTCGGCTCCGCGATCGTCCCGAGAGCACAAGCCCTGAACCTCTGCTAGGGTGGCGCGCGATGGCCGCGAAGGCATGAACCCGCTGGCGCCCGGCAGCAGCGTCGATCGCTACACCATCGTCCGCCTCCTCGGCGAGGGCGGCATGGGCGCGGTCTACGAGGCCCGCGATCCCGAGCTGGCGCGTTCGGTCGCGCTCAAGGTGATCCACGAGCCCGACGCCCACCGCTCGATGCGCATGTTGCGCGAGGCCCAGGCGCTGGCCCAGCTCCAGCACCCCAACGTGGTCGCGGTCCACGAGGTCGGCACCGACGGCGAGCGCTTCTTCATCGCCATGGAGCTGGTCGACGGCGACACCCTGGACCGCGGTGGTCCGCGGCGGTGGCGCGAGGTCGTGGCGCTGATGGTGCAGGCCGGGCGCGGCCTCGCCGCGGCGCACGCCAAGCAGCTCGTCCACCGCGACGTCAAGCCGTCGAACATCCTGGTCGGCACCGACGGCCGGGTGCGCATCGGCGACTTCGGGTTGGCGCGGCGACGCGGCAGCGATCTCGCGGGCGACGACGTCGCGCCCGAGCGCGCGCGTCCGGCCATCTCGGACGTCACCACGGTCGGCGACGACGAGTCCCAGCGCGGCGACGACGCCATCGCGCCGGTGACCGGCGCCGGGCTGCTCGGCCTGTCGCTCACCGGACACGGTGTCTACGTCGGGACGCCGCGGTACATGGCGCCAGAGCAGCGCCACCGCGCGCCCGCGACCGCGCGCAGTGATCAGTTCTCGTTCTGTGTCACCGCCTGGGAGCTGATCCACGGCGAACATCCGTTCGACGGCGAGGTGCGGCGTCGGACGCGGTCCTCGCCGGCGCCGCGCTGGCTCCTGCGCGTGCTCGACCGCGGGCTCGCCAGCGATCCCTCCGACCGCCATCCGTCGATGACCGAGCTGTGCGATCTGCTCGAGCGCACCCCGCGTCGCCGCCGAGCGATGGCGCTCGCCGCGGCCGGGGTCGCCACCGTCGGCGGTGTCGTCGCCTTCGCGCTGATCTGGCCGGGGTCGGCGGCGCGCCCGGTGGTCGACTGCGATCGCGCCGGCGACGCCGCGGCAGCGGTCTGGACCCCGGCGCTCCGCGATCAGGTGGGCGCGCGCTTCGCCGAGGTCGCGTCGTTCGGGCCCGACGCCGCCGAGCGCACCCAGCTCCAGGTCGACGCCTGGGTGGAGCGCTGGCGCGACGCCCGCATCGGCGCTTGCCGCGCCCACACCCGCGGCGAACAGTCGGCCGCGGTGCTCGATCGCCGGATGGGTTGCCTCGATCGCGAGCTGATCCTGGCGCGCGGCGTGTTCGCCGGCCTGGCCCGCGGTGGCGCCGCGACCGTGCGCAACGCCCACGGCAGCATCGCCGGCATGCCATCCCCCGAGTCGTGTGCCGCCGATCGGCTCCAGCACGCGATGCCGATCCCCGACGATGCGCGGGTCGCCGCCTTCGACGCCGAGCGCACCGCGCTGGTCGCCGCCAACCTCGCCGGCGATCTCCCCGAGGCTCGCCGCCGGAGCGTCGCGCTCCTCGCCATCGCCGAGCAGTTCGGCCATCCCGGACTGCTCGCCGACGCGCTGTTGCAGGCGTCGTTCCATCACCTCAGCGCCGATCTCAAGGTCGCGGCCGCCGCGCGCGAGCGTGCCCTCGCCCTCGCCACCGAGGCCGGCGATCCCGATCTCCAGGCCTTGGCCGCGATGCGCATGCTCCACGCGGCGTCGGTCGCCGTCGACCCCCGGTCGATCGAGGCGCTGCTGCCCATCGCCCGCGCCGCGGTGGCCCGCCCCGGCGTGCCGCCCGCGCTGCGCCTCGACTTCCTCGAGGACGAGGCCACGGCGTTGCACCGCCTCGCTCGCTTCGAGGAGGCGCTGGCGGCGTGCGAGCGCCTCGCCGCCGCCGAGGTTGCGCCCGACGTGCGCGCCACCCGCTGCCGCTGCGCCACCGCCCTGGCCCAGTCCGACTACGCCAGCGCCCAGGCCCACTGCGCCGCCGCGCTCGCCGCCGCCCAGCAGGTCCACGGCGCGTCGAGCCCGCACGTGACCAGTCACATGAACAACCTGGCCCAGTCGTGGCGTCGCGTCGGTCGCTACGACGAGGCCTCGGCGCTCATGACTCGCGCCGTGGAGATCGAGGAGGCTGCCTACGGCCCCGATTCACCCGAGGTCGCCGATCTGCTCAGCGCCCACGGCGGCCTGCTCGGCGCGCTCGGCCGCTATGACGAGGCGCTGCCGGTCCTCGAGCGCAACCTCGCCGTCACCTTGCGCCTCGACGCCGCCGGCCCCCCCAGCACCAGCCAGGGTCACGCCGAGATGGATCTCGCGGAGCTGCTGGTCCGCATGGACCGCCCCGACGAGGCCCTGGCCCATGCCGATCGCGGGCTCGCGATCTTCGAGCAGGTCTCCACACCCGGCGACCCCGACCTCATCCGCATCTACGCCTCGCACGGCAACGTCTACACGCAGGTCGAGCGCTGGGAGGTCGTCGAGCGCTCGATGTCGAAGTGCGCCTCGCTCGCGCTCGCGCTCCATGGCGCGCACCATCCGCTGCGCGTGATCTGCCTGTTGTCGCTGGGCCAGGTCCGCATCGCCGAGGGCCGCGCCGCCGAGGCGGTTCCCGATCTCGAGCAGGCCGTCGCCGCGCTCACCGCGATGCAGGCCTCGCCGTTCAACGTCGGCACTGCCCACGCCATCCTCGGCCGCGCCCTGGGCGAGAGCGGTGATCGAGCGCGGGCCCGCAAGCACCTCGACGAGGCCATCGCCACCTTCATCGCCGTCGGCCCCAATGGCGCCGAGAACCTCGCCGAGGCCCGGCGCCAGCGTCGACGCTTTCGCTAACGAGCGACCTTCACCTTCTTGGTGAGCGCGTCGACCAGCTTCCTGGCGTCGGCGTCCGTGGGATCCTTGGCTTGCAGGCGCCTGGCGATGGCGAGCGCCGCCTCGTACTCGCGGCGCGCCCCGGCGCCGTCCCCCCTGGGTCCTCGCCGACCTTGTTCTGCATGGCGGCGAGGTACCACTGGCGGTCGGCGTTGGTGGGGTCCTTGGCCACCAGCGGCTCGAGGATCGCCACCGATGCTCGATACTCGGTGATCGCGCCCGCATGGTCTCCCTGCGACCGACACACGTCGCCGATCGTGTCGTGACTGGCCGCGACGTCGGCCTGGCTGGCGGCGTTGGTCGGGTCCTTCGCGGCCAGCATCATCCGGACGACTTGCGACGCCCGGTACTCGGTGAGCGCCTTCCTTGTCCCCCTGGTCGAGGAGGGCCCCGCCGTCGACGGAGTCGCCGCTGACGAGTCACCTGCCTCGAGGACGTTGACGATCGACGGGTAACCTCGCGCGGAGAGGATGCGGCGTGGGATTACTTGAGATCGCCGCGACCCTCGGCGGCGATGAGGACGTTGTGCAGGCTGATCATGGTGTTGTAGACGGAGATCAGCTCCTCGAACTGCTTCTCGACGGCCTTGGCAGCGGCCGCGGGGGTCTTGGCGGCGCGGACGCTCTTCTCAAGCTTGGTGGTGGCGCTGGCCAGCCGATCGACCTGCTTCATGTAGCCGGCGAAGCTCTCGTTGACGCCGGCGCCCTTGGCGGTCGCGAAGGCCTTGGCGCCGGTGATGGCGTCCTTCAGCGCGGTGAAGCTGGCGTCGAGCTTGGCGGGATCGCGGCGGGCGACCCGGAGGAACTCGTTGGCCTGGATGGTCATGAAGCGGAACCAGTAGCCGTAGGTGTCGTTGCCGTGCTGCTTCAGCTCGGCCAGTGACTGGGCGTCCTGCACGCGATCGAGCTCGGCGCCGAGCCCGCCGACGGCCTGGTTCCAGGCCTCGTGGGCGGCCACGACGGTCTTGTGCAGGTCCTTGGCCTTGGCGCCGCCGTCGCTCTTGAACTCGCCGCCCTTGACGTACTTGCACACCACCTCGCGCTGATCACCGAGCGCGACACCGGCGGCGAACATGGCGTCGCCCAGCGCCGGCATCTTGGCGAACTCGCCGCTCGACGCCCGCCTGGCGGTCTCCAGCTTCTCCTTGGCGCCATCGCGGGAGATCTTCATCCAGCCGGCGCCGGCGCAGATCACGTTGCCCCACTTGGTCATGTCGTCCATCGACAGGCCGTTGTCGTCGGCGTACTCGAAGTAGTTCTCGAGCGGCGACGGCGCCTCGGCCAGCACCTCGTTGAAGAAGTCGACGTAGTAGTTCATCACCTGCAGCGAGCGATCGCTGGTGACGTCCTTGGTGTCACCCGCTGCGGCCGGCTCGTCGTCCTTCTTGAACACCTTCTTCTTGCAGGCCGCCGCGGTGAACAGGAGGACCAGCGACAAGGCGATGCCCGAGCGAGCCAGCGATGGGTTCATCCCTGGTGGAGACCGCTCGCGGAGAACGTGACACCCCGCGGATCAGCGACACATCTCGAGGGTGGGCCGGCAGTCCGCCTCGCCGCACTTCTGCCAGACCCAGGCCCATTCGAGCGCCCAGCCCGCTTCGCCGCCCACCGAGATCAACTCGGCGGTGCGGTCCGCTGGAAAGCCGAGCACGATCTCACGCGCGCGCTCGTCGCTGCAGGCGCCGCCGATGGCGAGCGTGTCGGCGTCGGGGGCCAACCAGCGGTCGCCGAACTGGCAGCGAAGCGAGTCGCTCGCGTCCCTGATCGATCCAGCCTGCCCGATGCAGTCACGGAGATGTTCGAGCTGGCCGTCCTCGTGGAAGTGGAACCAGCTCGCCTCGTAGCCGGCGTGGAACGGTTGCTCGACCAGCCACTCGCCCACGAACCGCTGGCCTGGTTCGGGATCGCCGGCGGTGGTCGGCTCGAAGCACCCGGCCAGGAGGAGCGGCAGGAGCAGGAGTGTGCGGCCCACGCTTCGACACTACAGGTGATCGAAGCGGTCAGGGGCAGCGCTGAAACTCATCAAGAGAGGTCGCCAGCAGAGGACACCGCCGCCGCTCGCTCGACATCTGGTGGCACCGCTCCAGCAGCCTCGGGCGCGCTTCTTCGAAGCGCGCGCGGGCCGCCTGGGTTCCTTCGCGCGCGGCGAACAGCCCTTGAACGTGATCGAGCACCGCGGCGCATTCGCTGGACGAGCCTCCCGCCCCGCCGCGCCATCCCACGGCTCCGGCAGTCAAGGCGGCCGCCAGCGCGAGCAGAAGCACCGCCGTCACGCCGCCGATCGGGGCATCGTTGTCGGCCAAGCGCTGCCAGACGTACCGCAGACTGACGAGCACCATCAGCGCGCCGAACCCGAAGCCGGCGAGCTGGCCCCATGCCTTCGAGCTGAGCGGCGGTGTGGGAAGCCCCTTCGCGAGGCCCTGGTACATGATCGCGGCGCCACCGACGAGCGCCAGGAGATAGAGGAGCGTCTTCATGGGTACCTTCTCGCCACCGGCGAGCTCCGGTTGTGTCCGAAAATGACGAAGCGCCCGGGTGGGCGCTGTGGACGGCCTTGTGAACCGCTCGTCTTCGTGACCCCAAAGGGACTTGAACCCTTGTTTTCGCCGTGAGAGGGCGACGTCCTAGACCGCTAGACTATGGGGCCGCGGGTGGTGTCTTGT
Source organism: Myxococcales bacterium (assembly GCA_005779305.1). Taxonomy (GTDB): domain Bacteria; phylum Myxococcota_A; class Polyangia; order Haliangiales; family Haliangiaceae; genus UBA2376. Next base: position 8,345 of record SXJR01000222.1, read on the forward strand.
GCCAGATGGCCGTCGGGGCGTCAAGCCTGCCCGGAGGGCCACCATCGTTCGGGGACTTGGATTCGAACCAAGATAGTCAGCTCCAGAGACTGACGTCCTGCCATTAGACGATCCCCGATTGTCACGCCCCCTGGCTGGCCAGGCGACGGGTGAATCTCTACTCGGTCGACCGGGCCTCGTCAAGGGGACGGCGAGGGGGGACGGGCCTCGGAACGACCGAGATCCACGTGGTTCCGGCGGTCCGCCAGACGTGGACCGCCAGCCAGTCCCCGGCCTGGTCGGTCCGCACGAAGCGCATCACGTCGACTCCGCGCACCCGGTACGGCCCGGTGGCGGTGACGGCGATCCCGGCCGCCTTCCAGCGCTTCGCGTAGTGATCGATGGTGGCCCGGAAGCCCAGGCCCGAGACGTGGCGGCCGTCGGCGTCGCGGGTGCCGCGGGGCAGGGGGACCCCGTGATCCTCCCGGATCGCGGGTGCCGCCGCGGGCGACCCCATCCCCAGGGCGATCATGCAGATGGCGGCGAGGGTCCGCGCACTCCCCACGGCCTCCAGGCTAGCATGGCGGCCGGAGGAACCATGCGCAGGCTCACATTTGTACTCTTCGCGGCGACGCTGGCGTTCGCCGCCTGCAAGAAGAAGTCGACCGAGGGAACTGCCAGCGGCAGCGCGGTCGCCACCGGCAGTGGATCGGCGTCGGGCAGCGGCTCGGCGTCCGCCTCGGGCAGCGGCTCGGCCTCGGGCAGCGACGTCGGCAGCGGCTCGGCCTCGGGCTCGGCCACCGGCGATACGACCATGGCCAACAAGGCTGGCAACTGCCCGTCGGCGGTGGCCGGCGCGACCACCGCGATCGTCGAGGACAAGGACAGCCCCGGCAAGGTAGCGCTGGCGATCACCGCCAAGGATGCCGCCGCCACCGACACGATCCGCAAGCGCGTGGCTCACCTCGTCGCGGTCCAGGGCGCGCCTGATACCGAGGTCAAGCACACCGGTGACGGCACCGGAGGCGCCGCCAGCGGCATCTGCCCGGTGGTGACCGCCAAGGACGCCAAGATCTCGGCCAGCGATATCGAGGGCGGCACCAAGGTCGTCATCGAGCCGACCGGCGCGCTCACCCTCGAGGCCCTCAAGAAGGACGTCGAGGGCCGGATCGCCAAGACCAACGAGTGGGCCCAGGCCAACATCAAGGGCACCGGCGACTCCGGCGGCGGTGGCGGCACCGGCGGCGGCAAGGGCGACCACGGCGGCAACCACTCCGGCGACGGCGACGGCAAGGGCAAGGACGACGGCGCCAAGCCGCCCGCCGCCGGCTCCGCCGGCGCGCAGGCCGGCGGCAACCAGATGTGACCTGACCGGATCAGGCGTGGATGATGGTGCCGACGTCCTCGCCGCGTAGCGCGGCGAGGACCTGGCCCGGCCTGGTCCCGTTCACGATCTGGAGCTCCTTGCACGCGCGCGCGCGGGGCAGGTACTCGACCACGACCCGCTCGACCACGAGATCGGGCAGATCGCGCGCCACCAGCTCCTTCACCGAGATGCGCGGGATGTGGGTGGCCGCCGGGTTCTTCTTGGGATCGTCGGTGTAGAGGCCGTCCTCATCCTTGATGAAGATGGCGCGGCGCGCGCCCAGGAACTCGGCCGACAGGAACACGCCGGCGTCGGTGCGGTGGGGGGGGATGCGGCTGCCCTCCTCGCGCTTCTCCCAGTAGCCGAACGGCGGCATGCCGCTCATCACCGGCACGCAGCCGAGCTGCAGGTAGAGCGGCAGCTTCTCGAAGTCGTCGGGCAGCATGTAGATCCCGCCGTGCTTGGCGAGCAGCATCTGCACCATGCGGGCGTTCTGCATGGGGATGTACTTGCCGAGCGTGGCCATCACGCCGACCGGCATCTCCAGCTCGCTGGCGATGCTGTAGATGTGGCGGGCGCGGGTGCCGCCGCCGACCAGCACCACCACCTGGATGCCCTCGCGGCGAGCGGTCACGATCTCGTCGAGGATGGGGAAGAGCGCGGCGCGGCCGCGATCCATGACGCTCTGCCCGCCGATCTTGACGACCTTGACGTCGGGCATCACCGCGATCGGGCGGTAGTCGATGCCGCCGGCGTCGTGGCCGGTGAGGTTGGAGCGCGAGAGCGCCGACTCGATGATCTTGCGTTCGCTCACGACGCGCCTCCGAGCTTCTCGATGATCGTACCGACCTTCTCGCCGCGGAGGGCCGCGGTGAGCTGCCCGGGCTTGAGCCCGTTCACGATCTGGATCCGGCGCACGTTCTTGGCCGAGGCCCAGGCCCGGAACAGCTCCTCGTCGAGGATGTTGGTAGGTGGCGGCGAGGCCAAGAGGTCCTCGAGGGTGATGTACGGGATGTGACGGGCGTCGGCGTGCACGGCCGGGTCCTTGTCGTAGAGGCCGTCCTGGTCCTTCACGAAGATGAGCTGGCCCATCGACAGCACCTCGGCGAGCTGGAACAGGCCGAAGTCGGAGCCGTGCTGGGGCAGGACGCCCTCCTCGGGTGGCGGCTCCCAGAAGTGGTAAGGCGGGATGGAGATGGCGATGGGCAGGATGCCGGACGCGAAGTAGAGCGGCAGGTCCCAGAAGTGATCGCGCTGCATCGGCATCGAGCCGTGCTTGGCGAGCAGCGCATTGAGCAGGATGGCGTTGAGCTCCTCCATGGCGCCGATGAGCTGGGCGATGCCGCCGACCGGCAGGCCGAGATCGAGCGCGACCGAGAGGGTGTGGCGGACGCGGGTGCCGCCGCCGACGGCGATGACCATCTTCTTGCCGTCGCCTTCCTTGATGGCGGCGATCTCCTCGACCAGAGGCAGGATGGCGTCCTTACCGCGGTCGAAGACGCTCTGACCGCCGATGCCGATGAGCGCGGCGTCGGGGAAGATGTGGACGTCGCGGTCGCTGTCGGTGCCGGCGATGACCCGGCGGTCCTGGAGCGACTCGCGCATCAGGCGAGACTCGATGTGGGTGCGGCCGTCGCCTTCGACGAGCTTGGTCATGCGGTGGACTCCGTTTCCTTCGTGCGATCGAATGCTGCGAGCAGGGGGGCGGTGACGACGCCCGAGAGGACGCCGAAGATACCGTGGACCATGAGGCCGGGGAGCAAGACCGCGTACACGAGCGCGGGAGGCTGCACGGCGAGGGCGATGAGGGTGATGGTGGCGAAGCGGCCGACGGCGGCCAGGAGCCCGAGCACCGACCACGCCACGACGCGCCGGGTGCGCCCGGTGCCGGGGGCGGCGACGCGGTGGGTCAGCCCGAAGAGCAGATCGACGACGATGCCGGGCGTCACGTGTTTGGCGATCTCGAACACGCCATAGCGTCCGTCGCCGAGGAGGAATGCGACGGTGCCCATGGTCAGGCCGGTGAGGGTGGCGCCGGCGCGGGTGCGGGTGACCCGGGCGGCGACCAGGTAGAGCGGGATGAGGATGACGCCCTTGTAGCCGGGCATGAACGGGATGCCGGGCAGGATCTTGAGGGCCTTCACGCCCAGCATGGTCAGCGAGACCGCGGCGATGGCCGCGGCGTCGCGGGCGCCGCCGGGCGGCAGGTCGGGATCGACGGTGCTCAGGTGGCGCTCGACCCTGCGCAGGTGGCGGTCGAAGGCATCGACGAGGAAGCCAACGTCGCCGCGCGCCATGCGCTGGACGCCGGCCCAGAAGCCGCGAAGGCTCCGCGGTC
>SXJR01000223.1 GCA_005779305.1 Myxococcales bacterium
GCCGGCGATCGACTGGCGCATCGCCGCCGATCGCTCGCTGCGCCTCAAGTACGACGGCATCCTCGAGGAGCTCGCCCGCAGCAAGGCCGCCAGCCTTGACGCCGCCCTCGACGCGCTGATGGCGCACCCCGAGCTGGTCACGCAGCTGCTCCAGCAGCGCTGAGCCCGGGCGATCCCGGCCCCGGCGCGTGTTAGGATCGCCAGTCAGGGGCAACGCGCTTGGCCGCGTACACGGGCATCGTTCTGTTCAACTACCGCCTCACCCGCGAGCTCGGGGAAGGCGGTTTTGGCGTTGTCTACGAGGCGATCCACGAGCAACTCGGCCGTCGCGCCGCGGTGAAGATCCTGCACCCGGCGTTCGCCCGTCACGATGAGGTCGTGGCCCGCTTCTTCCGCGAGGCGCAGGCGGCGTGCGCCATCGGCCATCGTGCCATCGTCGACATCACCAACTACGGCAAGCTCGACACCGGCGAACCGTTCATCATGATGGACTACGTCGCCGGACGGGCGCTCTCGGGGCTGACCGCCGAGGACGGCCCGTTGCCGCTCCATCGCCTGGTCGAGGTGTTCGGCCCGGTGGCGTCGGCGCTGACGGCCGCCCACTCCAAGGGCGTCATTCATCGCGACCTCAAGCCCGACAACATCATGGTGGCGATCGAGGACGGCGCCGTCGCCGACGTCAAGTTGCTCGATTTCGGCATCGCCAAGCTCACCGACGCCAAGTCCAACGACGTCTCGACCCGCGCCGGCAGCGTCATGGGCACGCCCAACTACATGGCGCCGGAGCAGGCGACCGACGCCAAGTCGGTCGACGCGCGCGCCGATGTCTATTCGTTCGCGGCCACCGTCTACGCCGCGCTGACCGGGCGACCGCCGTTCGAGGCCGACAGCACCACCGCCCTCCTGATCATGGTCACGACGCGCCCCCCGCCGCGGCTACGCACGCTGCGCCCCGACGCTCCCGACGCCCTCGACGCCCTGCTGGCCACGTGCATGGAGAAGGATCCAGCCATGCGCCCGGCGACCATCGACGCAGCCTGGCGCGCGATGCGCGCGACGGTGGGGGGACCGGTCAGCGCCGGACCTCTCGCTGTCGTGCCGGCAGCGTCGTCGCAAGCCATGCCGATCGTACCGGCGGCGCCGCACCAGACGACGCTATCGGGCGCCAGCGGCGAACCGACAGGCCTGCGAACTGGCGGTTCGCGGCGCCTCGGGATCCTGATCGCTGCGGTCGGCCTGCTGGCGATCGTCATCGGAGTCGTGGCCTGGCCGCGGAGCGGTCGCGACGAAGCGCGGAGCGCTGCCGGCGAGCCCGGCGTTGCCGGCGAGTCCGCGGATGCAGCGCCCGCCGTGGTCGCCGTGATCGACGCGGCCGAGGCCGTCGTCGTCGACGAGACCCCGACCGTCGACGCGGCACCGGAGGTTGTCGTGGTCGCGATCGACGCCGGTGTCGACGCGGCGCCAGCGTCGGTGCGAACCGAGGTGCGGCCCGATTGTGCCCGCGCCACCCTCGAACGGGCCGTCGCCAAGGCGAGCGCTGCACAGCGAGGTGAGCTGCGTCGACGGGTCGAGCGCTGCGGCGCCGACGGTGGCCTTGCCCGCCGGGATCGCGATCGACTGCTGGCCACCCTGGCGACGAGCGGCACGACGACCGGGGGCGGCGCGGGGAGCGCATCGGGCGCAGGCGCCAGCAGCGGAAGCGCTGCCGCCGTGACCGTGACGGTCCCCGACGAGCCGCTCTGCACCAAGGCTAGCTTCGCCGCCGTGTACACGTCTCGCTCCACGTCGAAGGACGCGGCCGAACGCGCGCTCCGTCGCCTCGGCAAGTGCGAGGCGGAGCAGAAGATCTCGGCCGCGGATGCGAAGACGGCCCGATCGGCGCTAACCGCGATCGTGCTGTCTCAATGAGGAGCCCCATGTCGCGTTCACGTCTCGTCCCGGTCTCGAGTGCCGCGCTGTTGCTGGCATCGGCGTGCATCTACAACGTGACGAATCGCGAACCACTCGCGCCTCGGATCGAGAACGCCGACCCCAGCCTGGTCGGTGTTGCCCTGGCCGGGACGGCACACGTCGACGACGCCGGGGAATTCCGCGTCGATCTCGCCATGACCGGCCGCTGCGAGCAGCGGGTCACGACCTATCAGCAGGTGAAGGTTTGGCAGAAGAAGAGCACGAGCTACCTCCTGGCCAACGCCATCACCAGCGGCCTGCTGGCTTACGGCGGCCTGGCCGGCGGCGTGGTGTTGACGATCGAGGGGTACAACGAGGGAATCCCACTGATTGCCTTCGCGGTGGTGAATGGCTTCAACATCCTGCGCGTCACCGTGTTCACGAAGCGTGAACGCCAGCGCACGACGTCGAAGCGTCTCGACGAACAGAACAACCCGACCACGTGTCCCGATCTGCTCGCCGGCCGCGCGCTCGACCGGACGCCGCCCGAGCTGGTCCTGACCACCCCGTGGGGCGAGCAGGTGCGTGCGAGCGTCAAGAACCGCGCGGCGACGTTCCGCGTGGACTGGTCCCGGAGCGGCCTCGACCCCCTCGACGGCAACTCAGCCTTGTCGCTGGCCCAGAGCTCCTTTCGCTTCACGGCCAGCGACGGCACCGGCGAGTTCGCCTGGGTTCCCACGGCCCAGGACGTGGAGGCAGCGCTCGTCGCGATCGGGCGAGCCACCGGCACCGATCCGACCTCGACCGTCGGTGAGGCACCACCGCTGCTCGTGATCGAGGATCTCGACACCAAGGGTCCTCTGCCCGCGGGGCGGACGGTGCGAACGTCGTTGACCATCAGCAACAAGGGTCGCGGCGGCGCCTACCGTGTCGTCGCGACGACCAAGAGCAGCGATCCGGCGCTGCACGGTCTGCGCTACTCGTTCGGCAAGATCGGTCCCGGCGAGTCCATCACCAAGTACCTCGATGTGACGGTGCCGCGCGAGCACGAGGACGGCAAAGCGCTCGTGGTGGTCAACGTCACCGAGGCCAATGACAACATCCCCGATCGCTACTCGGAGGAGGTCCTCATCGGCCATGCCGGTCGACCTCGGCTGACCGTGATCTGTGCCGCAGCCCAGGGCAACAACAAGGTGAACCAGACCGCCACCGTCGATGCCGGCCGACAGATCCACCTGCGGTGCAGCGTGACCAATAATGGCGACGGGCCGGCGGTCGCGGCTCAGGTCGACGCCGTCCTCGGCGACGGCATCCCGAAATCGTCGACCACCGGCGACATCGACGCCGGCGCGAAGGGCGTGTTCGACGTGCTCCTCATGGTTCCCGCGGGCGCCAAGACCGGTCAGGCCATGATCCTCCGCGCCAGCGCGCGCGAGACCAACTTCGGCGACCGGTCGTCGTGGGAGCTACCGATCGAGATCGGCCTGATGCAGATTTGCCAGCCGCCGATCGCACGCGACGCCTACGAACGCAAGCTCGCCGACGTTCGTGCCATGGGCCTCGACAAGGCCACGCTCAAGGCCTACGAGGAACAGCTGGTCGCCTGCCTGGGTGACTGACGGCTCAGGGGCAGCTCTGGAAGCAGCCGCGGTAGCCGGTGGCCGGGATGGCGCAGCAGCTCTCGCCGGCGCCGGTGCAGTCGGGGGTGTCGTGACAGGCGGTGGTGCCCGAGCACGTGCCGGTGGCCGTGCAGATGCCC
>SXJR01000224.1 GCA_005779305.1 Myxococcales bacterium
CGTCGAGGGCGTGCGCCGCCGGGCCCGCGCGGTGCGCGAGACGCCGGGGGTGGCCGCGTCGCAGGCGCGGGCGGCGTGGGCGCGCATCCGCACCGCCGCCCACGAGGTCGCTCAGTACCAGCGTATGCATCTCTACCGCGGGCAGATGTGGACGCGCGGCATCTCGCCGGCGCCGGGGCTGGTGCTGGCGTCGTTCACCGAGGCCGATTTCGACGCGCTGTCGCCCGCCGGCCGCGCCGACCTGGCCGAGCAGATCAAGCTCGCCGAGGGCATCGCCCGCACCAGCTGGCGCCGCGGCGACCTCGCGCTCCTGGCCCGGCTGCACGATCGCCCCGCCGGCATCGCCTGGGCCGCGCGCGGGCCGGTCGAGGTCCCCGAACTTGGCCGCACGCTCTCGCTGTCGAAGTACGAGGCCTACATCCACGACGTGTACGTGTCGGGATCGGCGCGCGGCCGCGCGGTGGCGCCGGTGATGCTCGAGGAGCTGGCCCGCTTGCTTCGCGATCTCGACGTCTACCGCTCGTGGGCGCTGATCGGCGCCGACAACCAGCCGTCGATGCGCGCCTTCGAGAAGGCCAGCTACACCGCCGTCTGCGACGTGATCCACGCCAGCATCGCCGGCGTGGCCCGGATCATCGTGCGACCGCCGGATCCTGAGGCCAAGGAATTGCTCGGCCTGGCGTAGTGCTACACCTCGATCGACCATGACCGCCACCGAACGCATCACCATGGTCGTCCTCAACGAGGACGGGACCCGCGACAAGTACATGTTGAGCTCGTGGGTGGGCGTGCCGCGCAAACACGAGCTGATGTGGCTGGGCGAGGATCCCTACATGGTGATCGAGGTCGAGTACGCGGTCGCCGAGGGCTTCTTCGGCGCCAGGTCCATCGACGCCGCCGGCATCTATGTCCGCCGCCTCACCAAGGACGAGCAGGACGCCGTCGCCCGCCGCCTGGCCACGCCCACCCGCGGCAAGGACGAGCAGCCGTTCAGGCCGTGATCACGGTGTGGGAGTCGGCATCGGCGGCCGGTAGCGCGCGGGCGGCTCGAGGTCGGTGACCCGCGGCGGCGCCGGCAGCGGCAGGCGCTCGTCGGCGCCGATGGTCGCGGGATCGATCTGATCGAAGATCGCCACGCATTGCTCGGCGCCATCGACGACGCCGAGCTCCCCGGCCTTCTCGACGCACATGGTGGCGGCGTCGCGGGCGCGCACCTCGAGCGGCCCGCTCAGGTCGCCGAGCGCGGCGCAGTAGACGGCCCCGACCTCCTCGGCAAACGCGGCCTTCGTGCCCTTGCCCTTGCGCTTGCCGACCGGCAGCGGCGCCGACCGGAGCGTGTCGGTGGCGTACTGGGCCAGCCATGCGGTGCGGCCCACCGCGGTCACCGCCACCCGCAGGTTCTTCGATCGGACGAGGTCCTCGAGGCTGCGGTTGGCCTCGGCCAGCCCCTTCTGCCACTGCGCGAGCCACGCGGCCTGATCCCGGGCGCTGGCCGGCGTCATGCGGCCATCGGGCTCGAGCTCGGCCGCGGGGAGGGTGTCCTGGATCGCCCGCTCGATGCGGGCGTCGGCGAGCAAGAGCCGCGCCTGCTCGCCGGCCACCATGGCGCGGGTGTCGCTCGAGCCCGCCACCTCGGACAGCCGCACCGCCTGCTCGAGCGCGGCCTGGGCCTCCTTGACCCTGGCGGCGTCCCGGGCCACGCCGACCAGCGGCACCGGACCCTTGCAGCGCGGCACGGAGGCGGCGGCGCGGTCGCGGGCGAGGCACAGGCCGTCGACGGGTTTGACCGGGCAGCTCGCGTCCCACAGGAGCTCGCCCACCACCAGGTACGCCGACACCAGGCGCTCGCGATCGCGGCCGCCGTAGGTCTTGATCCACTGGCGCAACGCCCGCACCGCGTCGTCGGGCTTGCCCCGCTCGCGCACTCGCAAGGCCATCACGAACGCGGCGTCGGCGGCGCGGCTCGGGTCCTTGGCGCCGAACAGCTTGAGATAGCGTTCGCCGTCGGCGCGGGCGCGATCGTCGTCGCCCAGCGCCAGCCGCAGCCGGAACGCGTTCTCGAGCGCGTCGCGGGCCTCGAGCTCGGCGGCGTACCGGGCGGCGTACGCCTCGAAGCGCGTCGCCGCCTGATCGAACCAGCCGATGGTCGCGAACAGGTGCGCGGCCTGCAGCGTGGCGTGGGCGGTGATCCGGTGGGTCGGGTGCTCGGCGGCCAGGCGGTCGAGCAGCGTGATGGCGGCGCCGACCGAACCGCCGCGCGCGAAGCAGGTCGCCGCGTTGTACAGCGAGTCGGGAACATGGGCGGGGAACTCGGTCCGCGCCCGGTTGGCGACCTCGACGTAGGCCGCGCCGCACACCTCGTACGCGTCGGGATCGTCGGTCTCCCGCGCCGTCTTCGCGGCGGTCTCGGCGGTGACCTGCAGGCCCTGCAGGCTGGTGCCGTCGGCGGTGGCGACGTGCGCACCCGCGGTCGTGGCGAGTGCGACCATGACGAGCACCGGTCTGCGCATGTCCATCCGACACTCCCCTGGGTGAACGGTTCCCGGCCGGGATCAGGTGCCGGGTGTGGGCGGGGTCAGGATCTTGAGCTTGCCCTCGAGCCCGCTCGACAGGTGGACCGTGTTGTCGGCGTCGACGAACACGGCCTCGAAGTCGGGCAGCTTCTCGACCAGCGGCATCGCTTCCTTGGCGCCCAGGATGAACAGCACCTTGGACCAGGCGTCGGCGGTGAAGGCGTCCTTGGCGTAGACCGTGACCGAGCGTGTGGCGCGCGCCGGTTGGGCGGTGCGTGGATCGAGGATGTGGTGGTAGCGAACGCCATCCTTGACGAAGCCGCGCTCGTAGTCGCCCGAGGTCGAGAAGGCGTGGTCCTCGACCGGCGCCACGGCGAAGCTCTGGTCGCGGGTGCCGCGCGGATCGCGGATGCCCACCACCCACGGCTTGGCGCCCTTCGCGCCCGACACGTACATGTCGCCGCCGACCTGGAGGATGAAGTCCGAGAGCCCGGCGTCGAGCAGGACGTGGGCCGCCTTGTCGACGGCGTAGCCCTTGGCGATGCCGCCCAGGGTGATCTTCATGCCCTTCTTGCGCAGCCTGACGGTGTGGCGCCGCTTGTCGAGGACGATGTCCTTCCAGTTGACCAGCTTCTTGCGGGCCGCGATCTCCTTGGGGTCAGGCAGGGTACCGTCCATGTCCTCGTCGAACTTCCACAGGCCGGCGTAGGCCCCGACCGTGATGTCGAACAGGCCGCGCGACGCGCGCGAGACCTCGACGGCGCGCGCGATCACGGCGAAGGTCTCGTCGGACACCTTGACCGCCGCGGTGCCGGCGCCGGTGTTGATCTGGGAGACCTCGCTGTCCGGGAGCCACGTGGTCATCATCCGGTCGAGCCGCTCCATCTCGGCGAAGGCCGCGGTGGACGCGCTGGCGGCGAGCGCCTCGTCGTCGGTCCAGATCGTGATCTGGACCGACGTGCCCATCGCCTTGCTGGTGTGGATCAGCTTGCTGGGCGCCGACTGCGCGACCACCGGAGCGGCGGTCGCGGCGACCAGCGCGAGCGCCAGGCCAACCACGGCGCCGCGCATGGCTAGCGCGCGTCCCACATGAGGTGATCCGATCGTGCAGGAGCCGTCGCCCGGCGGAGCGAGAGTGGGGGTGTGGGGGACGCGATCGTCCCCCATCCGAGGACGCGAAGCGTCCGGCGCGGCGCAGACGGTTCGATGAGGCTCAGATCAAGTGGGAGGCGCATCAGCGGACCCAGTCGACGATGCGCAGGATGATGAGCAGGCCGCCGACGCCGAGCGAGGCCAGCACCGCCATCACCGACAGGCCCAGGGTGCCTTGCGACTCCTGCTGGATGCCCTTCCACAGGCCGACCATGGCGGGGATCACGCCGCACGCGGCGATGATGCCGCCGGCGATCGATCCTTCGGTGAAGCCGCCGAGGAGCCCGATCACGAGCCCGACGGCGATGAGAGCGAAGGAGACCGCGACCGGCAGCTTCGAATCGGGGACCGGCTGGGAAGTGGCCATTGCAGAACCCTAGCAGGGACCGCGGCCGGGCGCGATCTATGCCGAGCCCAGGCGAAGCGGAAGCGGAGCCTAGGCTTCGATATACGCGCGCAACTGCTCTTTCATGACTTCATCGGACAGGGCGCGCTGGACGACCTCGAGCAGGCAGTCGGCGAGCGCCACCATCATGTCGTTGGTGCCGCCGTCGCGGGTCAACCGCGCCAGCAACACCTTGGCGTCGCGACTCTCGTCGCCGGCGAGGAGCTCCCGCACCTTCTCGAGCGTGAGCTCACCCTGGAAGTCGACGAAGACGTGATCGCGAAGGAATGCCACGAGCCGGTTCATCGTCGAGCCGATGTACCCCACTGCAATCGCGAATTCAAGCAAGCGATCCGTGGTTTCTCGACGTGATGCTGGTCGCTCACCGGGCTTGAAGCGCGGGCCGCCGTGTCCGAGCATGGTGACGTGGCCCGGATCCTCATCACCGGCTTCTGCGCGGTCCCCGGACCGACGCGCGCCGGCGTCCAGCTCCGCCACGTGGTGCGCGCGCTGACCGCCAGCCACACCGTCGATCTGCTGGTGGTGCGCGACGGCGATCAGCCCTACGTGGAGCGCAACGGCAACGGCCGCCTGCTGCGCGTGCCCACCCACGACGCCGACCTCGGCGCGCAGGTCCAGGCCTTCCAGCGCGCCCTGCGCCGCCAGCTCGAGGGCGCCGACTACGACGTCGTCCATTGCCGCGACGGCTGGAGCGGCGTGCCCGTGCTCGAGGGCAAGGAGCGCTTCGGCTACGCCATGGTGTTCGATCTCACCCGCGCGCCCATGACCGAGCGGGGACTCTACGAGCCCGAGCTGGTGGCCGAGCTCGATCGAGACGAGGAGGCGTGTCTCCTGCGCGCGGACCTCGTGCTGGTGCCGACCGAGCCGGCGCGCCGCTACGCCGTGTCCCGCGGCCGCCCCGAGCGCGTCGTCCTGTCGCCGCCGGGCGTCGACGTCGATCGCTTCGACTGGGACGACTCCATCGACGACGGTGGCCCGCCCGTCGTGCTCTACGCCGGCCCGCTGGCGCCTGGCCACGGCGTGCGCGTGCTCCTGCGCGCGATGGTCGACGTGGTGCGCGAGACCGCGGCCCGCCTCGTCCTCGTCGGTCCGGTCGCACCCGGCTTCGACGACACCCTGCGCGGCGGCATCAACGAGCTCGGGCTGGGCTCGCGGGTCGAGGTCAAGCCGTCGATCGATCACGAGCTCATGCCCGCGCTCATCGCCTCGGCGGCGGTGTGCGTGGCGCCGGCGGCAGCCGAGCTCACGCCGCGACCGTACGCGCTGTACCCGACCAAGCTGCTCGAGTACATGGCGTGCCGCAAGGCAGTGGTCGCTCCCCGCCGCGGCACCATCGCGATGCTGATCGATCACGGCCGCGAAGGTCTGCTCTATCAGCCTGGTGATCCCACCGACCTGGGCCGCAAGCTCCGCCGCCTCCTCGAGGACGGGAGTCTGCGCGACCGCCTCGCCCTGAACGGCTACGAGCGGGTCCGGCGCGAGTTCACCGCCTCGTCCGCCCGCCGCGCGATCAAGCGCGCCTACGGCCAGCTCGCCGCGCTGCCCGAGTGGAAAGCGCGGTTCGTCGAGGTGGTCACCGGCAGCCACGAGATCGAGGCGCCGTCGGGCGGCGCGGCCGCGTCGCTCACCAGCGAGGGCGGCGACGACGACTTCGAGGCTACCGTCTATGAGGCCGCGCCCACCGGCCCGGACGCGAGCGAGCCCATCGACGTCGAGGTCGGGCTTGACGGCGCGCTCGAGTCGTCGATCTCGTCCCTCGACGCGGCGCTGGCCACCCTCGACGGCGACAGCCGCCACACCGGCCCGTTCACGGAGGAGCGTGACGTCCGCACCCGCGACGACGTCACCCAGGAGCGCACGATCGGCGCCGAGGCCTCGACCGACGGCGACGGCTCGGGATCGGCCCGCCTCATCGAGCGCCAGCGCGGCCGCCGCCGGCCGCGGCCGTCACCGTTCGACAGCGGCAACTGGGCCGTGCTCGACGGTGGCGGTGAGCGCTCCAAGGAGCCGTGGATCGTGGTCCACACCGGCCAACGCGGGCGCAGCCGCGACGACGACGAGGGCACGCCCATCGACGTGGTGCCGGCGCCGCCGCCGGCGCCGCTCGAGCCGGCCGGCTTCGCCGCCGGCGAGATCGACGTGCCCACGCCCACCCCCGAGCTGATCGAGGACGACGGCGCGTTCACCGCCGCCAGCCATCTGCTCGGGCCCAAGGACAACGAGCCACGCCGCTGATGGTGATATAAGAGACCCGCGCGTGCTCCTCGCGATCTTCCTCCAGCTCGCGACCGGGCTCGGCTTCGCCTTCGCCGGCCGCGATCGCATCCGGACCGATGGTCCGTTTGCGCCGCCCGCGTTCCTGCTGGTCCTCATCAACGTCGGGCTGGTGACCGCGCCGGTGACGCTCTACTTCTATGTTGCCCACGCCGACTGGTCGTGGCTCTACCTGGTCGACCCCGACCGCGTGCCCGGCCTCGCCATCGTGCCGCTGGTGGTCGGGCACGCCCTCCTGGTCGTCGGTGGCTGGTACCTGGGTGCGTACCTGGTTCGCAAGGACAAGGCCCGGGTGCTGCTGTACGGGATCCTCGGCGTGGTGGTCGCGTTCCTCGTCGGCTTCTTCCTGTGGCTGCCGCGCCTGACCACGGCCACCAGCTACGCCGGCTATCTGGCCGGGGCCAGCGGCGGCCTGATGGGCGTCGAGCTGGGCTGGGCGCTCCTGGTCTCCTTCGCCGCCAGCGCCGCGGCGGCGACCTACGTCTTCATCGAGCTCCTGCGCGACAGCCGTCGCGTGCGGGCGCGCTGATGTGATACCAAGGTGGAACCCATGGGGGCCACGCACCGGATGCGCGCCGCCGCGATCGCCGCCCTCGTGATCGCCAGCCTCGCCGCCGTCGGTTGCGGCCCGATCGGGTACGTGTCGAACGTTCGCAGCGCCTCGACCGCAGTCGACGAGGCCCGCGCGGTCAACGCCGCCAAGTACGCGCCCTACGAGTGGACGCGGGCCATCGAGTACCTGCACGCCGCCCGCGCCGAGGCGGCGACGGCCGACTTCGAGGCGGCGAACCGCTTCGGGCGGCTGGCCACCGAGGCCGCCACCAAGGCCAAGACCGACGCCCTCCGCCGCGCCGCCGATCCGCGGCTCATGGACGAGATCACGGCGCCGCCGGGCGCCGGCTCGGTGCCCGGTCGGGGCCAGGACGGCCTGGCCCCGGTGGTGGAGGAGGGCGACGGCGACGACGAGCCGCCACCCGGGTTGGCGCCTCCATGATCCGCGCATGGCTGGTGGCGATGGTGGTGCTGGCCGGCTGTGCCGGCTCGGGACTGCGTTCGCGGACCAAGAACGTCGACGAGCTGATCTCGACGGCGCGCGACAACGGCGCCCTGCGCTGCGCACCGGTCGAGCTGGCCATGGCCGAGTCGCACAACGACGTGGCCAAGCAGGAGCTCGACGAGGGCAACTTCTACCCGGCCCAGCGGGAGATCGGCATCGCCGAGACCAACGCTCGCGCCGCGGTCGAGAAGTCGCCCAAGCACCTGTGTAACCCCGAGGGGCGCGCGCCCGAGGCGCCCCTGCCCAAGGACACCGATGGCGACGGCCTGCTCGACGACGTCGACGAGTGTCCGCGCATTCCCGAGGACAAGGACGGCTTCGAGGACGAGGACGGCTGTCCCGAGGATGACAACGACGGCGACGGCATCAACGACAAGATCGACGACTGCCCCAACGATCCCGAGGACCGGGACAGCTTCGAGGATACCGACGGGTGTCCCGATCCCGACAACGACGGCGACGGCATCGCCGACCGCGTCGATCAGTGCCCCGACGATCCCGAGGACAAGGACGGCTTCGAGGACGACGACGGCTGCCCCGATTGCGACGACGACAAGGACAACGTCGCCGAGTGCCCGACCGCGCTCGACAAGTGCCCGGGCGTGCCCGGCGTGCCGCCCGACGGCTGCCAGAAGTACACGATGATCGTCGTCACCGAGGACAAGATCGAGCTCAAGCAGACGGTCTACTTCGACACCCGCAAGGCGACGATCAAGCGGGTCAGCTTCCCGCTCCTCGACGAGGTGGCGCTCGCGCTCGCGGACAACCCCACGATCAAGGTTCGTATCGAGGGTCACACCGACAGCCAGGGCACCGACAAGTCCAACCTGAAGCTCAGCAAGAACCGCGCGGCCTCGGTGCGTAAATACCTGATCGGAAAGGGCGTAGCCGCCGATCGCATGGATGCGCAGGGCTTCGGCGAGGGCGTGCCCATCGCCGACAACCGCACCGCCGACGGCCGGGCCCAGAACCGTCGCGTCGAGTTCTTTATCACTTCGCGGTAGAGAGCGCGGGCGTCACCTGGCGTCACTCGAATCTCGACACTCCGGAGGCGCGCCGTGCTAACACCTCCGGCATGCGCGGGATCGCACATCGCATTTCGTTCGTCCTCGCCCTCGTCACGGCCGTGATCTTCGTCGTGGGCCTCACCGCCCCGTCGTTCTCCTTCGCCGACGCCAAGTCGAAGAAGGAGATCGAGACAAAGATGAAGGAGGCGATGGAGAACTACGACCTCCTCGAATACGAAGAGGCTCGCAAGATCCTCAACCAGGCCCTCACCGTCGCCAAGAAGGCGAAGATGGAGAGCGACCCGGTGACCGCCAAGGTGCACCTGCGCCTCGGCATCGTCTACTTCGCCGGCCTCCAGGACGCCGAGAGCGCCAAGCTCTCTTTCCTCAACGCCGCCGAGATCGACAAGGGCATCGCGCTCGACAAGGCGTACTCCACGCCCGAGATGGTGAAGCTGCTCGAGGAGGCCAAGTCCGAGGCCGGCGGTGTTGCCGGCGGCGGCGGCGGTGGTGATGTCGAGCCCCCGGTCGGCGGCGGCGACGCGGTCGACTGCGCGACGGTGACCGGGCTCCAGCACACGATCATCGACACCGCCAAGGGTGGCAAGGAGCTGGCGCTGGCCGCCGCGGTCGGCAGCGACGTGACGCCGGCCAAGGTCTCCATCATGTACCGCCCCCGTGGCGCGGCCGACTTCAGCGAGGCCAAGATGACCGCGTCGGGTTGCGTCTACAACGGCGCCATCCCCAAGGCGGCGCTGGCCGGCGACCTGATCCACTACTACGTGGCCGCGTACAACGAGCAGGGCCGCGTGATCGCGTCCAAGGGCTCGGCCGGCTCGCCTAACATCATCGAGGTCGCCGGCAGCGGTGGCGGTGGCAACCTGGCGCTCGATGCCGAGAACCCGCTCGGTGGCGGTGGTGACGAGGAGATCAAGGTCGGGGGTGGCGGCGGTGGCGGTGGCGGCGGCGACCGCGACATCGGTGTGGTGGTGACCCCGTCGGGCAAGAAGACGATGTTCATCGCCCTGGTCGGCGGATCGGGCGGTGGCTACGTCACCGGCGAGACCGAGCAGGCCGCCAACGACGTGAAGTGCTGCTTCGCGCCGCAGCTCGCGCACGTGCAGCCCGAGATCGGCTACTACCTCAACAAGACGACCACGGTGAGCCTGGTGGCGCGGCTGGGCTTCCCGATCGGCGCAAACATCCCCGGCCACTCGCCGGTGGCCCCGGCCGGCTTCGTCAAGGTCCGCAAGGCGATGGCCCAGACCGGCACCGGCCTCGTGGTCTCGGGCGGCGTCGGCGGCGGCGTCATCCGCGACACCATCAAGCTCGATGGCGCGCCTCCCGACATGGACACCGACGTGGTCGCGATCGGCCCGCTGTTCCTGACCGGCGGCGCCGGCTACAGCGCGGCGCTGGGCGGCGGCCTGTCGCTGGTTGCCGAGCTCAACGCGGTCGCCGGCGTGCCGGTGGTGAGCAAGCTCGGCAACTCGATCCTGAACTTCGGCGTGCAGCTCGACTTCAACCTCGGGCTGCACATCGGGTTCTGAGCTCGCCGCGCGGTCAGGCGTCCTTGACGATGCGCAGCGGGTGCAGGGCGATATGCACCTCGCCCGCGGTCACCTCGCTCGTCGTCGGTGACGCGGTGAGCACGACCGCGACCTCGACGGTGGCGCCGCCGCCCTCGGCGAGGTAGAGCACGCGCTTGATCGCCTTGCGCTTGACCGCGACGTTCTCGAGGTCGCGCAGCAGCTGGGGATAGACATCGAGCAGCCCCGAGTCCTTGAGCTCGATGCCGCCGACATCGCCGGCGCAGCCGAGGAACTCGAGAAAGGCCGGGTTGGCGATGCGCACGCGCCCGGTGGGATCGCATGACGCCATCGGGATGGGCGCGGTGTTGAAGACCTCGAACGCGGCCTTGATGCGGTGATCGAGATCGCGGCGCTCGCGGGCCCCGCCCTCGCCGGGACCGCTGCGCCGGCGCGCGCCGCCGTCCATGCCCAGCATGTTCATGAGCGTGCGCAGCTCGTACATGAACGCGGCCACGTCGGCATGACGGTCGGCGGGGTTCTTGGCCGTGGCGCGGCCGATGATCTCGTCGGCGCGCTCGTCGAGCGGCTCGTCGATCATCTTGCTCGCGACCGGCATCTGGGCCTCGAGTTGCTGCTGGAAGACGCTGTCGAGCTTGCCGGTGAAAGGCAGGCGGCCGGTGAGCAGCTCGAACAGCAGGATGCCGAGCGCGTAGACGTCGCTGGCCACGTTGGCGGGGCCGCCCTGGATGCGCTCGGGGGCGAGGTACTCGGGGGTGCCGTCGACCTCTCCGACGCCGCGGCCGAGGTCGGGGCGCGACAACCCGAAGTCGAGGAGCTTGACCACGCGGCGCTGGGCGGCGCCACGCACGAGGAAGACGTTCTCGCTCTTGATGTCGCCGTGGATGATGGCGCGGCCGTGGATGTAACGCAGCGCCTCGCACACCTGCCACATGATGTCGCACGCGACCTTGGGCGCCAGGCGGCCGCCCTGGCGCAACTTGGAGTGCAGGGTCTGCCCGTCGAGCAGCTCCATGCACATGAACAACCCGAACTTGTTGTCCTGACCGAAGTCGACGATCGAGCAGATGTTGTCGTGGGTGCAGGCCGAGGCCAGACGAGCCTCACGGTAGAACATCTCGCGGATGCGGGGGTTGGTGGCGATGGGCGCCTTGATGAGCTTGAGCGCGAAGGCCTTGCCCAGGACCTGGTGGCGCACGCGCAGGACGCGGCCCATGCCGCCGCGGCCGAGCTGCCCCTCGACGACGTAGCGACCGCCGACCATGTCGCCCTGGCGGGCGCCGCGACGCTCGCCGGTGACGAGGATATCGGAGTCGAGCGCCCTGGCCTCGCCGGTGCCTTCGAGCGCGGCGTCGACGCCGGCCTCGCCGGGCTCGAGGCCAGTGGCGCCGCTTTCGTGAGCCGGCGTGATCAGCGGCACCGGCGACGCCACGCCAAGGTCGTGAGGCATCGGGGTCTCGCCGCGGCCGAGCACGCTCAGCGTCAGCGAGGGCAAGAGCGTCTCGTGGACGTCGCGCGGGGAGTCGGAGAGCTCGTCTCCGTCGTCTTCGACCGGGTCGCCGTCCGACATCGCGCCCCGAGCATACCTCCAAACCGGCCGTGATCCGGTCCCGGTGAGGGTGTCGTGAGGTACACCGTGGTAAGCAGGGGACGTGGACGAAGCCGCCTTCGACAGCCTCGCGCACGACGAGATGGCCTACCTCGAGGACCGGCTGGGCGAGCTCGACCCCGACGACGTCGAGCTGACCGTCTCGGCCGGGGTCATCCGCCTCGACCTGCGCGACGGCACCAAGATCGTGGTCAACAGCCACCGGGCCGCCCGCCAGATCTGGATGGCCGCCATCGCCACCGCCTGGCACTTCGACCCCCTGGGCGACGGCCGCTGGCTCGCCACCCGGACCAACGAGGAGCTACGCCCGACGCTGTCTCGGATCATCAAGGAGCGGGTCGGCGTGAGCGTCACGCTGTGAAGTCGGGCCTCGAGCGTCGGGCTCGGACGTCGCTCGGACGCAAAGCGCGGATGCACGGAGGGGCCGAGCGTATGACGCCCGGCGGCCTGAGCCGCCGTGAGCGAAGCGAGCGGTTTTCGGCCGAGGCCCGAGGCCCGAGGCCCGAGGCCCCGGCGTTCTGCGGTATCGTCGGGACATGGCTGAATCGCAGTTCCTGACCGTGATCCGGATCTGGGCCGCCATGGCGTGGGCCGATGGGGTCCTGGCCGAGGCGGAGGCGAGCGCCCTGCGCCGGCTGATCTCGGGTGCGCAGCTCGACGAGGAGGAGGGCACGCTGGCCCGCTCGTGGCTGGAGGCCAAGGTCGACCTCGACGGGGAAGGCCTGAGCGAGCTCACCTCGGATGCCAGGAGCGGCATCTACCGGGCGGCGTGTCGCGTGGCCGCGCTCGATCGCGATGTCGCGCAGAGCGAGCGCAGCCTGCTGGTGAAACTGCGCGACGCGCTCGGGCTGAGCCTCGACAGCGCGCGCGAGATCGAGGCCAGCGTCCCCGGGATCACCGTCTCCTGAGCCCGGCCGTCGTACCCATGCGCCAGCGCCGTCACTCGCCGCGCGTGCTCGCGTGGCGGAGCCTGATCGCTGCCCTCTCCGACGTGGCGATGGCCAGCGGGGTGTATCCGCTGGTGCCGCACGCGGTGCTGGCGGCGGCGCGGCTGGGCAGGGAGCGCGAGGAGGCGGGTGCGGCACCCGACGCCCCCCCTTTTTCGCGCGAGCGGAGCCAGATCGGCATCGCGCTGCGCGAGTGGGGTGTCGCGGTGCGGATGTCGGCGGCGCGGCCGCTGGGCTTTCTGCCCCTGCCCGGTGAAGGCGGCCACGGCCCCCGGCCGGTCATCGTGCTCCACGGCTACGCGATGAACCGGGCCAACTTCCGGCCGCTGGCGTCGCGCCTGGCCGAGGCCGGCCTCGGCCCCGTGCTCGGCTTCGAGTACTGGACCCTGGGCAAGACCGGCGCCGCCGCCAAGCGTCTCGCCGAGTACATCGAGGAAGTGCGCGTGGCGACCGAGTGCGATCAGGTCGACCTCATCGGTCACTCGATGGGCGGCGTGGTCGGGCGCTACTACGTCTCGTTGCTCGGCGGCGACGGCGTGGTCGCCAACCTGATCACGATCGGCTCGCCCCACACCGGCACGGACGTCTCCGCGGTCGGCCTCGGTCGCCCCGCCAAGGAGCTCATCCTCGGCAGCTCCCTCATGCAGCGCCTCGAGGCATCACCGCCACCATCCCGGACCCGCCTCACCGTCATCTGGTCCCGCGCCGACGCCCTTGTCCCCGGCGCCCGCAACGCCCGCGTCACCCATGCCGACGAGCTCGTCTTCGACGACCTCGGCCATCTCTCGCTCCTCACCGATTCGCGCGTCGCCGCCGCCATCGTCGAGCGCCTCGGATAGGGCGTCCGTCCCGTCGAAGGCCATCACTACTCGCGGGCGCAGCGGGTGAGAGGGCCGCCGCAGCGGGCCTGGACGCAGGTGAGGTCGCCGTTGCAGGAGAGGGCGCAGAGGTTGAGAAGGAAGAGGGCCTGGGCGGAGGCGCGGCGGGTGCGGGAGACGCAGGAACACCCGCAGCGGAAGTCGCCGGCGCAGGCGCCCTCGCAGGCGGCGGCCTCGCCGCAGGTCATGGTGCCGCGCGGGCCCTTGTTGCCGCAGGTGCGGCCCAGACCGCAGACGGCCATGCCGGTGCAGTCGGAGAAGTCGCGCATGCACCCGATGGCGATCTTGTCGCGCGCGCAGTGGGCCTCGCACGTGTTGTCGGCGAGACCGCAGCGTTGCAGGGTCGCGCAGCCGACGGCGCAGATGTCTGCGACCGAGCGCTCGGGGACGGCAGCGTCGACGGTGGGCGGCGGGGGACGGTCGACGGGTGGCGGGGGACGGTCGACGGGTGGCGGGGGAC
>SXJR01000225.1 GCA_005779305.1 Myxococcales bacterium
AGCCGCGCCGCACGCGAGGCCGCGGCCGCCGGCCTCATCCGCCCCCGCGCTCATGCGTTGCTCGCGCTCGCGTCCCTCGCTCGCGACGACGGCGATCTCGCCGCCGCCGCCACCTACGCTCGCGACGCCGCCGAGCTGGCTCAGGCCGCCGGCCTCCCCGTCGAGCGTCTGGCCGCGACCGCCGCCCTCGACGCCATCACCGGCGGCGATCCCTACGCCGCCGGAGGCACCGGCGCCGCCGCCGCGATGTCGCAGGCCGCCATCGAGGCCGCCGGCCGCCTGCTCACCGATCTCGGCCTCACCGCGGTCCGGCCCTTCCGCGTCGTCGATGCGACCGGCGCCATCAGCGAGGTGGCCGACGCCGATCCCGAGGTCCTTCGCCTCGCCGCCCGCACCCTCGCCGTCGACGCGGTCCGCGAGACCATCTGGCGCAAGGGCACCGAGCTCGCCGACCTCCGCCGCCGGTCCTTGCTCAAGAAGCTTCTCTTCCTCTTTGCCGCCGCCCCCCACCGCACCTTCTCCAAGGAAGAGATCGTGCAGACGGTGTGGAACGTCGCCTATCACCCGCTCCGCCACGACGCCGCCCTCTTCACCAACATCATGCGCATCCGCCGTCTCCTCGGCGAGGACGGCGCCGAGATCATCCGCGTCACCGAGGATGGCTATCGCTTCGAGCCTCCCACCGACTTCATCTTCGTGCACCCTGCCTGAACGGGGCCTCCGACCACGGGCCTCGGGCCTCGGTCAGAACGCAGAACGTGGCGGGATGGACCACCCCGGTCGATTGACGCACTCCGTAGAGTGACGACGGCCGGGCCGAGGTCCGAGGCCCGAGGCCCGCCGCGCTTCGCGGCTCAGTTCCCCGGCAGCTGTCCGCCCAGCGTCGCCCGCAACAACCCACCATTCGGTGGCAAACCGTCGGTGGCGTTGTCGCCGAAGATGCCCCAGCCCACCCGGCGGAAGATGTCGTAGCCGGCGATGTAGTCGCCCTCGGCGAAGATCAGCGTCGGGGGCTGGAAGGTCGGGCTGGCGCCCGGCCGGTACTGCATGAGCGCGTCGGGCACCACGGGCATGGTCAGCGGCGACGCCACGTCGGGCGGAGCCATGATGAAGGCCTGGTGTCGCTCGGACGTCTCGGTCCAGGTCGCCAGCATCAACGCCCCGTCGGCCGTCGCGAACGAGCCGGTCGGCGCCCAGGTCAGCTGGACGCGGCCGCCGGCGGCGCCCATCGACGCGCTGTCGATCTTGGGCAAGAGGGTCGACAGATCGTGGGTGATCGCGGCCGGCGTGTTCATGCGCCCGCCGATCAACACCGATGCGCCGGCCGCCACCGCCGGCGATCCCGTGGTGCGGCCGATGAAGATCGCGTACTGGAGCCGGTCGACGATCCCGCCATTCCAGTAGCCGCTCCGGATCGTCGCCATGCCGCCCGCGAAGCCACCGCCGGCGCCGGGTCCCTCGAAGTGCACACCGTCGAGGCGGAAGTGGTTCTCGACGCCGACCCCGGTCGCGTCGATCGGCGGGTTGGTGAGCGTGTAGGTGAGCGCGCCGTACGTGGTCTGCCACGCGTCGAGCGCGGGCACGGTGGTGGCTCCACCGGTGACGGCGACGTCACTCGCGGTGTCGTATCCGACCTCGGCGCCGCTCCCGTCGAGCGCCTTGGCCACGATGTCGAACGTCTGATCCGTCCCCAGGCACGCGGTCGGGATGGTCAGAGTGATCGGCGTCGTCGGGTTGGTGATGTCAGTCACCTCGGTGCACCCGGCGCTCACCGTGTACGTGGCGGCGCCGCTCTGGGCGCCGGGCAGTGTGATGGTCGCGGTGGTCGCGGTCACCGGGGGGGGGCCGTCGAAGTCCCAGACCAGGTTGTCGCCGGGCTCGATGGCCAGGAAGGTGATGGTGATGAGCTGCGAGGTGATGCCGCCGTTCACCGTCACGAAGATCGACACCGAGCTGCCGACCATGATGGTCTCGCTCGCCATGCCGGCGACGTCGGTGGTCTCCTGGGTCTGCACGGCACCCGTCGGATCGTTCCACACCACGTTCAGGCCCTGCACCGGGTTGCCCATGCCGCGCACGGTCAACGTCACCGTCCCCATGGTCGGCGCATCGATCTCGGCGTCGGTGGGGGCGTCCTCGTTGCCGGCGTCACCGCCGCCGTCGACGAACACCTCGTCATTGCCGCCGCACGCGGCGAGCCCGAGCCCCAGTGCGATCGCGAACAGACCACGGACGTGTGTCATGGTGACCCTCCCCCGCGGGTGATCATAGTCCATCGTGCGTCCGGATGTCGGAGGATCAGTTGATCCAGCGGCGCGGCGGGGGATCGGGGCGGTCGTCGTCGTCGTCGTCGGGGCCGTCGCTCACCACCGCCTCGGGGAAGCGAGACCGCACGTCATCGAGCTCCGACGACGGCGCCCGACCCCGCTCGGCCTCCTCGGCCGCCATCTGGGCCAGTCGGACACGCGCCGCCTTGCGGCGCCGGCGCCAGGCCAGGACCAGGAGCACCGCGGCCAGGATCCACAGCGCGCTCGCGAACACGCCGGCTGGCACCAGCAAGTAGCGACGCACCAGATCGGCGCGCCACTCCTCGTACAGCTCCTCGATGCCGACGCCGTAGGCCTCGTGGGCCGCGTCGTCGAGGCCCTTGCCCTCGGCCAGGGCGCGCAGGAAGTAGCGGAACGGCCAGCGATCGCCGTCGTCGTCGCCGTCGGCCCAGCGGCCGCGGTGGGCGAGATATCCGACGAAGTCGTAGCTCTGGGCGTAGGCCCGCGACGCCGGCGCCTCCTCGACGGGGAAGCCGGCCTCGAGCGCGTCGAGCGGGGCGATGTTGCCGAACCAGGCCATGCCGGCCAGCGTCTCGACCCGATCGAGGCCGAGATCCTGCGCGTGCTGCCAGGCGAAGCCCTCGTGCAGCCAGCGCGGCGCGTCGCGCACCGCGGCGCCGAGCAGGAGGTGGGCGAGCTCGTGATCGAGCGTCTTGCCCGTATCGTGGAGCTGGGCCCCGCGGCGAAGGGCGAGCGCCAGGATGCCCTCGTCGGGGAAGGCCACCCCGGCGGCCCAGCGCGGGGCGCCACGCCCCGGCGGCGACACCGAGCTCAGCTCGTCGGTCTCGCGGACCAGGCGGATCTCGATGCGACGCGGCCGGCGCAGGTCGGGCAGATCCTCGGCGATGCGGGGCAGGGTGCGCTCCGCGCGTTCGGCCAGCTCGCGGGCCTCGCGGTCGAGTCCGGCGGCGGCGCGGACGATGACGTCGCCGCGCTCGACGGTGACCGGCAGCGGAGTCGCGCCGGCTGGCGCCGCGAAGGCGAGCACCACCGCCACCACGAGGGCGGCGAGCCAGGGCCGAACGGTTGTGGGGCTGGTGGTCACGACGAGCTAGAAGGTGAGATCGATGATCTGCCGGTCCTCTCCGGCATCGATGGCGTAGATGGTGGCAGCGCCGCCCAGCAGCGCGCCGCCGATCACGGCGTACACCCACCAGCGGGTGGGCTCGCTCGGCTTCGACACCTCCCGCACCATGTCGTCGGTGTCGGTGAGCAGCGGCAGGTCGGGATCGGGACCGCTGCCGGTCCAGGCCTCGACCCGCGCCATCACGCCGGCACCGATGGCCAGCGGGTCGGCGACGTCGCCGTCGACGACCAGGCGGGCGGTGGCCTGGCCCGGACCGCGCACCCACAGCGCAGCGTTGCCGCGCTCGCCGATCACCACGGCGAAGCGCACGCCGACCCGCTCCATCAGCTCGGTGACTTCGACCACGGTCGGCGGAGGGGCGCCCTGCCAGGCCTGGACCCGGCCGGCGACGTCGCGCCAGGTCGAGGCCCGATCGGTGGCGGCGATCTCGACGGAGAGCGGCTTGCCATGCACGGTGACGAGCTCGGCGCCGCGGCGAGAGGCGGCGGCGACGGCGACCAGGTGCTTGCCGGCGGAGACGAAGCGCGTGACCGGCGCGCTGCCGACCGCGATCCCGTCGATGGTGACGGTCGCGCCCACCGGCGCGCTCACCGTCAGCTCGACGATGTCGCGATCGATGGCGGCGTCGATCTCGGGATAACGGGCCCATACGTCGGCCGGCACTGCCGCGCTTCCGCCGAGGCCGCGCAGACGATCGGCGGCGGCGCGCGCCACCGGTCCGTCGCCGTCGCGATCCGCGCACAGCATCACGTAGGTCCAGCCGGCGCGCAGCCGCACGTCCTCGTCGAGGCCGGCGGCCTGGCGACCGGCCAGGAGCTTGACCGCGTCCTCGGCTGCGGGCCGGGCGCGCCCGCACTCGAGCGCGCCGAACCCGTCACGGGCCTCGGCCAGGGCTGCCCCCGCGGCGACGTCGTCGGCGTCGGCGGTCACGCCGGCCAGCGCCTGAGCACGCTCGCCGTCGACCACGGTGACGCCGTTGACCGCCGCCAGCGCGGTGACGAAGCGCTCGCGCGTGGCCTCGCGATCGGGTGTGGCCACCCGGGTCTCGACGATCGCCACCGGCTCGCTGGCCGGTCGCTTCGCCGCCGCGTCGTCGGCGCGCACTGGCGCCGCGACGATCGCGATCAGCGCGCCTAGCGCGGCAGCGACTCGAGGAACTTGGAGAGCGCCCATACGTCCTTGGGGCGGAGGCCGTCGAACTGGACGCCGACGCCGTCGTCGGTGGACCAGCGCACGACCGCGCCGATGGAGATCGCCGACTCGGCGGTCGGCACGCGGAAGCTGACGTGAACGCGCTGGCCCATGGGCAGGCGTGGGTTCTGCACCATCGCCCCACCCACCGACAGGTTCACGACGCGGGTCTCGACGGTCGTGTCGCTCGCGCCCTCGTTCGTCGTGAACGCGCAGGCGAGGTCCACATCGTGTCGGGTCGAGGATCGTCGGTTGTCGGCCATGGCCAGCTCCGATTGTAAGTCGTCGCCGCGCCGAGACCAGCGCCAATGACCCTGGAAGATGAGGTAGGCCTACCCGGGAGTCGTCGCACGCCCGGTCACCACATCGGTCACAACTTCACGTCGATGAACGCCTGCTTGCGCAGGCCCTCGAGCCAGGACTGGGTCTGCTTGTCCATCTCGCGCCGGCGCAGCTCGCCGCGGAGCTGCTCCTTCAGCGCGTCGAAGCTCTTCATGTCGTTGCGCTTGATCTCGCTCACGAAGAAGACGTGGAGCCCGGTCGGACCGCTGATCGGCCCGCGCACCTCGCCCTGATCCATGGCGAAGACCACGCTCTCCCACTGTGGGTCGAGCGAACCGCGCTCGATCCAGCCCAGCTCGCCGCCGCCGCTCTTGCTGGCCGCGTCCTCGCTGACCTCCTTGGCGACCTCGGCGAACACCTCGCCGCCCTTCACGCGGGCGATGGTGGCTGCGGCCTTGGCCTTGGCCGCCGCGACCTCCTGCTCGCTGGGTCGCTCGGGCAGTGCGAACAGGATGTGCGACAGGCGCACGGCGCTGACCGCCTCGGAGCGCCGCAGCATCTGATCGTAGCGGGCCCGGACCTCGTCGTCGGTGACCGTGACCTTGGGCGCGACCAGCTGGTTCATCGCCTTCACCCGGGTGAGCTGGCGCTGGATGTCGAGCCGGTAGGCGGTGATGTTGTAGCCCTGGGCGATCAGCGCCTGCTGGAACTGCTGCTCGTCGAGCTTGTTGTTGCTGCGGATGTCGGCGATGGCGGCGTCGATCTCCTTGGCCGTCACCTCGATGTGGGCCTCGGCGGCGGCCTGGAAGATCAGCTCCTCGTTGACCAGCTCGTCGAGGACCTGGCCACGCAGCTTCTCGAGCCGACGGGCGCGCTCCTTGGGATCCTCGATGCCTTCGACGTCGGCCTCGTAAGGCGCCATGCGGATGACGAGCTCGGTCTCGAGGATGACCGAGTCGTTGACCACGGCCACCACCCGATCGACCACGTAGACCCGCTTCGGCTTCTTGGTCTTGCCAGCGCGGGGCTGGGCGGCGGCGACGCCGGAGGCGACGACCAGGACGGCGGCGAGCATGAGCGCCCACAACGACGATGGAGACAGGCGACGGCGCATCACGACTCCGGTTGGACCTGGACGGCTCACGGGGGGTTGCCCGGCGCCGGGCCCTCGACCGGCGGCGGGACCGGCATACCCGGCCCCAGGTCGGGGGTGGGCTTGGTCAGGTCGGGCAGGGGCGCCGAGTCGCCGTGCGGGTCGCCGCCCTGGGTCGAGGTGTCGATCTTGACCTTGGACAGGCTGCCCTCGTCGATCGAGATCTTGGCCTTCTGGCGCAGGCCGTCGATGAACTGCTTCTGGGCCTCGACGCGCTTCTCGCGGTAGAGCTTGTTGCGGATCTGCTGCGACGCTTCGGCGAGGGTCCGGGTCATGGCCTTTCGCCGCCCGGTCTGCTTGAGCACCCACCAGGTGCCGTCGCCGGCGTCGACCACGCCCGACACGTCGCCGGTGTTGGTCAGGCCGAACACGGCGGCGACCACCGGCTTGGGCCAGTCGGTGCCGTCGGCGGTCAAGTAGCGCAGGTCGCCGCCACGCAGCTTGGTCTCCTCGTGGCTGGTGTACTTCGCGACCAGGTCGCGGAAGCCCTTGTTGGTCTTGCCGGCGTCGCCGGCGGCCTCGGCGGCGACGCGCTCGGCCTGGGCCTTGGCCTTCAGCACGATGGCCGACGCGCGCACCTCCTCGGGCTTCACGAACTCGGACAGGTGGGCGTCGTAGTAGGTCTTGATCTCGGCGTCAGTGATCGAGTCGGGGGTGACCCGGACCTCGAACTCTTCCTTCATCAGCTTCTGGATCATCACCTGCTTCATGGTGCGGATGACTTCCGGATCGGTGGCGAAGCCGCGGCGCTCGGCCTCCTTGGCCAGCACCTCGAAGCGGACGAGGCTGTCGAGGAACTCCTTCTTCTGCTCGAGCGAGGTGTAGCGGGCGCGGATGTACGGCGACTGGCGGTTGAGGCGCTCCTGCAGTTCGCCGACGGTGATGACCACGTCGTCGACCTTGGCGAGTGGGATGGCGAGGTCGCCCGCGGCCTGCGCCGCCTTGGGCAGGCTCTTGGACTTCTTCTCGCGCTTGCCGGCGCCGCCTTCGCACGCGCACGCCCCGACCGCGGCCAGCGCCGCGAACGCGAACACGAACAACTGGGATGTGCGCATAACTGCCTTCCGTGACTCGGCTTTTCCAGTTTCAGGTAGCACGCTCGAGGAGTGACTGCAAGCGACGTCGCGCGGCCTCGGCCGGCGCGGTCTCCTCGGCGCCGATGGCGGCGTGGAGCCGGCCGTCGCGCTCGAGGCGCCACGGCGCCGGCAGGGCCCGAACCTCGACGGGCGTGGTGGGCCCGAGCCCGATGGCCAGGCGGTGGCGGGTGAGCTCGACCGAGGTCGCGGCCAGGCGGCGGGCCAGGGCCTTGACCACCATCAGATCGGCCAGGAGCAGCAGCTCGCCGGGCAAAGGCCCGTAGCGATCGTGGATCTCGTCGAGGATCTCGCGGACCTCGTCCTCGGCGCTGCCGCCGCCGCTGTCCTCGATCGACGACAACCGCTTGTACAGCTCGAGCCGCTGGCCGGTGTCGGGCACGTAGTCGTCGGGGATGAAGCCTGGCACCTCGATGGTCAGCTCGGGATCGATCAGCTGGTGGATGGGCTGGCCGCGCAGCTCGGCCACGGCCGACTCGAGCATACGGGTGTACTGATCGAAGCCGACGGCGGAGATCGAGCCCGACTGGTTGGCCCCGAGCAGCTCGCCGCCGCCGCGGATCTCGAGATCGGCCGAGGCGATCTGGAAGCCGGCGCCCAGCTCGGTGAAGCGCTGCAGCGCCTCGAGCCGGCGCCGGGCCTCGTCGGTGAGCTGCTCGGGCGGCGGCACCAGCAGGTAGCAGTAGGCCCGCGCGCTGGAGCGGCCGACCCGGCCGCGCAGCTGGTACAGCTGCGACAGCCCGAACGCGTCGGCCCGGGCGACGAACAGCGTGGTGGAGCGCGGGATGTCGAGGCCGCTCTCGACGATCGTGGTGGCGACCAGGACGTCGAGCTCGCCGCCCACGAACTTGACCATCACGTCCTCGAGCGCCTCGGCGCCCAGCCCGCCGTGGGCCACGCCGATCCGCGCCCGCGGCACCAGCGTGCCGAGCAGGGTCGCCCACTCCTTGAGCGACAGGTCGACCCGGGCCTCCTTGCCGCGCCCCGGATCCGGCGGGCCGGCGCCGTCGATGTGGCGGGTGACGAAGTAGATCTGGCCGCCGCGGGCCAGCTCGGCCTCGATCGCGCCCTTGATCAGCGCGGCGTCGACCTGGGCGACGAGGGTGCGCACCGCGCGGCGATCGGCGGGCGGCGTGGCGATGAGCGACAGGGCTCGCATGCCGCTCATCGCCAGGAGCAG
>SXJR01000226.1 GCA_005779305.1 Myxococcales bacterium
CGGTGCCGCGGGCCTCGCGGCGGCGCTGGTGACGGTGGTCGCCCCCGTGCTGGTGCTGCGTGCTGCCGCGCCCGCGGTCGATCGCGACGGCCCGCTCGCCGCGTCGGTGCTCGTGGTCGGCGTGATCGCCGCGCGCGTCCTGGGCCTCGGTCGTCGGCGGGCGAGCCGCTGGGTCGCGATCGCCGCCGTCGCCGGTGTGCTGGTGTCGATCGCGTCGCTGCGCGCCGTGCCGGTGGCGCGCGGCCTGATCGTCACCTACGGCACGTTCAGCAAGTCGGTCGCGCGGGCGACGTGGCGGATCACCGATCGCGACGGCGACGGCTACCCGGGCGCGTGGTGGGGCGGCGCCGACTGCGACGACGGCGACGGCCAGCGCAGCCCGGCGGCGTACGAGCTGGCCGGCAACGGCAAGGACGAGAACTGCACTGGCGCCGATCTCGATCCGGCGCTGCTCGCCGAGCGCGACGCGCGACGGCCGGCGGCGCCCGGGCCGCGCCGCAACGTCGTTCTCATCTCGGTCGATGCGCTGCGACCCGATCACCTGGGCGCCTGGGGGTACCGGCGGCCGACGTCGCCGGTCCTCGACGCGTTTGCGGCGACCGCGACCCGGTTCGCGTGGGCGCTGACTTCGTGTCCGTCGACCCGATGCGCGGTGCCGGCGCTGCTCACCGGCCGCTACGCGCCGACCCTGGCCGGCAGCCGGGCGTCGGGGCTGGCCCGCGTGCTGCGCGACGCCGGCTGGCAGACCGCGGCCATCACCTGTTGCGCGCGCTTCGGCTCCGGCCGCGAGGAGCTGGCCGCGTTCGAGGTCCGGGACATCAGCGCCGACGCGGTGCGGATGGGGCGGGCCGGGCAGTCCAACGGCGACGTCGTCGCCGACGCGGCGATCGACTGGCTGGCCCGGCCCCACGAGCGCCCGTTCTTCCTGTGGCTCCACCTCTACGAGCCGCACCATCCCTACGCCGCGCCCGACGGCGCCGATCGCTTCGGCGACCGCGACGTCGATCGCTACGACGCCGAGATCGCCTTCGCCGATCGCCAGATCGGCCGCGTGCTGGCCGCCCTCGACGCGCGTGGGCTGGCCGACACCACCGTCGTCGCCATCACCGCCGATCACGGTGACGAGTTCAACGAGCACGGCATCCGCTTCCACGCTCGCAGCCTGTTCAACCAGGTCGTGCGTGTGCCGCTGATCGTGCGGGCGCCGGGCGCGCGGCCGGGCGTCGTCGAGACCCCGGTCAGCCTCGTCGACGTGATGCCGACCTTGCTCGAGCTCGCCGGCGCGACCGGGCCGGCCGGCATGAACGGGCGCTCGCTGGCCGCGGCCGTGCGCGGCACCGGGGCCGCGCCCGAGCGGCCGGTGCTGATCGAGCTGCGTCCCGATCACCAGATCCAGCGCGACATGGCGGCGGTCGTCGCCGGGCGGTGGAAGGTCATCTGGGATCGCGAGGCCAACGCCTGGAGCCTCTTCAGCCTCGACGATCCCGCCGACGCCCACGACCGCGCCGCGTCCGAGCCGGCCGCGCTCCGCGAGATGCAAGCGCTACTGCGCGCGACGCTCGATCGCGAACTGGGCCGGTAACCGCCGGGCCGCGGCCGAGACCCGAGCCCGAGGCCCTACTCGGGACAGGGATCGGAGACCAGGAGTCCGTCGCGCGAGAAGCTGACCGAGCGGACCAGAGCGTATTCGCCGAGCAGCGTCCGATCGATCTCGCTGGTGCGGGCGCCGAAGGGATAGGCGAAGGTGCGGACGGTGTGGCCGTCGGCGCGCAGCGCGTCGGCGGCGGCGTGGATCTCGTCGGCGAGGTAGCCGTCGATGCCGTGGCGCTCGGCGTAGTCGGGGCCGCGCTGGTGACGCAGCGAGTGGTTGCCGATGGCGTGGCCGCGGGCGGCCAGGCCGCGGAGCGCGGCGCGCTGGTCGGCGCTGAACGTGTCGAAGTGCGAGACGAAGAAGGTGACGCGGGCGCCGTGGGCGTCGAACAGGTCGGAGGCGGTCACCCAGCTGTCGATCGCCGCGTCGTCGAAGCTCAGCGCCAGCCCGGCGGCCGCGGGAACGCCGTCGGCGAGGTCGTCGTAGGTGAAGAAGGCGAGGCCGCGGTCGCGGGCGCCGGCCAGCGTGCGCTCGAGGCGTTCGAACGAGATGCTGTGGCCGGGCACGTGGGCGTAGAGCTGGACCACGGTGCCGGTGTCGCGGGCACGATCGAGGCCGAGCGCGATGTCGGCGTCGTCGCTGTGGCCGTCGTCGATGCGGATCGCGCACAGGACCTTCGGCCCCGGGCCGCGGTAGTAGACCTCGGCGATCTCCGACATCGGATCCGCGCACGCGGCGAGCGCCATCGCGGCGAACCCGAGTATGGTCGCGGCGTGCGGCCGTCGTACCTGTCGCTCGTGGCCGTCACGGTCGCGGTCGTGACCGCGCCGGTTCGCGACCTGCGAGCCGACGAGCCGCCGGCGTCGCGCTGGGTGGGCGCGCCGGTGCTGCCGGTCGGCCGCCTCGACGTGAACGCGGTCCACGAGCTGCGCCTCACCCGCTTCAAGCACCTCCCCGACGAGTTCGGCGATGCCTGGGCCGACGGCATCGATCTCGCCATCGCGGTGAGTCCGCGCCTCACGCTCGGGCTCGGACACAGCGCCCGGGCCCGCGGCACGATCGATCATGGTGGTGGCTGGTGTCACGACGGGCGCGGACAGGTGTGCGACCGAGCCTACGCCGGCGCGCTCCTCGACGCACGCTGGCTGGCCCGCCGAGGTGAGCGCGGCTCCGTGACCGCGCTGGCCCGCGCCGGCGTCATCGGTCTCGGGCCGGTCCGTCCCGCGGTGCGTCTGGGCCTGTCGGGCCGGCGCTGGCGCGGGCGCTGGTGGGGCGCGGTCGAGCCCGAGTTCCAGATCGCGCTTGGTCATCGCGAGGCCGGCAACCGCGATCAGCTGGTCGCGCCGCTCTGGATCGGGGTCGGCCACCGCCGCGCCGCGGCCTGGATCATGACCGGCGTGCGCGGCGAGCTGGTCGGCTTCGGCGAGAAGTACGAGATCCCGCTCCTGCTCGGCGGCGGTCTCACCGTGCGCCAGGTCCGCGTCGGCGCCGAGGTTGGCCTGCCCCAGCTCGCCGGCCCGCAGAACACCGGCAATGTTCGTCATGCCGCGATCTGGCTCGGCGTCACGTTCTGAGTCACCACCAGGCCTTGCGGGTTCGACGAGTGAGAAGCAGCGGAAGTGGGGAGCCGTCGGCCCGGGTGGTGTGGAGCACGACCAGGACCACGTTGCCGTCGGGGATCGAGAGGAGCATGCGATCGGCCTGGCGCTCGTAGGAGAGCTGGTGCGGCGTGGGTTCGCCATCGATGGTCGCCGTGATCGTGGTTGCGGTGACGCCCCGCGGCAGCGCGAGGGCGTGGCGACCGCTCTCGGTGACGGCGCGGGTCAGCGCGGTGGTCCACCCGCCGTCGCGGGTGATCTCGCCCATGATGCCGATGTCGTGGGGCTCGAGCCGCGCCGGGGCCGGATATGCCGGTACGTGATAGATGCAAGCCCAGAGCTGCACCGCGGTGATGGGCAGCTCGGGGTAGCGGCGGCGCACGTCGTCCAGGGCCAGGGTCAGCCGCTCGCGCAGCCGCACCGGATCGTCGATGCGGTAGAGCTTGCGATAGGCGTAGGTGCCGTGGAGCCAGGCCTCGACCTCATCGGCGCGCGCCCCGGCGCCGACGACATGGAAGCGGCCGTGGATGAACGCGTAGTCGAGGTGCTGGTCGAACGGCTTGCGGGCGCGGATGACCGCGAACATCGGATAGGTCGAGAACGGATACGTGCGCAGCCGCTGATCGATGCGCGGGTACGCGAACGAGACCAGCAGGTCGTAGGCGAGGAAGACCGCGACGAAGACGCTGATCGCGCGCCGCGGGCGAGGCGCGAGCGGCGCGCTGCCCGGCTCGACCGCCGCCAACGGCCGGCGCCGGACCCACGCGCCCAGGCGATCCCAGTCGAAGAACACCGCCGCCAGCGGCATCCACTGCGGATTCCACAGCCCCATCACCAGGCCGATGCCGAGCACCTCGAGGAGGAACGCGACGCCGAGCACGGCCCGCAGCCGCGGCCGGTGGACCAGGGCGCAGGCGAAGATGGGCAGGAGCTGGTTGCACAGGTTGAGGACCGCGACGATGCGGTAGCGCCACACGCTCTCGAGGAGCCAGTCGGCGAGGGCCGTACGGGGCAGCCGGTTGAGATCGAACTGCGAGAGGATCTGGTGGCGCAGGTTGTCGGAGAGCGCCCACGCCAGGCCGCGGCCGTGGCCGATCTTGAACGCGAACGCGGCGAGGAAGACCAGCCCGCAGATCACCTGGATCAGCCGCGGGGTCCACTCGTAGGCGTCGGCCGGTGGCGGCGGCAGGCCGCGACGTCGGCGCAGCCAGCCGTCGACGCCGAGCACGTCGCCGCCGCGCGTGCCCTGGACGGCGAGCAAGGCGAGCAGCGGCAGGTTGAGGTCGTGTGGCCACTCGGGCGTGAAGCTGACCGTGAAGCTCACCACCACCAGCGACGACGCGAGCGCGACCGCGGCGGCGATCCGCGTCCACACGCCGGCCAGGAGGGCGAGGGCGGCGATCCACGCCAGGAGGTAGCCGATCGAGATCACCGCCGGCGGCGGCGCGGTGTCGCCCAGGAGCATGAGGATGCCGGCCGGGTCGTAGGTCTCGAGCCTGGCGTGCTCGGGCGCAGTGATCAGGGCGTGGTCGCGCAGGCGCGCCAGCATGAACACCACCGAGGTGGCGACCGCGATGCGCGCGGCGCCGGCGTTCCAGCGGCCACCGGTCGGGAACCAGTAGCGTTGCCAGACGCGTCGCACAGCCGTGATGTATCACAGCCGTCATCGCCGTCACGGTGGCGACGGCCGAGTGCGCGGGGGAGTTGTGGCGGCGCCGCCGACGGTGTAACCGTGTGGCGTGAGCGGTCTCCGTTCCGTGATCGTGGCCACGCTGGTCGGCACGCTGGTGCTGGCGCCGATCTCCATTCGCGCGGCCGCCGCGAGCTGCAGGCTTGCGACCTCGGGCGAGCCGTGCCGGACGCCGTGGCTCGACGAAGGGGCCGAGCTGCGCGCGCTCGAGGGCTCACCTCCGGGCGCCGTGACCGCGACCACCGAGCTCGGCAGTGTTGACGACGCTCCCCGCCGCGGTCGCCATCGGTTGCGCTCGCTCGGCATCACCGCCGGGCTCTACGCCGGGTTCATCACCTGGGCTCACTTCGCCTGGTACCGCGGCAAGATCGAGCACGGCTTCCAGTGGGGCCGCGACGGCTGGTTCGGCAAGGAGACCTACGCCGGCGGCGCCGACAAGCTCGGCCACGCGTGGGCCACGATGGTGCTGGGCCGGGGCTCGAGCCGGGTCTTGCGCAAGGGCGGCTGGGACGACACCAGCGCCGCCGTGCTGGGCGGCGGGCTGTCGTGGACGCTGTTCCTGTTCGTCGAGATCAAGGACGGCTACGCCTATCGCTTCTCGACCGGCGACCTGGTGTTCAACACCGCCGGCGCGATCATGGGTGTCTTGCAGGAGGTCTCGCCGCGGTTCGACGAGCTCCTCGACTTCCGCGTCGCCTATGCGCCTAGCGACGAGTACCTCGGCTTGTGGGAGGGCCGTTACTACGGCACCAAGAAGGGCAACAGCCTCAACATCGCCGAGGACTACTCGGGCCAGACCTACTACCTGGCGTTGCACCTCGGCGCCGTGCCCGGAGTGCGCACGGCGCCGAAGCCGCTCGCGACCGCACTCGAGTATCTCGATCTGGGGGTGGCCTTCGAGACCCGTCGGTACAAGCCCGACGCGCCGCCCGAGGCCATCCCGACCCAGCAGCTCTTCCTGGGCGCGACGATCGATCTGCAGCGCGTGATGGACCGGGCGCTGCGCAAGCAGCAGATCACCCGCAAGGTCACCCACGGCGTACTCGAGGTGATGAGCCCGCCCTACACGATCGTGCCGGTGGTCGGCGCCCGGCGTTCGGCCACCGGCCCCTTGCCCGAGCAGTGATCGTCGGCGGCCGGCGCGTTCAGGGCTGGTTCATGCGATCGAAGGCGCGGCCGAGGAACGGCTCGAGCAGCGCACGCGCCGGCGAGCGGGTCGCGGCGGCGATGGCTGCGCGGATCTCGGGGCGATCGAGGAAGCGCTGGCAGCGCGAGAGCGCGGCCCGAGCGGCGGCGGCGTCCCAGCGACCGCCGATTGCGGCGGCCACCACCGGCACGGCGTGGACCGAGGTCTCGGCGAGGAGCGCGACCGCGAGCACGCGCTCGGCCGGCGCCAGCCCGTCGACGGCGGTGATCAACACGTCCTTCCGGGTGAGCAGGAAGGCGACGAGCTGATCGAGCGCGTAGGCGTCGAACGGATCCTCGGTGGCGGGCGGCGCCAGGTCCCGCGCCAGCTCGAGCCGGGGCTGCGCGAACGGGGTGCCGAAGGTGATGGGCTCGGCCTCGCGTAAGACCCAGGCCGCCCACTGCTCGAACGGCTTGACCATGAGCGCGTGACGGGCGCCGAGCAGCGCCGCGCCCAGCGCTGTCCACACCTCGGGCTCGCGGTTGCCCTTGCGGGCCAGCTCGGCGAGCAGCACCGCCGCGCCCAGCGGCCGCTGCGCGCGCAGGAGCAGCCGCGCCACCCGCAGGCGGCCATCGATCGAGGCTGCGCTGGCGGCCATGGGGCGAGGCTATCAAGAACGCGGGCGGTAGAAGCGCTCGAGCTCGTCGAACAGCTCGGGCGCGCGTCGGCGGAGGTCGTCGGGGCGCTCGAAGTAGGCCTCGGTGGCGACCGCGAAGAACTCGGCCTCGTTGGTGGCGCCGTACTCGCGCAGCACCTTGCGGAGCTGCTTGTCGCGGCCGCGCAGGCGATCGAAGCCGCGCTGCATGACCGCGGCCCACGGCCGATAGTGGTCGCCGGCGTGCAGCTCGGGCGCGCCGTCGAAGGTGCCGTCGGCGCGGTCGAGGACGTGGGCGAACTCGTGCGCGGCGGTGTCGTGACCGTCGCGCGGGTTGCGGAGCCCGGAAAGCACGGCATCCCACGACAGCACCACCACGCCCCAGCTGTGGGCCT
The DNA here is from genome assembly GCA_005779305.1 of Myxococcales bacterium. Lineage (GTDB taxonomy): Bacteria > Myxococcota_A > Polyangia > Haliangiales > Haliangiaceae > UBA2376. Next base: position 7,056 of record SXJR01000226.1, read on the forward strand.
CGCCCAGCACCGCGCCGTCACCGTCAGCGGCGCCGGGGTGCTTGTAAGCGCCGGGGTAGACCACGATCTCGGTGAGGTCGTCGTAGCGATCGACGTCGAGGTGGAGGACCAGGCGGGCGGCGGCGGCGGCGATCGTGACCCGGATCTCATCGGTGATCTCGATGCCGCCGGCGGCGATGAAGTGTTTCTCGGCGATGAACACCTGGACGTCGCCCTCGAGGCGGGCGCGTTCGGCGGCCGGCAGACGGTCGACGAAGGGCGCGTTCCTGGCCAGGATCTCGGTCCACGCCGCCGGAAGCGGCAGCGCCCGCACCTTGGCGCGTCGTCGCCGTCGCCACCAGCCGAGCATCAGTGACGTCTCCGCAATGGGGCCTCGGACCTCTGGCCTCGGGCCTCGGCCAGCGGGGAAGCGGGCCTCGGGCGGCGGGCTTCGGTCAGCGGGCCTCGGACCTCGGGCCTCGGGCCTCGGCCCGAAGACGCGCGACGTACGCGCCGTGCGTCCTTCGACACGGTCTCGCTCGCGGTCGACCGGCTCAGGACGAGCGGGGGGATCCAGCCCGGTCTTGCGGGAGCGTCGGCGTCAGCGTCGTCTGCGTCTGGGTCTTGGCCGAGGCCCGAGGTCCGAGGTCCGAGGCCCGACACGAGTCCTGGCGGCGCCGACGCGAGTCCTCGCGTCACCGGCGTCGCTCGCGTTTGGCCGGGCGTCCGAGCGCGGCCTCGACCAGGGGGCGGAGCTCGTCGACCAGCTCGGGCGCACACAGCAGGCGCACCGTCGAGGTCGGCTGGCCCAGCGGCATGTCCTCGAGCAGGCGGCCGAGCGTGACCGCGCCGTGGCGCGGGTGATCGACCACGTGCAGCTCCTCCTCGGCGCGGGCGACGTAGCCGATCTGGCGGGTGGTGTCGATGGTGACGTAGGTGCGGGCCGCCGCGCCGAAGTGGCGGGTCGCGATCGCGACCGCCGGCTCGGCCAGGCGCTCGGCGACCGCCGGGTCGTCGCCGAGATCGAAGGTCTTGAACAGGCGGCGATCGACCAGGCGCGCCGCCAGATCGCGCAGCACCGGATCGTCGGCGGGCGGCTCGTCGCTGCGGCCGCCCCAGGTATCGAGGGCGTGGGTGACGCTGACGTCGTGCAGGCGCAGGTAGCCGTCGACGGCGAGGGTCTCACCGCGGGCCAGCACCGCCGCGGGGGCGAGGCCGGCGGGCTCGGTGCCGGCGGCGGCCAGCTCGCGGTAACGCTCGAACAGCTTGACCAGCATCCACTCGGCCGCGCGCACGGTCTTGTGGTGATAGACCTGCGCGTACATGTACGAGCGAGCGAACAGGTACTGCTCGACGGCGTACGTGCCGCGCCGGTAATCGATCACCAGGTCGCGCGGGTCCTCGTCGCCGGTGCGCACGTCCTCGACGGCGAGCGCGTGCAGGATCCAGTCGAGATCATAGGTGGCGTAGCCGGCGCCCGAGAAGTGGCCGTCGCGTAGGAGGTAGTCGAGGCGATCGACGTCGAGCTGCGACGACACCAGCTTGCGGGCGAAGGCCGGCTTGTAGGTCTTGTGCCAGAAGCCGCGCACGCTCTCGGCCAGGCCCGGGGCCAGCGCCTCGAGCGCGCCGTGGAGCTCGACGTCCTCGGCGACGATGCGCTCGCCCCAGCGCTCGTGATCGGCGCCCGGGAAGACATGTTCCCAGGCGTGCGAGAACGGGCCGTGTCCGACGTCGTGGAGGAGTGCGGCCACCTTCACGTCGAGGGCGACGCGGCCGTCGAGCTTGAGCTGGCGGGTCACGCGCTGGGCCACGTGCAAGGCGCCGAGCGCGTGCGAGAAGCGCGAGTGCTCGGCCCCCGGATAGACCAGCCAGGCCATGCCCATCTGCTTGATGCGGCGCAGGCGCTGCATGGCTCGAGTCTCGAGCAGCTCGGCGATCGGGCGATCTTCGCCGCGCAGCTCGATGAGGCCGTGGACCGGATCGCGGAAGACGCGATCGCGAAGCACCGTCATGCGCCGAGGGTGGCGCGGTAGAAGTGGAAGGGCAAGGGCAAGGGCAGGGGCAAGTCAGCGCGGAACGCAGACGTTCTTCACCACCGAGGCCTGGCCGTTGCGGCCGCGGGCGGTGCAGGTCGAGCCGGCCGAACACTCGGACGCGTTCGACGACGGCGTGCAGGTGCGCAGGCAGCTGCCGCCGGCGCCGAGGGTGGCCTCGCTGGCGCAGAAGGTGTCGGCGTAGCCGGGCTGATCGGAGCAGTAGCGGTCGCAGCTCATCGTGCAGGTGCCGCCCTTGCAGGTGGTCCCGCCGGTGCAGTCGCTGGCGGCGAGGCAACGATCGCCGATCCATCCCTTGGTGCCGGGCACGCACACGCGGGCGGTGACCGACGCGCTCGAGGCGCGGGCGCGGGTGGCGGGCACCAGGTGATCATAGGGACGGCAGCCCAGGTTGACCGCGGTCTCGCGGGCGACGCACATACCGCCGCCGGCCGGATCAGCGACGCAGAAGGTGGTGGGCATGCCGGCGCGATCGGCGCAGGTCGAGGTGCAGCGAGCGCTGCAGAACCCGCGGCCGCCGTACGGGTTCTGCTTGCAGAAGCCGCTGGTGTAGTTGCAGTCGGCGTCGACCGAGCACTCGGCGCCGATCCACTTCGACGGCAGATCGATGCGGGCGGCGGCGGCGGTGCGCTCGGGCTCGCGCTGCACGCGCACCGGCACCGAGGCCACGCCCTTGATGCGGGCGTAGAGCTCGAGGACGTCGGCCGAGGCCATACGGATGCAGCCGTGCGAGACGTACCCGCGGCGCAGGTTGCCGCCGTTGGTCGCGCGGAAGTTGTCGATGGGGCCGTGGATGCCGTAGCTGCCCGACCACGACAGGAAAGGCAGGCCGGCGAACACGGGCAGCTTCTCGCCGGTCTCGGGATCGGTCCACCAGGTCTTGCACGGCTGGATCCCCGACGGCTTGATGACGAAGTCCTGCTTGCCGTAGGCGGCGACCGGGAAGTACGAGAGCGACTCGCCGTAGGTCAGCGAGGTCGGGTCGGTGTCCTGGGCCCCGACGCCGGCGGGGAAGACCTTGTCGAAGCCGGTGGTGCGATCGACGAGGTGGACGGTGAGGCCGTCGATCGAGATCGTGATCTCGGGGCGCGCCAGCGGTGGCAGGTTCGGGACGGTCTTGCAGGTGAGGGCGGCCCCCCAGTTGCCGTCGGCCTTGGAGTCGTCCTCGCTCAGCTCTCCGACACCGAGGTCGGAATCGCCGTCCCCCGGCTCGTCGGGGCTCGCGTCGTCGGCGGCGCAGCCGGCGAGCAAGGCGGCCAGGAGGGACACGGCGGGGACCAAGCGATGCATCACGCGCGCGGCGATTGCAACGCGTGAACCAGGGTTGTCCCCTGCGATCACGAGCAGTTGCGTCAACTCAGCACAGGGTCTTCCGACCCATGGCTGGCCCGATAGCCGGCTAGTGGGCACGCGATTCTGGCCGAGGCCCGAGGCCCAGCCGCTAATCTCTCGGAGGACGCGGCGGCGGCTCGCCGGCGCGGCCGATGCGCGCGCTGCGGATCGTGCGATCGGGGTGGTTCTTGGGCGGGGTGGCGGCGGCGATGTCGAAGGCGTCGGCGGCGTGGCCGGCGATCTGGAAGCGGGTCTCGTGCGACATGACGCGGATCGCGCCGATCTCGGCCTTGGTGATGCCGCCGCGGGTGCAGATGACCGGGATGAGCCACTTGGGATCGGCCTTGCGCACGCGGCCGATGTCGATGCGGAACCAGATCATCGGACCGTCGGGACCGCGGGGCGGACCTCCTGGACCTCGGGCCGGACCTCCGCCGGCACGGGCGGGGCTCTGGGCATGCGGGCGAGGCGCGTGTTCGCGCGGCGACCGTTGCGAGGGCGAATCGACGACGGTGAGCTCCTCGGGCGCGGGCAGGCGGGCGCGGTGGGCGCGGACCAGCGCCAGCGCCAGCTTCTCGGGATCGTGGGCGGCGGCCAGCGAGCGGGCGGCGGCGCGCTCGTCGTCGCTGGCGTCGGCGTCGATGCCGGCGATCTCGGCGGTGAGGCGGGTCTGATCGGCGGCGCGGATGGCGTCGGCCGACGGCGGCGGCGTCCAGACCGCACGCAGGCCGGCGGCGGCGAAGAGGCGCTCGCCCATGCGGCGCGCCGGGGCCGGCACCAGCACCACGGCGAGGCCCTTCTTGCCGGCCCGGCCGGTGCGGCCGCTGCGGTGCACAAGCACCTGGCCGCTCTGCGGCAGGTCGGCGTGGATGACGAGCCCCAGATCGGGCAGATCGAGGCCGCGGGCGGCGACGGCGGTGGCGACGCCGGCGCGGGCCCGGCCGGCGCGCACC
>SXJR01000227.1 GCA_005779305.1 Myxococcales bacterium
ACTTCTTCCTGTTCGGCCTCGATGTCGAGCAGGTGAAGGCGCGCCGCGCCGCCGGCTACCGGCCACGCGACGTGGTGGCCGCCGATCCAGCGCTGGCCGAGGTGATCGAGCTGATCTCCAGTGGCCGCTTCGGCGACGGCTTCGAGCCGATCGTGCGTGCGTTGCTCGATGAAGACCGGTACCTGGTGTGCGCCGACTTCGCGGACTACGCGGCCTGCCACCGCCGGGTCGCGGCGGCGTACCTCGATCAGGAGACGTGGAGCCGGATGGCCATCCTCAACGTCGCGCGGCTCGGCAAGTTCTCGTCGGACCGTGCGATCGCCGAGTATGCCCGCGACATCTGGGGCGCGACGCCGGTGCCGATCACCCTCGAGCCCTACCGGCCGTGAGCAGCGGGGCGACGTTCCGGACGGGCACGGGATCCTCGTCCGCGGTCACGCCGGGGGCTCGTCGGTCCGCGGCTCGTCCGCGGTGGCGCGCGCGCGCTCGGCGTTCGCGATGTAGAGCGCCCGGCGCTTCGCGTCGGTCTCGCGCTCCGCTGCCCGCTCCCACAGATGCCCAGCCTCGCGCCAGGCGCGTTCGTACGATGACGCATCCGTGCTGCTCAGCGCCTTCTGTTCGGCTGCTTCGGCCTTTGCCGGGTGTGGGTTTCGTCCAAAGCTCATGGGGCACCTCCAGCGCACCGTAGCGTGATCCGCTCCGGGCCGATGCCCTGCAGGCGCCTACTCGGTCTCCGGCGTCGACTCCGGCACTTCCGGCGCTGGTTCCGGATCGTCTTCGACGCTGATGATCGCGACGCCGCCGGCCGGTACGTCGACCGAGCGGGTCACCCGCTGGTGGCCAGGTGCCTTGACGCTGACCTCGTGAGTGCCGGGCGTGACCTCGAAGCGACCGCTCTTGCTCGACTGCGCGACCGTCTTGCCATCGATCTCGATCGTGGACTCGAGGTGGAGCGTGAACAGGATCGCTCCCGGGCGATCGGCCGGGATCGGGGCCGCTTGCTCCTCCGCGACTTCCTCGTCCTCCTCGGCCGTCCGCTTCGGTCGCTTCTTGATCGGATCGGCGTCCATCTCGATCTCGGCCGCGGCCTCGCCCGATGGGGTGGGCTCGGGCATGGGCGCGGGGGCGACCGCGGGGGCGGGCGCGGGGGCGATGGCGGGCGCGGGTGCGGGCCCGGGCAGCGACGGCGCCGCCGGGAGCGCGGCGGGTGCGACCTGCGCGACCGGCTGCTCCTTGTCTCGCTGCAGCAACCAGATGGCGCCGAGCGAGAGCGCCCCGGCGAGGAACAAGACCAGGCCGCGCAGCAAGCTGGTCGCGGCACGCGGCGACCGCGACGCGGTCTTGGCCGCCCGGAGCTGGGTGAAGACAGCGCGGATCTCCGCGACGGAAGGACGCGCGTCGGACGTCTTCGCCATCATGCGAACGACCAGGCGCGCCAGCACGTCCGGCGTCTTCGGTGCGAGCTTCTTCGGCGACGGCGGCGGCGTCTTGAGGTGTTCGACGATGAGATCGAACGGGTTCTCGGCGTGGAAGGGGAGCTCGCGCGTCAGCATCTTGTAGGCGAGGACGCCGAGCTGATAGACGTCGGTGCGTGGGCCGACGGCCTGGCCGCGCGCCTGCTCGGGTGACATGTACGCGGGGGTGCCGACGACGATGCCCGACGCGGTCTTGTCGATCGAGGTGAGGTCGTTTCGGCTGGCGAGCTTCGCGATCCCGAAGTCCAGCAGCTTCACCGTGGTCTTGCCGCGGGTCGTCGAGAGGAACACGTTGTCCGACTTGAGATCGCGATGGACCACGCCGTGCTCGTGCGCGGCCTCGAGCGCGTCGCAGATGGCGTCGAGGATCTCGATGGTCCCGCTGATCGAGAGCGGCGCACGGTCGATCCGGGCGCTCAAGGTCACCCCGGTGAGGCACTCCATGACGAAGAAGCTGCGCTTGTCGGGAAGCTCGCCGAACTGGAACACATCCACGATGTTGGGGTGGCGAATCTCGTTGACGAGGCGAGCCTCCTGTTCGAACCGAGCGACCGCCGACGCGTCGTTGCAGTACGCGTGGCCCAGGACCTTGATCGCGACGCGCTTTCCGATCCGCGGATGGTGCGCGCCGTAGACCTTGCCCATCCCGCCCTCGCCGATCTTGGCGTCGATGACATAGCCGGCGACCTCGGTCCCCGGTACCAGGTCCGGCGACTCCCCAGGCTCGACCGGGACCGTGTCTTCGAGCACGCGATCAAGGGTATCTGTTTCGCTTGCGCGATCAACCCCAACGGCCTGCCCGCCGGTCATGCGGCGACGGTGATAGCCTCGCAGGCCGTGACGAGCTACGCGATGTTCATGGACCTGGAGCTGGCGCGGCGGCTGGAGCGGACCGAGGGATCGATCGGGGCCACGTACTCGGGGCCGCGCAACTCGGTCCAGTCGGTGGGGGCGATGTCGCGCGAGTTCGGCGGGACGATCGCCGTGTTCGACGGGGCGGCGTCGCCGCTGACGCAGACCTTCGGGCTCGGGCTGTTCCGGCCGGCCGATGACGAACAGCTCGCGGACATCGAGGCGTTCTTCGGCGAGCGCGGGGCACCGACGAACCACGAGGTCAGCCCGTTCGCGGGCGTCGAGACGCTCGGGCGGCTGGTCGAGCGCGGGTATCGGCCGACCGAGCTGAGCAGCGTGCTGGTGCAGGAGCTTCCGGCGCGGCCCGAGCCGGCGACGACGCTACGGGTGCGGGTGATCGATCCGGACGCGGACGGGCCAACCTGGATCGCGACCAGTGTCGCGGGGTGGGCGACGCAGCCGGAGATGGCGGCCTTCACGCACATGATCGCGAGCGTCAACATCCAGAATCGCGAGATGACTCACTACCTCGTCGAGGATGGCGGGACGCCGATCGGCACGGGATCGATGGGGGTCGTCGATGGCGTGGCGATGCTCGCGGGCGCGTCGACGATTCCGTCGGCTCGCGGGCGCGGGACCCAGGCGTTGCTGCTGGCCGCACGCCTGCGCGATGCCCGCGCGCGCGGCTGTGACGTGGCGATGATCGTCGCGACCGTCGGGTCGCAGTCGCAGCGGAACGCCGAACGGAACGGCTTTCGGGTCGCGTACACGCGGACGAAGTGGGAGCGGCGCGCTCCCCTTGCCTGATCAACCGTCGCGGAGGATCCCGCTCATGTAGCGGCGTCGTTCAGCTGGATCGACGCCGAGGAACGCGAACGGGCGCTCCGAGCTCACCTCTGACGCGCGCCGGTCGGCGGAGGCGTCGTCGCGGCGGAGGGCTTCGTAGGCCGGGATGGTCAGCCGCGCACGCGCGCCCGGCGCCAGCGGCGCGCCCAGGTCGAGACGCGCGACCATGGCAGCGGCGCCAGCGGCGACGCGGCCGGCGAAGAACTCGGCCGCGCAGCCGGAGCCGTAGCTGAACAGGCCGATGCGGCGGCCCTCGAGCGCGGCGGCCTCGGCGTGGAGCAGCGACGCCAGCGCCAGGTAGAGCGAACCGGCGTAGATGTTGCCGACCTGGGAGGCGAAGCGGAGCGACGGGGCGACCGTCAGCTCGAAGTCGCGATCGGCCGCGGCCTCGTCGAGCCCGTCGACGCTCGAGCGCACGCGATGAGCCTTGTGGGCCATCTTGCCGTAGGGCACGTGATAGCAGGTACGGACCAGCGGCTCGCCGCCGGCGGCCTGTTCCTGCCAGTCGCGATAGGCGTGGCCGAGGGCGTCGAGGTAGCACTCGACCGAGAACTTGCCGTCGACGAGCGCGTCCTTGCGGTGCAGCGGTCGCCAGAAGTCGTGGACGTCGCGGGCAAACGAGCCGGTGCGGCCCACTTCCAGCTCGAGGAGCCGCGGCCGCTCCGACACCAGCATCGCGACTGCGCCGGCTCCCTGGGTCGGCTCGCCCGGGCTACCGATCTCGTAGCGCGCGATGTCGCTGGCGATGATCAGCGCCGCGCGGCCGCGGGCCGCACCGGAGGCGATCCACTCGGTCGCCGACAAGAGTGCCGCGGTGGCGCCGAAACACGCGTGTTTGGTCTCGAAGACCCGGCAGCGGCTCGGCAGTCCGAGCAGACCGTGGACGTACGACGACACCGGCTTCGAGTGATCGACCGCAGTCTCGGTGCCGACCGCGCAGAACCCGATCTCGGACGGATCACGACCGCTCGCGGCCAGCAGCCGGCTCCCCGCCCCGGCCGCGAGCGCGACCGGGTCCTCGTCGGCAGCGGCGATCGCCATCTGCGACACCCCGAGGCCGAGCCGGTACTTGTCGGCGGCGACGCCTCGAGCCACGGCCAGGTCGCCGAGGTCGAGGTAGCTGCGCGGAACGCTGAAGGTGATCGCGTCGATCCCGATGGCCTCGATGCTTCCCATCCGCCGAGCATCCGGGTTGCGTGCGCGTGATGCACGCGTTGAATGCTGTTCGCACCAGCCTGATGTCAGGCTGATGTCTCGGCCTCATGGTTGCGCCGAACCGGTTTCCGGTCACAGTGGCGATCTTCGGGGAGGAGATGGATATGCCTGCGAGCCCTGTCATGCTCGCGATCGATGTGGTGCTCGGCGCCCTCATCGGACCGCCAGGAACCGGCGCCGAGATGATCATCGACCGCGCCGAAGCCGGCGAGTGGACGCCCGTCCTCCTCGATCTGGCCCTGTTCTGCGCCATGTCGTCGGTCCGTCCCGAGGACACCGTCGATCACGCCCGCTTCGCCCGCCTGCTGCGCCACGCCCAGTTCGCCGCCTCGGGCAGCCGCGAGCCCGGCACGCCGTTCACCCCGCCCTCGATCGAGGAGATCGAGCACTGGCGCGACGTGGTCTTCGGCCGCGACGTCGAGGAATGACCGATGCCGCGTGATCGACGGACCAGGCGCGATCTCCATGCCCTCGACGAGAACGGGATGGTCCTCTGCAATCCGCGCGATCAGGAGGCGGCGCATCGGGCCGAGGTCGAAGGCATCGCGACCCAGCACCACGCGGCGGTGACCTGTCGCGCGTGCAGGACGCTGCTGTCGCGGCAAGCGACGAAGGTGTGGATGATGCTCGACCGGCGTCAGGATGGTGTCGCAATCGGTTCGTGCGACACCGCCTCGAGCCGATATCCGTCCGGATCGCGGACAAACGCCGCGTAGTAGCCCGGGTTGTAGTTCTCGCGAACTCCGGGGCCGCCCTCGTCGAAGCCTCCGAGCCGCATGGCGGCGGCGTGGAAGCGATCGACCGCGTCGCGGCTCGGCGCGGCGAAGGCGAGGTGGAAGCCTGGGCCCGGCGGTCGCGCCTCGGAGCCGCCGTCCAGGATGGCGAAGGGGGCCTCGCCGGTGAAGCCCTCCGGGCCGTACGCGACGTGGCGGTAGTTCTCGCTGAGCCGGACGTGGCCGAGCGCCGTCATCACCGCGTCATAGAACGCGGCCGAGCGAGCGAGGTCGGTGACGCCGATGGACAGGTGATCGAACACGGGACACCTCGGGGCAGCGCGCGCAGTTTACCCCCTGGTCGACGCACTCCCGTGTAGCCTTCGCCCATGAAGCACCGCTTCGTCTGGCACGACCTCGGCACCAAGGATCTCGACGGCTCCAAGCGGTTCTACGGCGAGGTCTTCAACTGGACGTTCGACACGAACGAGAACGACCCGTACTCGCACATCAGCGCCGGTGACCAGATGATCGGGGGCCTGCGCCAGATGGACGCGAACGAGCCCCAGCCGCCCTGCTGGCTGGGCTACATCGGCGTCGACGACGTCGCCGCCACGGTCGCGAGCATCGTCAGCGCCGGCGGCCAGGTGCACATGCCGACCATGGTGATGGAGAACGTGGGCACGTTCGCCGTGACCGCCGACCCGACGGGCGCCGCCTTTGCGCCCTGGAAGAGCGCGCGTCCGGGCGAGGACGTCGAACCCGTAGGGATGCCGAAGCCCTTCACGTTCTGCTGGGACGAGCTGATGACGACCGATCCAGCTGCCGCCGGCGCCTTCTACCAGACGATCTTCGGCTGGGCCTCGCGTCCCGTCGACATGGGCGGCGGCATGATCTACACGCTGCTCGATCGCCCAGGTGTGAAGACCCCACGCGGCGACCAGGCGTCCGCCGGCGGCATGATGAAGTCGCCGCCGGAGGTGCCCTATTCGTTCTGGCTCCCCTACGTCGCCGTAGACGACTGCGACCGTGTGAGCGAGCGCGCGGGCCGGCTCGGCGCGACGATCACGGTGACGCCCAGCGACATCCCCGGCGTCGGCCGCTTCGCCTGCTGGCTCGATCCGCAGCAGGCTGCGATCGCGGTCCTCCAGCCGACGATGTGATGACGGAGGCGGGCGGTATGGTCCGGGGGTTGTGACCACCCGCGAGGACGAATGGCTCTGGGGGTGGGATCCGACGCCGGGGATCGTGTCGGTGTGGGCGGAGGGCAACGGCGAGGCCACGGTGTGGCGGCGGATCGATGGGCGGTTGCGGGTGGAGCGGGCGCGGTTCCGGCCGTGGGCGGTGGTCGACCGCATCGACGACCTGCGGCGGGCCGAGGTAGGGGTGCGCGAGCTCGACGGTGACGGCGAGCTGCGCTGGTTGATCGACACTGACGACCTGCGGCGGATCGCGCACGTGCGAGAGCGCGAGGCGGCGCTGGTGCTGCCACCGGACGAGCAGTACCTGGTGCGCTCGGGACGCACCTACTTCAAGGAGCTGGCGTTCGACGACCTGCGCCGCATGCAGCTCGATCTGGAGACCAGCGGGCTCGACGCGGCGACCGACCGCATCCTCATGATCGCGGTGCGGGCGCCGGACGGCCGCACCAGCACGATCGAGGGCGACGAGGACGTCATCCTCCGGCGACTGGTCGTGACCGTGCGCGAGCTGGATCCGGACGTCATCGAGAACCACAACCTGCACGGGTTCGACCTGCCGTTCCTCGTCCAGCGGGCGCGCGCGCACGGCATCGTGCTCGCGCTCGGGCGCACCGACGAGGGCCTCCGGCAGCGGGGCGCGCGACGCGGGGCTGTCAGCGGCGACGGCGCCCACCGCATCCGCTACGTCGCGCCGGGGCGCGAGCTGATCGACACGCTCGACGCGGTGGTGCGGCATGACTTCGCGGCGCGTGATCTGCCGGAGCACGGGCTCAAGGCGGTGGCGCGGCACCTCGGGCTTGCCGCCGCCGATCGCGAGGTGGTCCCCGGCGACCAGATCGCCGACGTATACGCGCGCGATCCCGAGCGCGTCCGGCGTTACGCGTGCGCGGATGTCGACGAGGTGGCGGGGCTGGCGCGCCTGCTGGGGGGGCCCGCGTTCGCGCTCGCCCAGATGGTGCCGCGCCGTTACGAGCGGCTGGCCGACGCCGGCCCGGCCACCGGCGTCATCGATCCCCTGCTGGTGCGGGCCTACCTGCGCGCCGGTGCGGCCCTGCCGGTCCACAGCGCCGGCAGCGGCGAGGCGCACGCGGGGGCGGCGCTGCACCTGTTCGCGGCGGGGGTCGCCCACCGCATCGTCAAGGCCGACGTGGCCAGCCTGTACCCGTCGCTGATGCGCACGTACCGCATCGGGCCGGCGCGCGACCGGCTGGGCGCGATGCTCGCCCTGGTCGACCGGCTCGTCGAGCAGCGGCTCGCCGCCAAGGCGGAGGGGCGGGCGGCGCCGCCAGGCTCGGCGGAGAAGCACCGTCACGAGGCGATGTCCGCGGCCATGAAGCTGGTGATCAACTCGGCGTACGGGTATCTCGCCGCCGGCGCGCTGACCCGGTTCAGCGATGTCGACGCCGCCAACCAGGTGACCCGCCGCGGCCGCGAGGTGCTCGACCTCATGTGTCGCGAGATGGCGGCGCGCGGCGTGACGCTCCTGGAGGCCGACACCGACGGCGTGTACGTCGCGGTGCCCGAGGCGTGGAGCGAGCTCGACGAGCGCCGCCTGGTCTCCGAGGTCGCGGCGCTGCTACCGGCCGGCGTGTCGCTCGAGCTCGACGGCCGCTACGCCGCGATGCTCTCGCACGAGCCCAAGAACTACGCGTTGCGCGGCTACGACGGCGCGCTGGTGCTGCGCGGGGTCGCGTTCCGCTCCAGTCGCGCCGAGCCGTTCGGCGCCACCTTCCTGCGCGCCGCGATCAGCCGCCTGCTCGACGGCGACGTCCCCGGCGTGCGCGCCGCGTACCTGGCCACCATCACCGCCCTGCGCCGGCGCGAGCTCGACGCCGGTGACGTCGCGGCGCGGGTGCGGCTGACCCGCACGCCGGCCGAGTACGGCGAGCAGCGAGAGCAGCGGCGCGAGCACGCGTACGAGGCCCTGCTCGCCGAGGGACGGAGCTGGCACGCAGGCGAGCGCGTGCGGGTGTACCGCACCGCTGGCGGCGGCGCGGCGCTCGCTCGCGAGGGAGCGCGCGACTACGACATCGCGCACTACGAGCGCCTGCTGCGCACGCAGTTCACGGCGCGGCTGGTGCGGGCGTTCACGCCTGACGACTTCGCGGTGGTGTTCGCGGATCCGGATCAGCTCTCGCTGTTCGCGACGCCGCTCGAACGGATCCGCCCGATCCTGACCCCGTCGGACTCGGGAGGCAGCGTGAGCCGCGCACGAACGGCGCCTGACCGGGCTACCGACCTGGACGATCCGGATCGACGGCTCGACGAGTAGCGTCACCAGCCCCTTGCGCGGCGGCGCGGTCGCACTTACAGCTCGGCTTGATCATGAGCCAGACCGCCGAGCGTCACGAGTTCCAGGCCGAGGTGAAGCAACTGCTGGATCTGATGATCCACTCGCTGTACTCGGACAAGGACATCTTCCTGCGCGAGCTCATCTCGATCGCCTCGGACGCGCTCGACAAACGGCGCTTCGAGGCCCTCACCTCCGCCGGGGGCACGGGCGACACCGGTGACGCCGGTGACCTCCACATCCGGCTCGACGTCGACCGGGCCCAGCGCACGCTCACCATCGCCGACAACGGCGTCGGCATGACGCGTGACGAGGTGGTACGCAATATCGGCACCATCGCCCGCTCGGGCACGCGCGAGTTCCTGGCCATGCTCAAGGAGGCGCAGCGCACCAGCGCACCGCCCGAGCTGATCGGCGAAGGCCGCCACCGAGAGGTCGTGCACCTTCAGGTGGTCCGGGTGGGCGTAGTTGCGCTGGTCGTCGCCGTAGGTCACGACCACCTGCGGTCGGTCCCGTCGGATGATGCGCACCAGCGCCTCGGTCGCCTCGTC
>SXJR01000228.1 GCA_005779305.1 Myxococcales bacterium
CCTGGCCGCCCTCGCGATGGCGCCCGACGACGCCCGGGCCCGCGCGGCGCTCGCCTCGGCCCGCGCCGATCAGCTCGCGGTCCCGGTGCCGGCGGACGGCGAGGCCGAGTCCCTCGACTCGCAGTTCCCGCGCCTGGCCACGGCGCTCGAGCGCACCCGCGCCCCCCGCGCCGATCTGGCCGGCCTGATCGGCGACGTCGCCCGTGCCTCGGCCGAGCTCGAGCAGCCGCTCCTGGTCACGGTGATGGGCGAGTTCTCGAGCGGCAAGTCGTCGTTCGTGAACGCCTTCATCGGCGCCGACGTCGCCGCCACCGGGATCACGCCGACCACGGCCACCATCAACGTCGTCAAGTACGGCCACGCCCGCGGCGGCCGCATCCACGGCCGCGACGGCAGCGTGCGGGAGCTGGCCTGGGACGAGCTCCACCCGCACCTGCGCGAGCTGGAGCCCGCCGAGGCCGCGACGATCGATCGCGTCGAGATCCTCTTGCCGCTCGATCACCTGACCAAGGTCCACCTGGTCGACACGCCCGGCCTCAACTCGATCCTGCCCGAACACGAGGAGACCGCGCGTGCGTTCATCGCCCGCGCCGACGCGGTGGTCTGGGTGTTCACCGCTGGCCAGGGCGGCAAGGCCAGCGAGCGCAAGGCGCTCGACGCGATCCGCGCCCAGGGCAAACGCGTGCTGGGCGTGCTCAACAAGCAGGATCAGCTCTCGACCGCCGAGGTGACCGAAGTGGTCGAGCACGTGCGCGGCGAGCTCGGCGATCGCGTCGAGGTGGTGGTGCCGTTCTCGGCGCGGCGCGCGCTGGCCTGGAAGCGCGACCCTACCGGCAGCGGCGACGACGGCAACTGGAGCACGCTGGCCGGCGCGCTCGAGCAGCGCTTCTTCGCTCAGGCCCGGCAGATCAAGCGGGCCGCGTGCGCGCGCCGCATGCTCGCCGTGATCACCACCGCCCGCGCCGCCGTCACCCGCGATCGCGACCGGCTCGCCGCCGAGGCCGACGGCCTGCGCGCGCGGGTGGCCACGCTCCACGACGCCGCCGGGCGCGTCGCCGAAGAGCTCGTCGCCCCGGTGCGACGCGAACTCGCCGCCGCCGCCGACGCGCTCTACCGCCGTGCCGCGCGCGAGGTGATCGAGCTGGTGCGCCCGCGCCAGCTCCCCTTCGGATCACACTCGGCGACGCCGGCCGATCGCGACTACCTGCTCGCCATGCTCGACGACGGCTACGAGGCCATGCTGCGCGCCGCCGAGACCAACGGGATCACCGAGGCCCGCCGCCTGGCCGGGGTCGACGGCGTCCGACTCGATGCCGCCGGCGTGCTGCGCCCGCTGGCCCACGCCCGGGCCTACGTTTCCGGCTTCCTCGCCGGCGGTGCGGTCGACTCGTTCTTCAAGAACGATCTGCCGCGGCTCGCGCTCGAGCCCGACGCCGCGTACCACGCCCTGTTCCGGGCCGCCCCCGATCTCGAACGCCTGGTCTCCGACCCGCTGACCCTTTCGGCCACCGAGGCCCTCGGCGACCTGGCCGCGGAGCTCGATCGCCGCGCCCGCGCCGCCGACGTCGGCGTGCTCGATCTCGACGTCGGCCTCGGCCTCGCCCTCGACGAGCTGGCGGCGCGCTTCACCGCCGCTTCCTGACGGCTTGCGGACCGGCGTCGTACCGTGCGACTACGGTCAGCGCCACGCATGACCGCCCCCGCCGCCTCGCAGCTCGGCTTCTTCGGCGCGGGGATCCCGCGCGCGGCGCTGACCCTGGGTATCGACGAGGCCGGCCGCGGGCCCATCCTCGGTCCGATGGTGATGGCGGCGGTCGCGCTCGACCCCGGCGCCGCCCGCGCGCTCACCCGCGCCGGCCTGTGCGACTCCAAGAAGTTCGGGCACGGCGCCGACGCGCGCACCCGCCGCGCCGCGATGGCGTCGATGGTTCGCGCCCGCGCCACGTTCGTCGCCATCGAGGTGGTCGAGGCCGCCGAGATCGACGCTCGCGTCGCCCACGGCGAGCTCAACGTGCTCGAACGCGAACGCGCCGCCCGCATGATCGGCCTGGCCCCGTCGTGCAAGCGCATCATCGCCGACGGCGCCCGCATGTTCGGGCAGATGCGCGCCGAGTTTCCCGCGCTGCGCGCCTACGATCGCGGCGAGAGCCGGCACGCCGCGGTCGCCGCGGCCTCGGTGATCGCCAAGGACGAGCGCGACCGTCGCTTCGCGGCGATCTGCGAGCAGTGGCGCGCCGAGTTCGGCGAGATCACCGGCGGCGGCTACCTCAACGACGCGACCCGCGCGTTCCTGCGGGCCTATCGGGCACGCTTCGGCGATCTGCCGCCGGAGACCCGGCGCTCGTGGGACTGCAAGATCTGATCGGATCGTCACGGTCGCGCTGAGCGCATGCGCCCGTCGTGCGAAGGCGCTCGTTGCGCATCTCCACAGGAGCCCATGGTGCGGCCCTGTTCGGTTCAAAGCCTGTCGCTCCATGCCGGCCGGTGACGCGATCCGCACCGGCGAATCCTCGACGGCGGCGCTCGTCGTGGCCGACGACAGCGCGATCCAGGTCGCCGACGTGACGATGGTCGGTGTCGCCAGTCGCGCCGGCGGCGCCGACCCGGCCTCGGCCGCCGCGGTCCTTACGCGACCCAACCTACAGACAGTTCTTCACCGCGGTGTCGCGGCTGAACGAATCCTTGTAGTAGGCAGCGTCGAGCTGGCGGGCCCGCTTGGCCATGACCTTCACCGTCGCGCAGTCCTTCTTGCGAGCGGCGGTCCGCGCCTGGCGGAGCAGGTTCTCGGCCTGGGACCGGTTGGCCGCTGCCTTCTTGGCCTTCTCGGCCTTCTCGGTCACGGCTCGATCGGTCGACGTGGTCGAGCCGCCGATGGTGACGGGCGCGTCCTCGTCGTCATGGTCACTGACGGTGCCGGTGTCGGGAGGAGGAGCAGGAGGTTTGTCCGTCCCCGTGGTCTCCATGTTCGTGACCACGCCGGCGGTGCCACCCACATCGCTGCCGCTTCCTGGTCCGGTGGTCACGATCGTGGTGGTGTCGCGACCGTCGGGACGATAGTGGAGCACGTCGGTGCCGGCGCCGCCCTGGCCGGCGCCGCCTCCCCGGCCGCCGCCGCTGCCCTCGCCACCACCGGCGACGATGTCGCCGCCTCCGCCTCCGCCCCCGCTTCCACCAACACGGGCGCCGCCGCCGCCGCGCGGTTTCGGCTGCGGATCCTGGATCGTTTCCTTCTCCTGGAGATCGCGGAAGCGCTCCTCGAGCGCCTCGGTAGTCTCGGTGTTCATCGTCAGGCCGCCGACGCCCGAGCCGAGCGCCGCTTCGGGCATCGGGAGATCGAGCGGGCGCTCGGGCGCCGTCGGCGTCAGCGTCGGCCCGGCCGTGCCGACACTCTGCCCTGTCACCGGCTCGGGGAGGCGGCCGCCGTCGCGCAGGTAGAGCACGCCAACCGAGCCGCCGATCACGGCGAGCATGGTGGCGCCGACGATCGACGGGCGCAGCAGCGAGACCGCCATCCACCGGCGCAGGCGCTCGAACGTGCCGACCCGCTCGGGCGCATGCTGGCGCGCGGCAGCCATCAAGATCGCGTCGATGCGCGGTGACGGCTCCTCGTCGAATCCTTGGGCGCGAGCCGACCGGAAGAGATCGCGCACGCCCTGGAACTGGGCCGCGCTGTCGAGGTCTTCGTCGTCCGTAGGCGTCATGGCGGACCTACGGCACCGCCTTGGCCAGATCTTTGTACTCGTCGAGATCCAGGCGGAGCTTCTCGAGCGCGTAGCGCATCCGGCTCTTGACCGTGTTTTCGGGCACACCCACCACGTCGGCGATCTGCTTGAACGGCATGTCGAGGAACTCACGCATGAGGAAGACCTCGCGTTGCTCCTCGGAGAGCGCGCCGATCGCGCCTTGCAGTCGCTGGTAGAGTTGCTTGTTCACGGATTTGCGGTCGGAGGCCATCTCGCTCGACGGGATGACGTCGAGCAGCGTTCCGCTGTCGTCGTCGGCCGCCATGGGCGCGTCGAGTGATGCGTGCTTCCGGTGTTTGCGTCGTCTTGTTTGATCAACGCACAAGTTCCTCGCAATGGTGTAAAGCCACGTCGTGAACTTGGCCTGACGCTTGTAAGCGTCGGCGCCCTTGATCACCCGCATGAAGGTCTCTTGCAGGAGATCCTCCGCCGTCTCCTTGTCACCGACGTATCGCAGGATGAAGTTGAAGACCGACTTGCGGTGCCGTCCGAGGAGGATCTCGAACGCGCGCACCTCACCCTGCTGGTAGCGAACCATCAGGTCTTCGTCGGCCTCCTGCGTCAGCATCGCGGCGCGGCGCGCCCCCTTCTAGTAAGAGATCCGGACGGTTGCCTTACGGGGATCGACACTACCCCACTTAGACCGTCAACGCTTCTGACACGTTGGACAGAAATAAGTAGCGCGCCCTTGATCGACCTGACGCCGGATCGTGGTCCGGCACCGCAGGCACGGCGTGCCGTCTCGCCCGTACACCAGCAAGAACTCGCCGTTCGATCCAGGCTCGCCGCCCGCGTCGACGAAGTCGCGCAGCGTGGTGCCGCCGTTGTCGATCGCGAAACGAAGCACCTCGTCGATGGCCACCGCCACCGCGCGTGCGTCCTCGGCGCCAAGCTTGCCGGCCTTGCGGCGCGGCGAGATGCGCGCCAGCCACAACACCTCCGATGCATAGATGTTGCCGACGCCGGCGACCACGCGTTGATCGAGGATGAAGGTCTTCACCTTCGCCGACTTGCCGCGCGCGCGTTCCCACAGGTGCCCGTCGGGGATGCCTTCGGCGATCGGATCGGGGCCGAGCTCGGCCAGCGCGGCGTGCTCTCGCTCTCGGCCGCGGGTGACGGTGTCGACCATCCCGAAACGGCGCGGATCGACGAAGCGCAGGTCACGCCCGTCGTCGAGCTCGAACACCACGTGGGTGTGCGGCGCCCACGGACGGTGGCGCGGCACGATGAGCAAGTTGCCGGTCATGCCGAGGTGCACCATCACCGACAACGGCCCGTCGATCTCGACCAGCAGGTACTTGCCGAGGCGGGAAACCCCGGTGATGCGGCGACCGCGCGCGGCCTTGCCCAGCACCGCGGTTGGCACCGGCGTGTTCATGCGCAGCGGCTTGCCGCTGGTGCGCACCCGCACCACGCGCGCGCCCTTGAGGCGGCGGCGCACCAGGTCGCGACGGACCGATTCGACTTCGGGCAGCTCGGGCATTCCGTCAGTGTTCTTCGACGATGATGCCGGTCTGCGACGAGGCGGGGACGGCCCGGCTCAGGGCGGCGAACTCGACGAGCGACAGGGTCTCTCCACGGCGGCCACCGTCGATCCCGGTCGCTTCGAGCGCGGCAGCCACAGCGTCCGGGTTGTAGATGGCGCGCAGCGCGTTGCGCAAGGTCTTGCGGCGCTGACCGAAAGCGGCGTGGACCACCGAGCGGTGGTGCTCCTCGTCCGGCAGTTCGAGCGCGGGCGGCGCGGTGAAGTCGAGCTTCACCACTGCCGAGTCGACCTTGGGCGCCGGTGTGAACGCGCCGCTCGGCGCCGTCACCACCATGCGGCACGCGGCGTAGCTCTGCAGCATGACGCCCATGGCGCCATAGGTCTTGGTGCCCGGCCCGGCCACGATCCGGTCGGCCATTTCCTTCTGCACCATCACCACCGCGCGCGCGACCGCGCCCCGCGCCGCGCAGGCGCGAAACAGGAGCGGCGCCGCGATGTGGTACGGCAGGTTGCCGCACACGGTGACGGGATCGCCGCGCCAGCGCGCCGCGGCCTTCAGGTCGTACTTCAGCGCGTCGCCGGGTTCGATCTGGATGTTGTCGAGGTGTCCGAGCTCGGCCTGGAGCACGGCCACCATGTCGGGGTCGCGCTCGAGCGCGATGACCTTGCCCTCGGGCACGCGTTCGGCGAGGCGCGCGGTCAACGTGCCGAGGCCAGCGCCGATCTCAACGATCCAGTCGTCGTCGGCGCGCACGGTGGCGTCGACGATGGCTCGGAAGACGCGCTCCGAGGTCAGGAAGTTCTGCCCGAAGTGCTTCTTGGCGCGAAGGCCGTGACGCTCGAGCAGGACATGCGCGGTCGGGAACGCCGGGCCACCGGGGTCAGCCATGCATGCTCCCCGTGCGCGCCCGCCGCGGCAGCGGCATGGTGGCGGTGGCGTTGAGGTCGAGGCCGTCGCGATCGCCGCGCACCAGTCGATGGTAGCCGGCGGCGGCGATCATCGCGGCGTTGTCGGTGCAACGCGCGGGCGGCGGCACGTGGACGACGAAGCCATCCTCGGTGCCGGCCGCGCGCAAGGCGGCGCGCAGCGCGCCGTTGGCGGCCACGCCGCCGCAGACCTGGACGTGATCGAGCTGCTCGCGGCGCGCTGCGCGCCGGGTCTTGGCGACCAGGACCTCGACGATGGCGGCCTGATAGCTGGCGCAGACATCGGCGAGGGGCTGGCCGTCGGGCTGACCGTGAGCGCGCACGTGGTGGAGGAGCGCCGTCTTGAGACCCGAGAAGGAGAAGTCGTCGCCGGTGTTACGGCCGATCATGCCGCGCGGGAAGTCGAACGCACGGGGATCGCCAGTGCGCGCCAGGCGATCGATGACCGCGCCGCCGGGATAACCGAGGCCGAGCAGCTTGGCGCCCTTGTCGACGGCCTCGCCGGCGGCGTCGTCGCGGGTCCGGCCGAGCTCGACCACCACGCCGTGATCCTCGACCTTGACCAGCGAGGTGTGGCCGCCGGAGACGATGAGCGCCAGGTGCGGCATCGGCGGCGGATCGGGCTCGAGGTGGACGGCCGCGAGGTGCCCTTCGAGGTGGTGGACGCCGACCAGCGGCAGGCCCCGGGCCCAGGCCAGGGCCTTACCGGCCTGGACCGCCACCAGGAGCGCGCCGATGAGCCCGGGACCACAGGTGACCGCGACCCCGCCGATCTGATCGAGCGTGATTCCGGCGCGATCGAGGGCGGCCCGCAGCACCGGCACGACGTTGACGATGTGGGCGCGCGAGGCCAGCTCGGGCACGACGCCACCGTAGGGCGCGTGGACCTCGTGCTGCGACGCGACCACGTCGGCCAGCACGCGCCGGCCGTCCTCGACCAGCGCGGCGGCGGTCTCGTCGCACGAGCTCTCGAGTCCGAGGACGATCACGCCCCACTCTACAACGTTATTTCGAGGAGCCGAGCAGCTCGCGGGCGTTGTCGGCCTGCGAGCCGGTCGGCTGCAGCTCCAGGAACGTCTCGAACACCGGGCGAGCCTCGGCGTAGCGACGCACGCTCCACAGGATCGAGCCCTTCATGTACCAGGCCGGCGCGTAGCTGCCGGTGACCGCGATCGCCTTGTCGGCGGCGGCGATGGCGTCGTCGATGCGGCTCAACCGGCGCAACGCATCGGCGCGCATCACGTGCCCGCGGGCGGAGTTGCGCAGGCGCAGCGATTCGTCGGCGAGCTCGAGCGCGCGGTCGGCGTCGCCGTCGTCGAGCGCAGCGCGGGACTGGGCGAGCTTGTCGCGCCAGTCGGGACCGGCGTCGGGACCGGTCGGGCGAACGCCCGCGTCGACGGCCGTGACCGACCCCGCGTCGACGGCCGTGACCGACCCCGCGTCGACGGCCGTGCTCGACCCCGCGTCGACGGCCGTGCTCGACCCCGCGTCGACGGCCGTGACCGACCCCGCGTCGGCCGCGAGCACGCCGGCCGACGCCGCGTCGGGCGCCTGCCGAACGGTCGCCGCGTCCGGCGCCAGCGCCACCATCGTGCCGGCGTCGGTGGACGCTCGCCCACCCGCACGTCGCGAGCCCTTGCCCGCACGGACGATCACGAAGGTCAGGATCGTCACGGCGAGCGCGCCGATGACGATCGCCGGCCAGCGCGGGCCACGCTGGTTGGGCGGCAGCGCCTCGTCGTCCGCGTCACCGGCGGGCGTGACCGGCTTGCCCGGCGGCGGCGGCAACGTCCGCGGCCGCCGCGGTTTGCCGACGCCTTCGATCTTCTTCGGCTCTTCGGCGGGCTTGACCGCCTCGGCCGCGACGTGCGGCGCACGCGCGGCGTCCGCCGCCTCCATTGCGGCTGCTTCCTCTGACGCCGCCGCGGCCTCGGCTTGTTCGAGAGTGACCACCGGGATGTCGCGGGTCTGGCGCTTGGGCAGGATCGTCACCAGCTCGCGGGCGGGATCGTTGGGCCCGCCCGCGCCGCCGCCGCGCTCGACCTCCCCGGCCGCCGAGGCCGAGTCGGCTCCCATCGACGTGACCGTCCGCGGCCCCGACGGGTCGTCCACGTCCTCGAACACCCAGGGCGGGGGAAGCGGCGTCGGTCCGTCCTCCATCGGCCCCGAGCGATCGTCATCGCTGACCGGCTGTGGGACCGCGCTCTCGGCCGCAGCCTCAGCCGCAGCCTCAGCCGCAGCCTCCTCCACGGGCGGCACCGCGATCGCGGGACCTGAGCCGAGGATCGTGTCGATGTCGCCGATGCCCATCCCGATGAGGTCGGTCTCGTCGATCGCCTTCTCGAGCAGGCTCTTGCGCTTGGGCTGGACCGGCGCCGACTCGCCCTCGGCGCTGGCGGCGAGGGTCGCGGCCAGACCGGGCGCGATCGGATCGGCGACGGGGGCATCGAGCCCGGCGAACGACTCCTCGTCGTCCGCCCCGCTGTACGTGCGCTCGTCGAGGATCGCGTCGCTGGCGTCGATCGAGCCCAGGCCCTCGCCTTCGACGTGGATCTGGTCGCTGCCCTGGCCCGGCGTTTCCTCGAGCACCGACGACGGCACCACCCACTCGTGGGCGAGCGGCGCCGTCGCCGGCCCCAGCTCGAGGAGGAGCCCCTCGAAGTACAGCTTGGCGATCACCTCGAGACACTCGAGATCACCGAAGTCGCTGGCGTCGATGACCTGCATGACGCTGCGCCGGGTGTCGAACAGGCGCAGGATGGCGTTGTGCTCGTCGGGGATGTCGCCCAGGCGCGACGTCAGCTCCTTGGCGTCGACCTCGAAGCGGGTGTCGAGCGACGGCAGCTGCTCGCTGAGGCGGCCCCATTCGTCGAGCCGGCGCATGCCCTCCATGAGCAGCGCCTGCGACGACACGCTGATGGCGTCGCGGCGTCGCACGGTACGGAACACGACCTCGAACTCGCCCTCGTTCCAGGTGAGCAGGCGGTACACGGCGTCCTCGGCCTGGAGCGGCCCGGCCTCGGCGTCGATCACCTTGCCGTCGCGGAAGTAGATCGCGGCCTGCTTGCCGCCCTCGCCGATGAAGGCGATCAGACCTGACTTGCGGCTGATCTCGACGGTCTGGATGAGATCCACGACCGGCATGTCGGACAGGCGACCGGCGAAGCGGGTCCGTCCGTCGCGCCGTTCCTCGATGCGCGTGCGCTGCCGCTTCTGCAGCAGGATGCGCGCACGCGCGACGATCTCCTTGATGTAGATCGGCTTGGTCAGGTAGTCGTCGACGCCGAGCTCGAGTCCCTTGATCTTCGACTCGATGTCGGTCTGCGCCGTGAGGAAGACGAACGGGATGTCGGCCCAGGCCGGGTTGTGCTTCAAACGTTGACAGAAGCCAAATCCGTCAATTTCGTCTAGCACGGTCTCAGCGATCACCAGGTCGGGCGCGGCCAGCTCGACCTGCTCGAGCGCGTCGCGGCCGTTCACGGCGGTGGTGACGTTGAAGCCCGCCTTCTTGAGGGAGACCTCAAGCACGCGGAGACTGCGCGGATCTCCGTCTACGAGAAGTAGGCTCTGCTTCGACACGGACCCGGCCGGAGAGATGGTACAAGAGTCCGTAGCTTCGGGCCATTCGGCGACCATCGAGCCGTGTCCACCACCCTCGACCTTCGCTACGGTTCGACGACGATCCGGGTGGTGACCCACGCGCGGGTCGCGGAGGTTGCGGCGCCTCGGTTCGCGGAGCCACCGCTCGGTGTGTCGGCGTTGCTCACCGCCGCGCTCGAGAGGCCGATCGGGTCGGCACCGCTCGAGGCGCGGGTGCGCCCGGGTGATCGGGTGACCGTCATCGTCAGCGACCGGACCCGGGACGAGCCGCGCCGAGAGCTCCTCGCCGCGGTGCGAGCACGGCTACCGTCGGTCCGGCTCACCCTGGCCATCGCGACTGGCACCCACGGCCCTTCGGGCGGACCTGCATCGGTGGGGCTGGCCGGGGTCGATCTGGCCGGGGTCACCGTCGTGGACCATGACGGCGGGTCGCCGGCCGACCTGGTCGACGTCGGAGAGACCGCCCGTGCCACGCCGGTTCGCGTTCATCGTTGCGTTGTCGAGGCCGACCTTGTGGTCGCGACCGGCGTGATTCGCCCCCACTATTTCGCCGGGTGGGGCGCCGGCGCCAAGGCGGTCTTTCCGGGCCTCGCCGAGTCCACCGCTGCTCGCGTGAACCATCGCTTCAAGACCCATCCGAGCGCGTTGCCAGGCGCGGTCGACGATAACGTCTGCAGACTCGACATGGAGGACGCCGCCCTCCTCGCCGCACCGCGTGCGTTCCTCCTGGATGGCGTGGCCGACGGCGAGGGCGCCATTCGCGGTGCGGTCGCCGGCGACCTACTCACCGCGTTCCGGACCGGGGTTGATCTCGCGAGGCCGTGGGTCACCGTGACCGCGCCGCGCAGCAGGCTGATCGTGGTGGAAGATCAGGCGCCGGTGACCGACAGCCTGTACCAGGCCTGCAAGCTTGTCGCAGCGGTCGCGGCGCGGCTCCTGCCTGGCGGTACGATCGTGCTGGTGGCGCCTTGCGCCGACGGCATCGGTCCAGTGGACGTGGTGAACCGGGCCATCTACGAGATCGGGCTCAAGCCTCGTCTGCCGACCGCCCATCGCATCCTGCTGGTCTCCGAGCTGGCGGACGACGTGGTTCGCGCGTCGTTCGCCGTGCCGCTCAAGTCGCTGGCCGACGCGATCGCCGGGGTTGACGAGTTGATCCTGGTCCGCGGCGCCAGCAAGCTGGTGGTGCATGGAGTTGACGCCTGAACTGGAGCGCTTCGTAGGGCTTTTCGTCCGCTGGAACGCGCGCATCAACCTCTCGGCGGCGCGCACGTCGGAGGAGGTCACGCTACAGGTAGTGGACTGCCTGGCGCTGCTACCCTACGTGGAAGGTCCCAGGGTCGTGGATGTGGGGAGTGGCGGGGGGCTTCCTGGGTTGGTGCTGGCGATCAAGGTGCCCGATCTGCGGGTGGTCTCGATCGAGCCCGTCCACAAGAAGGCCGCGTTCCAGAGCAGCGCCGTTCGTGAGCTGGGGCTCCGCAACGTCCAGGTGCTTTCGCGCCGTGTGGACCCGACCATCGACACGGGTTTCGATACGGCAGTGTCGCGGGCGACGTTCGACCTGACGGAGTGGCTCGAGCTCGGGCGTTGCCTGGTCCGGAACGGCGGCTTGATTCTCGGCATGGAGGGCAGAGAACAGCGCGACCTTCCACTGGGCGCCGAGCGGATTCCTTACGAAGCCGGAGATCGAACCCGCGCCGTGATTCGTTACCGCCCGTGAGACCGATGTTCCACGTGAAACATCGATGTGAGGCGGTCTAGCTCTGCAGGAACCAGGTGAACGGGGACTGAAGTGTGTGCCGCGATCTGCGCGCGGTTGCTGGCGGCAGTCCCCTCATCGGGATAAGTCGAAATCGCGATCGCCAGGAGCGAGGAGTCACGTGAGACCGCCTCTGCGGTCAGAAGCGTGTGATTGATGGTGCCCAACCGGGACGCACCGACAACCAGCACACCCGCCGCCTCCATTCGCTGGACCAGATGACTGAACAACAAGTCATCGCTTACGGGCACCATCCAGCCACCCGCGCCCTCGACGAGACAGACCTCGTGCCCAGCTGCCTGGCGATGCAGCCACGTGATCAACTCCTGCGCATCGACCCGCTGGCCCTCCGCTGCCGCAGCGACAGCTGGAGCGGCGGGCAAGCGGTAGTGTCGCCAGACCGTGGACCCTATCGAGCGACCTGACGCGACGGCGAGTTGCTGAGCGTCGGATCGGGGTTCGTCCCAGCCGGTCTCCAGCGGCTTCAAGCCGATCGCGTCAACGCCTGCACACCGGAGAGACTCGATGAGCCGAGCGGTCACGTAGGTCTTGCCGACCCCGGTATCAGTACCGGTGACGACGTAGAGACTCATCCACGTGTTCCACGTGGAACAAACCAGCCCTCGTCTGTCATGCGGTCGACAACCGAACCCACGTCCCTGATGTCTGAATCCGTCAGCGCCGCCGTGATCGAGAAACGAAGCCGCGCAGTCCCTTCTGGGACCGTAGGTGGCCGAATAGCCTGGATGAGCAACCCAGACTCAAGCAGGTGGCTCATCGCTGCCATGGCTCTGCGATCGTCACCGATGAGGAGCGGCACGATGTAGCCATCGTGGCCCAGGGTGCGGTGGTTCTGGAGCAATCGATCACGCAGCCGAGATCCCTCCGGACCGCTGACGAGGCGAACCGAGGCCAGCGCTGCGGCAAGCACCGGCACAGGCAATCCTGTTGAGAAGACGAGCGGCCGGGCGCGATTCCACAGCAAGTCCACAAGCGCCCGCGAACCCAGCACGTAGGCCCCCGCGACGCCAAACGCCTTGCCCAGGGTGCCCACCACGATATCGGCACCGGCGCGCCATCCCAGACCGCGGCCGTCGCCAATGGCACCGACGGCGTGAGCATCGTCGACCATCAGCATGGCGCCACGCTCGGCCGAGACCGCTCGGAGCTCGGCGAGGGGTGCAAGGTCACCGTCCATGGAGAACAGGCTCTCGGTGACCACCAGCCGACGCCGAGCCGGATGGGCGTCGAGGAGCTCGGCGAGGTGGTCGACGTCGGCGTGGCGGTACACCACGACCTGCGCGCGCGAGAGGCGACATCCGTCGATGATGCTGGCGTGGTTCAATTCGTCAGAGAATACGCAATCGTCTTTTTCGACCAAGACAGGAATCGTGCCGCTGTTGGCCGCGTAGCCCGAGGTGAACAGCCGCGCCGCCGGTGCCGCGTGGAAGGTCGCGAGCGCGCGCTCGAGGGTGGCCGCTAGCTCGACGTTCCCCGTGATCAGGCGTGACGCTCCGGCGCCGACTCCGTTCTCGGTGGCCGCGGTCGCCGCCGCCGCCGCGAGCGTCGGATGCGTCGACAGCCCCAGGTAGTCGTTCGACGAGACGTTGATCAGGCGCCGGCCATCGACCCAGATCTGCGCGCCGGCCCGGCGCTCGATCACCCGCGGCTCGCGGAGGCGCCCAGCCGCCGCCAGGGCGGCGAGGGTCTCGTCCAGGACTCCCATCCGGGGCACGCGGCGCACTCTACCCGTCCCTCGGCGCACGATGGGCGCCAATCGCGATTCACTTTCCGATACAGAACCGCGCGAACAGCTGGTCGAGCACGTCCTCGCCGACCTCGTCACCCTCGAGCGACGCCAGCGCCGTCGCGGCCGACCGGACATCGACCGCCACCAGCTCGAGCGGCGCGCCCGACAACCGCCCGGCGGCGCCGGCCTGGAATCCGCGACGGGCGAGCTCCGCGGCGGCGCGCTGACGCTCGGTCAGGAGCACCGCGCTGCCGGCCTCCGCGTCATCGGCCAGGCCGACGAAGGCGATGAGCTCCCGCCGGAGCTCCTGGATCCCCTGTCCGGTCACCGCCGAGGTCACCAGCATCCCCGCCGGCGTCACCCAGCCGAGGTCGCCTTTGCTCGCAACCCGCAGCTCGCCGCCGCCGGCCGCGGCCACGCCCGCTTCCGCCGGAATCGAATCGCCCGGGCCAAGCACGTGCAGCCGGAGGTCCGCCCGCGCCGCGCGCGCGCGCCCCAGAGCGATCCCTCGCCGCTCGACATCGGCCACCGCGGCCCGCTCGCCCGCGGTGTCGACCAGCGTCACCGCGACGCCGTCCCATACCGTTCTCACCTCCACGTAGTCCCGGGTCGTGCCCGGCTCGTCGGCGACCAGCACACGCTCGGCTCCCACCAGCGCGTTGACCAGCGCCGACTTGCCAGCGTTCACCGCGCCGACCACCGCCACCACCACGCCGTCGCCGAGGACACGGCCGGTGGCGAAGCTGCGCTCGAGCGTCGCCGCCGCCGCCGCGAGGCGCTCCAGCTCGCCGCCCAGTGCGCCCACGTCCGCCGGCGCCAGGCCTTCCTCGGGGAAGTCGACCCGCGCTTCGAGCTCGGCCAGGACCGTCGCCGCCGCCGCCCGCTGGGCGGTCACGACCCTCGCCAGCGCGCCGCCGAGCTGATCCTGCGCCAGCACCCACGCCCGACTCGACGGCGCCGACACCACCGCCAGCATCGCCTCGGCCTCGGCGACCGTGACCTTGCCGGCCTCGAGCGCGCGCCGGGTGAACTCGCCGGGTTCGGCCAGCCGGGCCCCCGCCGAGACCACCGCGCCCATCACGATTCCGACGTTGATGGCGCCGCCGTGCACGTGCAGCTCGACGACATCCTCGCCCGTGAACGAGCGCGGGCCACGCATTGCCACCGCCAGCCCGTCGTCGAGACGACGGCCGGCGCGGTCGACGATCGCCACCCTCACCAGCCGGCGATCGCCCCACGCCTCGGCGTCAACGCCGGTGACCGCCGACGCGATGACCAGCGCCGCCGGCCCGCTGACTCGTACGATCGCGACGCCGCCGGTGCCGGCCGCCGTGGCACACGCCGCGATGGTCTCGCGCGGGTCCGACGTCACCGAGCTACTTCGCCGCGGGCGCCTCGGGCACGACCAGGATGTGCCGGTCGTCGCCCTCGCCCTCGGAGCGGCTCGACAGCCCCGGGATCTCGGCGATCGCCATGTGCACGATGCGGCGATCATGCGCCGACATCGGCGACAGCTCGACGATGGCCTGGGTGGCCAGCGCCTTCTCGCCCATGCGCTGCGCCAGCGACTGCAGCCGCAACACGTGCTTGTCGCGATAGCCTCCCGAGTCGACGACGATGGGCTTGCCCTTCTCGCCGGCGCGCTCGCGGTAGACCACCTTGCTGACCAGGTGCTGGAGGGCGTCGACGACCTGGCCCTTGCGGCCGATGACCACCTCGGGATCGCCGGTCTGGATCTCGAGGACGATCTTGTCCTCGCCTTCGTTGACGTCGATGTCGGCCTGGATGCCCATGCGCTCGAGGACGCCCTGGAGAAAATCGCAGGCGCGCTCGGCGACGTCGGTCGTGTCGGTCGTGTCGGTCGTGGCTGTCGTGGCTTCGGTCACGTGACTGCCTCTCGTGGTTTTGGAAAACGTGTGGCGCCTAGCGGCGCTTGCCGCGGCGCTTGCCGCGACGCTGGCCCGGTCCCGACGGCGCCGCGCGCGCGGTGGCCGGGCCCTTGGCGGGCGCGGTCTCGGCCTCGAGGTCGTCGCGCTCGCCCTCGTCGCCCTCGTCCTCGTCCTCGTCCTCGCGCTCGGCGGCCGCCTTGCCGCTGTTCTTGTCGGCCTTCATCTCCGCCTTGGCCTCGGTCTTGGCCTCGCCCTTCACCTCGGTCTTGGCCTCGCCCTTCACCTCGGCCTTGGCCGGCGGCGGCTTCTTGTCGCCGCGCTTCATGTACATCGAGTGCATGATGCTGAGCATCGAGTTGGTCAGCATGTAGACGCCGAGGCCCGACGGGAAGTACAGGCCCATGACGCCGAACATGAGCGGCAGGCCGTACTGGAGCATCTTCTGCTGCATCGAGTCGCCGGTGACCGGCTGGATCTTCGACTGCAGAAACATGAGGCCGGTGAGCGCGACCGGCAGGATGAAGAACGGATCGCGCTCGGTCAGATCGTCGAGCCAGCCGGAAATGAAGACCGCGTGGTGGAGCTCGCCGGCGACCGACAGCATCTTGTAGAGCGCGAACCAGATCGGCATCTGCAGGATCATCGGCAGACAGCCGGCCAGCGGGCTGACGCCGTGCTGCTTGAACAGCTCCATCTGCGCCTGCTGCTGCTTGGTCTTGTCGTCGGGGTATCGCTTCTGCAGCGCCTCGATCTCGGGCTTGAGCGCGGCCATCGCGCGCATCGAGCGCATCGACTTGGTCGTCCAGTACAGCGTCGCCAGCTTGACGATCACCGTCAGCAAGATGATGGCGATGCCCCAGTTGCCGACCTGATCGAAGAGCCAGTGCAGGAGCCACAAGAGCGGCTTGGCGATGAAGCTGAACCAGCCGAAGTCGAGCACGTCGCGGAAGCCGGTCTCGTGGCCAGCGATGCGATCGGCGC
This sequence comes from Myxococcales bacterium, assembly GCA_005779305.1. Taxonomy (GTDB): domain Bacteria; phylum Myxococcota_A; class Polyangia; order Haliangiales; family Haliangiaceae; genus UBA2376. The sequence goes on from SXJR01000228.1 coordinate 16,136, forward strand.
CCTCGAGCTTCTCGAGGTAACGCGGTCCGACGTAGACGGTGAGCTCGCGCCGCACGGGCGGGTCGCCGGGCTTGAGCGTCGCCTCGGGGAACACCAGGTCGACCTGGACCCCTTCCTTGACGCCCTCGAGCTTGTAGGCGTTGCACGCCAGGCTCTCCGACTTCCAGTCCTTGGGCGAGATCGCGACCAGGTCGAAGCGGTGGGCGAGCCCCACGTATCGGATCGTGCCCTGGCGCTCGCTCGGCCCACGCATCAGCTCGCCCGTGCGTCGCGAGGAGACCCCGCCGTGGATGTGGCACTGCGCGCCCACCGGCACGAGGCTGCTCCGGCTCTGGCTCGCAGCCGGCGCGTGACCGAACACCGACACCGCCAGCCGCTGGCTCGCCGTCGCCTGGGTCGTGCCCGGCGCCATCGCGACCTCGACGGTCATCTTCATGACGTAGTCGTCGGGGAACAGCTCGTAGTCCTTGGTCACATCGAGGCCGTTGCCGACGTAGCGGTAGCGGACCTTGCGATCGGAGAGCTTCTCGCCCTTCCAGTCGGCAGCGATCGGCAACACGTTGGTCGAGTCGCGGAAGTTGACCGCGCCCAGGCTCTTGCCGGGCAGCGCGCCCGTCACCAGGTGCTCGTTCATCACCCGGCTCTTGACCGGGTCGTAGAGCAGCTCCCAGTCCTTCACCACGCCGCCGACGTTCGAGAACGTCACCTTGACGCCGCTGGTCTCGAGGACGATCGGCGACTCCACGACCGGCACTTCGGCCGGCAGCGGCGCGCCGTCCTTGGGCTTGCCGACCGGCGAGGTCGCGGTCGGTGGCACGCCGTTCTCGCCGGGGACCGCCGGCTTGGGCGGCGGGGTGTTCGACGGCGGGAACAGCCACTGCCAGGCGAAGAAGATCGCGCCTGCAATGACGACGAACAGGAGGATCCGCTTGCCTTGGTCTTCCATCAGCTATGCCTGTCGACCGGGTGATAGCCGCCGTGGAACAGCGGATTGCAGCGGCAGATCCGCCACATCGCCTTCATGCCTCCCACGACGACCCCGCGCTGCTCGATCGCCTCGATCGCGTACTCGGAGCAGGTCGGGAGATAGCGGCAGGTCGGCGTCGGCTTCAACACCGACAGGAACCGACGGTAGAAGCGGATCGGTGCCAGAGCGAGCCGGGTCAACAGCGGGCGGAGCATCAGCCGACCCTGCCCACGAGCCGCGACAGGTCGAGCGCGACGTCGGCCGAGGACGCCGACGCGGCGGCGTCCTTGGCGACGAGCACGACGTCACATCCCGACGGAACCCAGCCATTGCGGCGGAGCCACTCGCGGGCGCGTCGTTTGATTCGGTTGCGAGTCACGGCGTTACCGATGCGCTTGGTCACGGTCAGGCCGACCCGCCCCACCGGGGCCTCGGCGCGGTTCGCGACGACCATGGCCATGAACAGCTTGCCGTGGATCTTGCGACCTGCCGACTGGACGGCGACGAACTCCGGGCGGCGGCGCAGGCGCATGCCCTTGGTCATGCGCTGCGACACCGCAGCCTACTTCTTGGCGATCGTCACCGACAGGCGCTTGCGGCCCTTGGCCCGACGCCGACGAAGCACCTCTCGGCCTCCGCGCGTCTTCTTGCGGGCGCGGTAGCCGTGGGTCCGCTTGCGGCTCTTGTTGTGGGGCTGGTACGTGCGCTTCATGGAGTGACTCCGGGCGGGGCCGAAAAAGGAACGTGGATCGATACTCGCGACGACCGAGGGTGTCAAGGAGACCGCTACCTCATGCGTGCGGCACGAGGGCGCGGTAGTTATCCACATGTTCGGGACCCTCGGATTCACTCCCGCCACGGATTCGCCGCTCGGGAGTGATGTGAGATCGAAGGCTTCTGAATTCCTGACCTTTTGACCTTGCTCTGCGCTTTTACGCTCTGCTAGACACGCCCCACGCGCAGCGTCTCGGACGACGCACGCGCAGCTTTCTCGAGAGAACGATCGCGGAAGCACCCCGGGGGGAGCACAAGGCATCCCTACCCTGGGATAGGTCTGTGGACAACTCGTGTCTTGGTGTCGGTTAACTCTCTCTCGTTTCTCTCTCAAGCATCTGTCTTTCCTCATGGATCTATCGCATCAACGGTACAGGGGAGGCTCTCTGTGGATAACTTGCCGAGCCCGGCTCACGGGCTGCCGTGGGCACGAAGGGACTCATTGATGACGACGCCCGGCACGTCATCGATCGCCGGTCAGAACCTCTGGGAGACCGCTCTTGGGCGCCTCTCCAGCAAGGTGTCCCCTCAGAACTTCGACATGTGGCTACGACCGATCGAGTGCGTGGGGCAGGAGGGTTCGGTCCTTCATCTTCGTGCGCCCAACTCGTACGTGCGGCTGTGGTTCGAATCCAACTACCTCGAGACCGTGCTCGACGAGATCCGCTCGTCGACGGGCCAGCCCTACCGCGTCGAGCTCAGCGTCGACTCCGGCGAGACTCGACGCGCGGAGCCGGCCCCCGCTGAATCGGCGGAGACCGCGGCCTCGGCGGCGGTCGAGGCCCAGGCGTCGACCCAGACGTCGATGCCGCACGACGGCGGAGACCTGGGGCCGTTTCCGCTCTCGAACCTCAACCCTCGTTACACCTTCGAGACCTTCGTCGCCGGTCCGTCGAACCAGCTCGCGTTCGCGGCCTCGCAGGCCGCCGCCAACGCCTATCCGCCCAAGTACAACCCGGTCTTCATCTGCGGCGGCGTCGGGCTGGGCAAGACCCACCTGTCGCACGCCATCGGCCGGGCCCAGCTCGGCCTCCGCCCCGGCGCGCGCATCGTCTACATCTCCAGCGAACGCTTCATGAACGAGTACGTGAACGCGATCCGCTCGGGGAAGATGCACGAGTTCCGCACCCGCTACCGCGAGGGTATCGACGTCCTCCTCGTCGATGACGTGCAGTTCCTGGCCGGCAAGGACGGCACCCAGGACGAGTTCTTCCATACCTTCAACGCGCTCCACGACACCCACAAGCAGATCGTCCTCACCGCCGACCGCAAGCCGCACGAGATCAGCGACATCGCGGATCGTCTGCGTACGCGCTTCGCCTGGGGCCTGCTCGCTGACATCGAGCCGCCCGAGCTCGAGGTGCGCATCGCCATCCTCCGCAAGAAGGCCGCCGTCGAGCGCATCCACATGCCCGACGACGTCGCGATGTTCATCGCCAGCTCGATCAAGTCCAACGTCCGCGAGCTCGAGGGAGCGCTCATCCGCCTCGCCGCCTACGCCTCACTGTCGAAGAAGGAGATCAACCTCGCCTTCGCGCACGAGACGCTAGGAGGCGCGCTGGCGCGTCCCAGGGAGCACATCACGGTCGAGACCGTGATCAAGTCCGTGGCGAGCTACTACGGGGTCAAGGCGCTCGATCTGAAGAGCCCGCGCCGCCACCGCTCGGTGGCCGGCCCACGGGCGGTGGCGATGTACCTAGCCCGCCAGCACACCAAGGACAGCTATCCCGACCTCGGCCGCGCCTTCGGCGGCAAGCACCACACCACGGTCATCTCGGCGGTCGAGAAGATCGCCGAGCGTCTCAAGGACGACCCCGGGCTGCGTGGCGAGATCCACGCGATCGAGGCGACGCTTCTGCGCTAGAAGCGCCGTCGGACCGTCATGCTAACCCTGCGTGTAGGAGCGAGTGCGCCTGTGGACGGAGTTGTGATCACGATGGGGTGTCAGCCTGTGGACGAGATCGCACAACTTTGCGAGTCCACCGCCTGCCCACTCCCTCGCAGAGACACTTCGACGTTCTCGCTCACACCTGTCACGCCGATGATCGTAAGCATCCCCTCGACTTGCTCACTTAGCCACACCGTCCACAGCTCTACTGCTACTGATTCTGCTCTTTCCTATTTGATCTAAACAAAGAAGAAGAGAAGAGAAGAGAGACCCGTCATGGAGTTCCGGATCCAGAAAGCAGAGTTCATCCGTGGACTGCGACTCGCGCAGAGCATCGCCGATCGCAAGAGCACGATGCCGATGCTGGCAAACGTGCTGCTTCGGGTGAGCGGCAAGAGCAAGCTCCTGTGCGTCGCCACCGACCTCAACGTTTCGCTCTCGGCGGAGCTCAAGGTCAGCCACGGCGTCGAAGGTGGGCTCACCGTCGGAGCCAAGGCGCTCCACGACATCGTCGTGAACCTCCCCGGCGACGAGCTCTCGCTCAAGAAGGTCGAGAACAACTGGGCCGAGATCAAGGCCGGCAAGGTCAGCTACCGCGTCGTCGGCATGCCCGACCGCGACTACCCCAAGGTCCCCGACCACCGCGAGGCTCCCTTCGCCGACGTCGACGCCGGCACGCTGCGCGAGATGATCGACCGCACCCTGTTTTCGGTCTGCAACGACGAGACCCGTTTCCACCTGAACGGCGTCCTGTTCGAGGCCAACGGCTCCACCGCTCGCATGGTCTCGACCGATGGCCATCGCCTGTCGCGCGTCGATCGCTCGCTGCCGGGCGGCCCCCAGCTCTCGGCGGGCGTCATCATCCCCAAGAAGGGCCTGCTCGAGATCAAGAAGATCCTCGACGGTGCCGGAGGCTGCAAGCTGGCGGTGAAGACGCCGTACCTGTTCCTCGGCGTCGACGACCTGACCCTGGCGGTGAAGCTCATCGAGGCCCAGTTCCCGCCCTACGAGCAGGTCATCCCCAAGAGCCACAAGCGCTCGGCGGTCGTCGACCGCGGCATGTTCATCGACGGGATCAAGCGGGCCCAGCTCATGTCGAGCGAGACCCGCGGCGTGAAGCTCTCGTTCAGCGAAAACAGCTTCACCATCGCCAGCGACAACCCCGACCTGGGTGAGGTCCGCGAGGACATCGACGCCGACTACACCGGCGAGCCGGTCTCCATCGGCTTCAACCCCAAGTACGTCATCGAGCTCCTCACCCAGATGCACTCGGACCAGGTCGCCATCGACCTCGGTGGTGAGCTCGATCCAGGGCTCCTGCGGCCGCTCACGGGCGACGATTACGTCGGCGTGATCATGCCGATGCGCATCTAGCCGGCGACGCGAGGACGACGGCGTGCGCATCGTCGCGCTGGCTGCCCAGGGCGCCCGCAACCTGGAGCCGCTCCAGCTCGCGCCAGGGCCGCGCTTCAACGTCTTCGCCGGCGACAACGGGCAGGGCAAGACCAACCTCCTCGAGGCGGTCTACGTGCTCGCCACGCTGCGTTCGTTCCGCACCAGCCGGCTGGCCGACGTCATCCGGCGAGGTGCGCCCAGGGCCCAGCTGGTGGCCCGGGTGGAGAAGGACGGGCTCGAGCGCAAGTACCAGGTCGTCATCGAGCCCGGGCACCGCTCGGTCACGCTCGACGGCAAGGCACCGAGGCCACTGGCGCGCTACTTCGGCGGCTTCAACGTGGTCCTGTTCGCGCCCGAGGATCTGCAGGTCGCACGCGGGGCGCCGGCCGAGCGCCGCAAGTTCCTCGACCGCAGCGTGTTCTCGTGGAGACCGTCGTACCTCGAGGTCGCTCAGTCCTACGAGAAGGTGCTGCGGAGCCGCAACGCCATCCTGCGCAACGCCGAGGGCGACCGAACCGCGCTCGACATGCTCGAGGTCTACGACGCGCAGCTCGCGCCGCTGGCGGTGCTGATGGCGAAGACGCGCCGCGCGCTCCTCGACGAGATCGCCCCGATCTTCGCCGCGTCCTTCGAAGCCATCACCCGCACTGGCACGCCGGTCGCGCTCGAGCACCTCACCGCGGCCGAGCTGGCCGCGGGCGATGTCAGCGCCGTGCTCGAGGGACTGTCCCGCGATCGGCGCAAGGACCTCGCCCGCGGCTCGACGTCGCTCGGGCCTCATCGCGACGACCTCCTGTTCCGATTCGCCGGCGCCGACGCGGCGAACTTCGCCTCACAGGGCCAGCTCCGCGCCATCGTGCTGGCGTGGAAGACCGCCGAGCTCGATCTGCTGCGGGCGACGCACGGGGATCCGCCCATCCTGCTGCTCGACGACGTGAGCTCCGAGCTCGACGAATCGCGCAACCTGTACCTGTTCGAGCACGTCGCCCAGCGCGAGCTCCAGTGCTTCATCACGACGACCCATTCGAGGCACGTCCGCCTGGCCCAGGATCGTCTCGATCACGAGGTCCGTGAAGGGGTGATTTTCCCTGTAAAACAAGCTAGTTGAAACTGTCGTTCGGACTTCCGAACCCCCTCGGGATGTGGTACGAAGCGTGACCTCTTTCGAGCCCAGGGGAAATGGCAGAACCAACAGTCAATCCCGGCACTTCAGACGTCCCCGGCGCCGCCGCAGACGCCGGCGACTACACCGATGGCAGCATCAGCGTCCTGAAGGGCCTGGAGGGCGTCCGCAAGCGACCCGGCATGTACATCGGTGACACCGATGACGGAACCGGGCTGCACCACCTCGTGGGCGAGGTCGTCGACAACTCGGTCGCCGAGGCGCTCGCCGGCTTCTGCAATCGCATCGAGGTGATCATCCACATCGACAGCTCGGTGACGGTGAAGGACAACGGTCGCGGCATCCCGGTCGGGATGCATCCCATCGAGAAGCGACCGACCGCCGAGCTGGTGATGACGGTCCTGCACGCCGGGGGGAAGTTCAACCAGGACAGCTACAAGGTCTCAGGCGGTCTGCATGGCGTCGGTGTCTCCGCGGTCAACGCGCTCTCCGACTGGCTGCGACTCGAGATCAACCGCGATGGCCACGTCTACTACCAGGAGTACGCCCGCGGCATCCCGACGACGGGGCTGGAGAAGCTGGGGCCGACCAAGGAGCGCGGCACCTCTGTCACGTTCCACCCCGACCCGACCATCTTCAAGAACGTGGTGCAGTTCAGTTACGAGCAGCTCAGCCAGAAGCTGCGCGAGCTGGCCTACCTCAACAGCGGCCTCACCATCCACATCCGCGACGAGCGCACCGACAAGTCGCAGGAGTTCAAGTACGAGGGCGGCATCCAGACCTTCGTCACCGACATGAACGCGACCGACACCACGCTCCACCCCGACGTGATCGCGTTCTGCGCCGAGGCCGAGGGCAACATCACCGTCGACGTCGCCCTGCAGTGGAACGAGGGCTACAACGAGCAGATCGTCTGCTTCACCAACACGATCAAGAACCGCGACGGCGGCACCCACCTCACCGGCTTCCGCCAGGCGCTCACGCGCACGATCAACGCCTACGCCACCGAGTACAAGCTGCTCAAGGACTTCAAGGGTGCGACCCTGTCCGGCGAGGATCTACGCGAGGGCCTGACCGCGGTCATCTCGATCAAGGCGCCTGATCCCAAGTACTCCAACCAGGCCAAGGACAAGCTGGTCTCCTCGGAGGTGTCGGCAGCGGTGTCGACGGTGGTGGGCGAGAAGCTGGGCGAGTTTCTCGAGCGCAACCCCAAGGAAGCGCGCATCATCATCTCCAAGGCGTCGCTGGCCGCCAAGGCGCGCGAGGCGGCGCGCAAGGCCCGCGAGATGGTCCAGCGCAAGGGCGCGCTCGAGCTCACGTCGTTGCCGGGCAAGCTGGCCGACTGCCAGGAGCGCGAC
>SXJR01000229.1 GCA_005779305.1 Myxococcales bacterium
CGCGTCGGCGTCGGCGACGGCGAGCTGGGCCAGCGAGCGCGCGGCGCGATCGAGCGGGGTGCCGGCCTGGGCCAGGTCGAGCACGTCCTGCGGCGTACCGGCGGCGAGCGCGATGGCGAGCGCGGTGGGCTGGTCGACGGCAGCTCCGGTCCAGCCCGGGCGCAGGGTCACGCCGATCGAGGGCACCTTGAGCGGCACCACCGACTCGGCGGCGTCGAGGACCTGCGCCGCGCCGGCGACGTCGCCGCGTCCCAGCGCCGCGGCCGCGCGTACGAACGGCCGGATCTGGCCCAGCGAGACCTGGGGCACAGCGGCGGCGCCGCCGACCACCGGCGCGGCCACCCGCACGGCCTCGGCGACCAGGCGCGACAGATCACCGTCGCCGGCGGTGACCACGGCGGCCACCAACACCGCGCCGCTGCGATCGACGGCGATGACCGAGACCCGCAGGCCGGTGCCGTCCCGCTCGAGGTCGCAGGCCACCAGCGCGTCGGCGCCGAACTGATCGATCACCGCGGCGGCGCGCTCGAGGTCGACGACCACGCCGCGCAGCTCGTCGCTGGCCACCACCGGGCGATCGGGACGATCGAGCGCGGCCCGCAGGAGCAGCGTGAAGCCGCCGGCCTCGTCGGAGAGATCGACCTCGGCGTGGGTCTCGGCCACGACCACGCGGCCGGCCTCGGCGACGCCGGCGACCGCGGCGACCATCAGGACGCTGAGGGCGAGCCGCCCCCCGGAGACCATGCCCGATCGTAACCTACTTGAGCGGCTTGGGCGCATCGGCCGGCTTGGCCGCACCGAGGGCACCGGCGGCCGCAGGCGAGGTGCCCACCTTGCCACCGGCGACCACGCCCTCCATGAACGAGCGGCCCTCGAAGATCACGCCCTTCTCGATCTGGAGCGACGGCGTGTGCAGGTCGCCCTTCACCCGCCCGGGCGCCAGCACTTCGATGCCGCGGCGGGCGTGGACGTTGCCGACCAGCGTGCCCTGGATGATGATCTCGCCGATGTCGATGTCGGCCTCGACGTGGGCACCCTCGCCGATGATGAGGACGTCGTCGGAGAACACCGTCCCCTTGAGCTTGCCGTCGATGCGGACGGTGCCCTCGAACGTGAGCTTGCCCTCGAACGTGGTGCCACGTCCGAGCAAGGTGGAGATCTCGCTGACGATACCTTCGCGCCGTGCCGGAGCCGACATGATCAACGGAAGTCCTTTCCCACGCGCCCAACCGGTGGTGCAGAAATCGAGAATCGCAGGCTGAGCATGATCAACGGAAGCCCTTTCCCACGCGCCCAACCGCTGGTGCAGAAATCGAGAATCGCAGGCTGAGCATGTAGGCGGAGCGTACTACTTCTTCAGCCGGATCTCGACGGTCTGCTCGGTCTTGCCCTCCCAGGACACGGTCCGTTTCTCGGGCGGGTAGTCCTTGAGCCGGACCTCGACCTCCCGCGCCGCCTCCGGGTCGAGATCGCCGATCTCGAGCGGGCTGCGGCCCTTGAGCTGCTCGCCCAGGTAGACGTCGGCGCCCGGCGGCACGGTCACCACCCGGAGCCGGACCGTGATGGCCGGCATGAACGCGAAGACCCGGATCTGGCCGCCGCTGTCGGGTACGAGCACCGCGTCGCGATACGACTTGAAGCCGCCTAGCTCGACGACGATCTCGTGACGCGCGCCCGGTTCGGTCTCGAAGCGCGCCGGCGTCTTGTCGGGCAGGACGGTGCCATCGACGGTGACGGTGGCGCCGGGCTGGGTCGACTCGATGAGCAGCGAGGCGGCGATCTTCTCGGTCTCGCCGCTGCGCACGATCAGCAGCACCACCGCCGCGGCGCCGGCGGCCAGCACCAGCACCATCAGCGCGCGCAGCATCCAGCTCTTGCCCGGTGACGCCAGCCGGTACTGCGGGGGCAGCTCGTCGAGCTCGACCAGCGCCTGCATCTGCTTGGTGAAGCTCTGCTGGGGCGCGCCGGGGTAGGGCTGGAACGGGTACTGGACCCCGCCCGGCGGTCCGGGCCACGGCCCCTGCTGCCCCGCCTGCGGCATCGCGTAGGGCGCCAGGTGCGCCGGCAACCCGCTCTGCTGGTGCTGCGGCGGCTGTTGCTGCTGCGGGATCGTCGGCTGCGGATAGGCGCCCGGCGGCCCTTCGACATTGCTCCGGACAGGCATGCCGGCGCCCGGGATCGGCGGCGGCCCGCCCGGACCAGGCAAGACCGACGCCGGCGGGATGGCGTGCAGGTCCGGTGCGGTCGGCGCGTCCATGCTGGAGTCGATCGGCCCCGCGGTCATGCCGGCGAACGCCGACGCCGGTAACGGCGGCGGCCGGCCTCCCGGCACCACGCCCCGCCCTGCCACAGCGCTGGTCGGCGCGTTGGACGGCGCCTGGTCTGCCATCATGCCGGGCACACCGTCGGAGATCGGCATCCCCGCGCCCCGCGCCGGCGCCGGGGCCTTGGGCATCGGCGTGCTCGGCTGCCCGACCAGCTGCTGCAGCACCGAGCCGCCGATCGGCACGCCCGAGGCGGGCGTGCGGCGGGACTCGCGCGGGCGTCGCACCTCGCTCACCGCCGGCGTCTGCGTGTGCGCGGCCAGTGCGGCCGGTTGCGGCGCAGGGGGCCCGCGCCGCTGCGGCACGGTGTGGGTGGTCGGTTCGTCGACGGAGACGGCGCGCGCGGCCGGACGCGCAAGGGTCGGCGGATCTTCCTCGTGCTGCCCGCTCGGCATGAGCCCGGGCATGTCCTCCATGATCGTGGGCTCGTAGTCGTTGAGCAGATCGTCGGTCATCGCAGGCACCGCCGAGCGGCGCATGCCGCGCGGCCCGTCGAGCGAGGTGGGCCCGCCGTCGCCAGCCCCCATGCTCGGCTCGGCCGAGACCATCGTGCTCTCGATCTCCAGATCGCCGTCGGCGACCGGCATGGTCGAGGCCGAGATCATCCGCGGCGAGGCCCGCGCGGCCTGAGGATCGGGCGGCGGTCGCGCCGGCAACGGGCGAAGCGCCGGCCCCCGCGCCGCCGGTCCACGCAGCGGCGCCGTCGGGGCTCGCGCGCTCGGCACCTCCGGCGGAGCGCCCTTGAGCTCGGAGACCCGGAAGATGACGCTGTTCTCGTCGGAGATCTCGGAGCGATTGGTGACGAAGGTGTGGCGCGGGATCGACTGCGTCGACTGCCGGGGATCACGCGGCTCAGGCGCGGGCGCGGCGATCGGCGGCGGGATGGTGCCCCCGGGCTCGCCGAGCGCGCGACGCAGGTGCGACGCCAGCTTGGTCGCGGTGAACACCGGCGAGTAGGTGTGCAGGAAGCGCTCGAGGTCCGAGGCCATGTCGCCGGCGCTCTGGTAGCGATCCTCGGCCTTCTTGGCCAGGGCGTGCATCACGATGCGCTCGAGCTGCGGCGGCACGTCCTTGCGCAGCGTGCGCACCGGCGCGATGTTGGCGCGCCGGACCAGGTCGAGGAGTCGGTTGATGTCCTCCTCGAGGTAGAGCATCTGCCCGGTCAGCATCTCGTACAGCACGATGCCGGCCGAGAAGATGTCGGAGCGGTAGTCGAGGCGCTCGCCCCAGGCCTGCTCCGGGCTCATGTAGTAGTACTTGCCCTTGATCACGCCGACCGCGGTCTGGCGGACCTTCATCGTCGCCTTGGCGATGCCGAAGTCGACCAGCTTGACCTCGCCAGCGTTGGACACCAGCACGTTCTGCGGCGACACGTCGCGGTGCACGATGCCGAGCGAGTTGCCGGCGCCGTCGCGCTTGCGGTGGGCGTAGTCGAGGCCGGTCGACATCTCCTTGGCGACGTAGGCGGCGACGTCGACCGGCATGTCGAGGTCGTGCTCGGAGCCGCGGCGCAGGATCTTGTAGAGGTCGGCGCCGTCGACGAACTCCATCGTGATGTAGTAGGTGTCGCCGACGCGGCCGAGGTCGAAGGTCTGGGCGATGTTCACGTGCTGGAGCTGCACCGCGATCTTCGCCTCGTCGATGAGCATCTCGATGAACTGCTCGTCCTGCGCGAAGTTGGGGTGGATCATCTTCAGCGCGCAGAACTTCTCGAAGCCGGCGATGCCCTTGGTCTTGGCGAGATGGATCTCCGCCATGCCGCCGACCGCGATCTGCTTGACCAGCTGGTAGGGGCCGAACTGGCGCTCCGCCACGTGGCCCCCCTCCTACTGCCTGCCCGTTTCCACCACGGCGTCGTCGTCGTCGTCGGGGCGGCCGGCCGCGTTCTCGGGCGTCGGCCCTTCGCGCAGCATCTCGGCCTGACCAGGGTGCACGAACACGCCGACCAGCCGCAGCGGCGCCTTGGCGCCGCGATCGAAGGTGCACACGACCTCGGTGGCGATGCCGTAGGCGACGTTGACCAGGTAGCTGGCAGCGGCGTTGGCCACCAGGTAGAGGCCGAGGCCGGCGCCGTAGGTCTTGCGATCGATCTGCACCGGCGAGTGCAGGCACTTGTCGATGTAGGCCAGGATCGTGTTCTTGGCCAGGCGGCCGAACCGATCGCGGACGGCGACGGCGAACTGGGTCTCGGTCGCGGCGTAGCGGATCGACACCGGCCGCGGCGATCGCGACTTGGTGCGGTCGTGGGGGTCGACCTCGGCGAAGATCTGGTTGCCGTTCTCGTCAACGGGCGCGTCGTAGAGCGCGTTCATCAGCAGCTCCTCGCACACCTGGCCGATGGCGCTGCGCACCTGGCGGCGCATCTTGGCCTCCTCGGCGTAGGCCAGGACGGTGTCGAGGGCCTTGCCGCGACCCTCGAAGTCGCGGAGGCGGACGTAGTGCACCGGCGTACCTTCGGGCAGGTACTTCTCGATGCCGAAGATGTCGCCGGTCAGGAGCTTCTGGGCGGTCACGAACACGCCGCGGTCGAGCTCCTCGCCGACGATGACGTGGTTGACGCGGTGGTCCTTGAGGTAATCGGTCAGCTCGCTGAGCGCGGCCTTGGGCGTGACCACAGCGGCGTGGGATTTTTGCCGCAGCATCGGAACCAGCCGGTCGACGGCCCGGGTGTCACCCTCCTCGCAGTCCATGAAGACGTAGCGATGGGGGATGATCTCGCTCTGGATGGCATCCAGCGAACGCACCGCGTCGACCTCGGCGCCAGCCCGCTCCAGGTTGGCGACGATCCGCCGGAGCTGATCCAGGTTGGGCGAGATGGCGAGGACGCGGCGCTTGGACAAAGACCCCTCGGAGGCCAAGTGGCGTCGATTCTAGCCAGATCTGCCGCGGGGTTCCATACGACGGGACGCCGCGATTGCGAGTAATTCAGCGGCCGTCGCTGCTGGCGAAGGGCGTGTCGCCGTCGCGCACCTTGTAGGCATGGTCGATCCCCGCCAGGAGCGACCTCGAATCGACCGGCTTGACCACGTAATGATGGACGTGGCCGCTGGCGCCGGCGCGCGAAACCTCGGGGACGTCGGTGTACCCGGAGAGCAGGACCCGGACCATCCGCGGGTGCCGGTCGCCCAGCCGCTCGAGCAGCTCCAGCCCGGTCATCCTCGGCATCTTGTGGTCGGTGATGAGGACCTCGAACTCCCGGTCGGCGAGCAAGGCCAGCGCGTCCTCACCATTCGCGCACCGGGTGACCTCGAACCGGCGCCGCGTCACCCGCTCGATGAAGTCGAGCATGTCGGGCTCATCGTCCACGACCAGGATCCGGGGCTTGCCGTCGGTCGGCCTGACCATCACTCGACTACCGCGTGTACGTCGCAGAGATGTATGCGCGCCAGTCCTCCCACGGGTTGGGCAAGTACTCGAGACGCGGCTCGTAGTTGAAGAACGGGTCGGGCTGGTAGTAGCGCGCGTTGAAGGCGTTGAACATGGTGCCCCGGATGGACAGCTTCTCCATCGGGGTCAGCGTGAAGCCCAGGCTGAGATCGGCCGCGGGCGGCAAACGGTCGAGGACCAGGTCGGTCGGGCTGACGCGCAGGGGACCGGCGACGTCGGTGTCCTGGTTGGTGACCGTGCCCGGGATCGCAGCTTCCATGTCGTAGTAGTAGTCGCGGTGCTCGACCATGAGGTCGGGGTCCTCCATCGCGCCGACCACGCGCAGGTTGGTGAACATCGTCATCTTGTCATCGATGACGTTGAACACGCTGGCGAGGTGGAAGTAGTGCTCGGGGAGCGCCTTGTGGACGCCCTTGTCACGGGTATTGACCCGCAGGAACGTGTAGGCCAGCTCGAAGCGGTGTCCGCCCTGAACGTAGAGCTTGATCAGCGCCTCGCCCGAGTGCATCGCGCGATCGGCGGTGTTCTCGTAGCGCGCACCGACGATCTGGATGAGGTTTGTCAGCTCGGTGTATGAGTAATCGGCGCGGAACGAAAGCTCGCGGATGCGACGTTCACCCTTGAAGATACGGGCGTTGATCTCGGTCTGCGCGGCCCGCGAGGTCTCGACCTTGATGTCCGGTCGGCCGGCGATCGCGACGCCCTCGCCGTTCGACGCCACGTTGTTGAACACGGGCGGCCGGAAGCCCTCGGCGTAGTTGATCTTGAGGTACCAGGCCGGGATGAAGTTCCACACCGCGGTGCCCGAGAACAGGCGGGTCAGCGGATAGCTCTGGCTCCCCAGCGACGACGGCGAGATCTGCAGGCGGGCGCCGGCGTCCAGGATGAGCTTCTTGCTCGCACGCCACTGCGGGTTGGCGTAGACGCCGCCGACGGCACGGTCGGCTTCGTAGGAGAACGTGAGCGGGCAACCGGCGATGATCCTGGACCGCGTGGGGGGTGAGCCGCTGTCCGGGTCAGGCTCGAGCGGGCACGGCAGGGGCAAGCGCTCGAGCAGGTACGGCGCGATGAACTCGGCCTCGATGCCCGTGCCCTGGCGCGATCGCTCGGTGGTGTTGAGCGCGAACTCCTTGAACGCCTCGGCGCCGTAGTTGAAGCGCAGATTGTTCGGCAGCTCGAAGTCGCCATCGTACGCGCCACCGACGCGATAGCTGGTGGGGTTGGCCTTGAAGGCCAGGCCGCCCTCGAGGAGCACCGGCACGGGTGCGAGGATGCCGAGATGGACCAGGTCACGCTGGAACTGGACGGCGTACGCCCTCAGGTTGACGCCGGCCTTGCCGCCGGCGACACGCGACTTGATCTCGGCGACCACGTACCGGTCGAGAAAGTTGAGCTGGTTCTGGCGAGCCCGCGCGCCGCTGTCGAGGCAGAAGTCGCTGGGGTCGAAATCCGGCGCCGCCGGGTCGTCGGCGCATCCCGGGTCCTCGGGGAGATCCTCGCGGATCACGGAGCCGCCGAAGCCGAGCGGCGCCTGGCGCTGAGCGAACGGCGCCTGGACCCGGATCTGGAGCTTGCCGATCGAGAACTTGGCGAAGAAGTTGAACAGGTGGCTGCGCGGCGGCTCGGCTGTGGTCAGCGGTCCGTAGTACTTGACCGAGTTGGGTTGCGGCAGCGTGGTCGCGAACATGTACAGCGGCATCTCGAAGCCGGGACCGAGGTAGGTCTCGAAGGCCGAGTGCACGAACAGCTTGGCCTTGCCCCCGAGTAGATCGGGCAGGCCGGCCATGACGTAGGCGCGGGCGTTCTTGCGATCTCCGTTGCCGTCACCGATGTGACCGCCGACCTCGACGCCATCCACGTCATCGGCGTCCTTGGTGATGATGTTCACCACCCCGAGGAACGAGTTGGCGCCCCACAACACGCCGCCGGGACCGGTGATGGCCTCCACACGCTTGATGGTCTCGATCGGCTGCAGGCGCTGGAACGTGGCGATGTTGAGGTACGGATCGAACATCGACACCGAGTCGTGGAGCAGCTGCACGGCCTGCGGGATGCCGCGCACCAGCACGACGGGGAACTGGCTGTGGATCATGCCGATGCGCTGGTAGCCCGGCACGGTGTCGAGCACCTGATCGAAGGTCTGGTACTGACGGTCTCGGATCTCGTCGGCGGTGATGACCGTGACGATGACGGGCGCCTCCTGGACCGTGGTGACGCCCTTGGCCGCGCTCTGGACGACGTTGGCCAGATCGAGCTGGTCATCTGGCCCGGTCGGGCCGCCATCACCTCCGGTGGTCTCCATCACCACCGTCGGCACTTCGATGTCGATCGGCCCCGGCGCTTCCTGCGCGGACGCCGGCCCTGCCATGGCCAGTAGGAGCGCCGCAATGAATGGCCTGCTCATCATGGCGTCCCCTGCTGCGCCTTGATGAAGTCGGCGCGGTCGTTGACAGGTTCGGTCGGGGCGCTGCTACCGAACGGGCGGTCGGAACCGAGTCCGACGGCCCGCAGGTTCGCGACGGGCACCCCCTCCGACTGGAGGTACTGGAATACCGCGTCGGCCCGCTTCTGGCTGAGCGTCTTGTCCTTCTTCTTCTGGTCGGCGATCACGCGCGCCACCTTGGACTTGGTGCCGAGCGCGACGTGGACCTCGACACGGATGACCAGGCCGTTCTTCTTCATCAGCTCGGCGACCTGCTTGAGGATGATCTTCGAAGCCGCGGTCAGGTTGGCCGTGGTGCCGGTGAACTCGATGCGGTTGCCGCGCAGGTTGATGCGGTCACCCTCCTCGACCGGACCGGTGCTGGTCCGGGTGTCGGGGCAGCCGTCGTCGTCGTCGACGCCGTTGACCGTCTCCGGGTCGTTGGGACACTTGTCGGCCTTGTCGGCGAAGCCGTCACCGTCGTTGTCCTCGTCACCGCAGCCGTCGTCGTCCTCGAAGCCGTCGATGTCCTCGGGATCGTCGGGGCAGCGGTCGGCGACGTCGGGGATGCTGTCACCGTCGTTGTCGCGCTCCGGGCAACCGTCGTCGTCCTGGAAGGTGTCGCGATCCTCGGGCTCGTCGACGCAGCGGTCGTCGACGTCGATCACGCCGTCGCCGTCGTTGTCGAGGTCGGGGCAGCCGTCCTCGTCCTGGTAGCCGTCCTTGTCCTCCGGGTCCTCGGGACAGCCGTCGGACAGGTCGGGCAGGCCGTCGCCGTCCTTGTCGCCGCGGCCGACGCGGGCCTCGCTCTCGGGCTGGGGCGACCAGGTCACCCCCACCATGGCGCGGAAGTCGTCGCCGCGGGCGCCGACCACGCCCGCCGAGCCGGCAAGCGTCGCGATCATGTGCGGGCTCATGCGGTAGTAGAGGCCACCGACCGCGTAGGCGGCGAGGTCGCCCTTGCCGGCGTCGCTGGCGTAGTCGGCGTCGCCGAGCGCGCTGCACGCGCGTCCGTCGATCAACCTGCACGAGCCGTAGCCGACGGCGTCGGGCAACGGCACCAGGCCGACCGCCTCCGCGGCGAGCACGAACGAAGGCGACAGCTCGTAGAGCCCGCCGACGCCGACGATGGCCTCGGAGCGCACGTCGAGCACGGCCAGCGCGGCTTCGTCACTGGTGACCATGTCCGCGATCGCCATGTCGTTGTCGTAGGCCTCGAGCACGGTGCGCTGGCGAAGACGAGCGCCGAGGTTGGCGACCAGCTTGGTGGCGTGCAGGCGATCGAGGCGATAGTCGACGGCCAGGCGTGGCTCGAACACCAGGTTTCGATCGCCGAGGAACATCTGGTCCTCGCCGAACGGCAACACGACCGTGCCGATCACCGTCGCCGCCAGCTTGGGTCCATCGACGACCTGGTACTTGATGCCGACACGGACATCGAGTGGCCCCGAGCGCCCCTGGGGTTCGAACGAACCCGACTGATCGATGTTGGACAGCTCGCGCAGCGAGATGAGGCCGGTCGACACCGTCTCTTCACCAGGCACGAAGCGGCCGCGGGTGCCGTAGCCCGGCCCGGGATCGGTGCGGTAGACGGCGGTGGCCAGGCCGATGCCGATCTTCTTGGTCACCGAGAAGCCGAACGCCATGTCGAGCGTCAGCGTGTAGTCGAGGATGTTGTCGACGTCGACGCCGTCGACATCGCCGATCCCCGGCACCGTGACGTCGAGCGGCCCCTTGGCGAAGCCGAGCATCAGCTTCCAGGAGATATCGCGCTTGGTGGCCAGCCGGGCGCCCTCGAGCGAGAACACGCCGCTGCCGTCATACGACGGCCGAAACAGCGCCGAGTCGACGCCGCCGGTTGGCTCGGCGCGGACGACGGCCGGGAACAGGGCCGAGACGGCGAGCGCCCCCAGCGTCGCGCCGGCGAGCACCGTCGTACGAGGAGCGGCGGTCAGGGACACGCCGCGCCTCCGGGCGTCTCGGCATCCTTGAGCTGCATGAAGGTGACGCCCTGGATCGACGCCGACAGGTTGCTCGGCCACCTGCAGCCAGGCGGCTCGGCGCCAGCGCCGTCATGGGCGATCGGCGTCGGTGAGTTGATGATCAGGACGGTGCCATTGGCGCCGGTACTGTCCTGCGCCGGCGCGACCGTCGTACGCGTGATGCCGGTGTCGCTGAAGTAGTAGTCGTCGGCGGGAACGACGTTCATGTTGCGCCGGCCCTGGACCCCCGCCCGCGGCACGCCGTTGTAGCGGAACACCATCGCCAGCACGCCGCGCTCGTTGAAGGTCTGGCCGGCGAGCCCAGCGGTGGTGCTCCACATCGTGTCGGTGGTGTTCCGGGTGGCGTAGACGCGGAACCCTCGCCCAGGCGTCGCGAACGCGTTCGACGCCGCCACGCCGGTCAACTTGTGCCGCGCCGGTGCACCCGCCGCGTCATCCGCCGCGACGCCGATGAAGCCGAACGTCGGGCGGGTCATGTTGTGACCCTTGTACCGATTGCAGCCGTCCTGGAAGACGCCGTCGGGGGGCACGATCGGGACCGCACCGGTCGGGTTCATCGCGAAGTCGAGGGCGTCGAAGAAACGGAGACGGAGCGAGCACGGGCCCTCCGTCGTCGGGGTGGTGCACTGCATGGTTGGCTCTCCGACCACGGTCGCCGCAAACGGCTGGTCGGTCTCGGAGTCCCAGACGCGACCGCAGAGCGTCACCTTGCCCGCGTCCGGGGCACTGCACTGGATCTCGGTCATGCAACCACCGGCGGTGCCGACGCAGGTCGTGACCCCGGTCTGATCGTCGACCTCCTCGCGGGTGGTGTTCAGATCGCAGACCGTCGGGACCTCGGCCTCGCACTTGCCATCGAGTCCCAGCACGGTCGCGAACGGGCCGACTCCGCCGCACAGGGCGTCGTTGGTCGCCTCGTCGGCCGGGCGACAGGTGCCGTCTTGCTCGACCGTGCCCGGCCCGCAGTCGATCGACGAGCAGCTCAGGTTTACCAGCCCTGCCGCGACGGCGAGGCCGGTGGCGGCGAGCGAGAGTCCAAGGTGGGTTCTCATCATAGGCTCCTGAGGCTCCTAGAAATGGACATCGTCGTCGCCGAGTTCAGGGAACACCGACAGCTCGGCGCGGATCTCACGACTGTTCGCGTTGCGCAGCGACGCGTTGATGACACCGCGCGTGATGTGTTCGGCGCGGCCGCCGAGGTACTGGAACCCGAGCTCGCTCGCCATGCCGGCCGGAGCGTCCGGCGCGCCGTCGCCGTCGAGGTCCTTGTACTGCCAGTTGATGACAAAGGCGTCATGCCCGATGAGGTTCTCGTCGACGAACAGGGCGGCCCCGCCCACGAAGCCGCCGTTCTTCGGGTTGGTGCCCTCGACGATGCCGCGGAAGGTGCCGTTGAGGGGCAGGGTGAAGACCTTGTCCGAACCCTCGTAGTACTCGGGGCCGGCTGCGGCCCAGAGCTCGTGGCACAGCCGCAGGCGCAACGCGTTGCTGGCGTCGTCGATGCAGGTCGGGTGTGGCAGATCGGTGAGCCCCGGATTGGTCTCGACACAACCGCTTGCGCCCATCGGCGCGGTGGCCGGGTACTGGAAATCGGCCCGCCCCGGCTCGACGTACGCGTCGCTGCTGGTGACGGCCTTGAGGTCGTTCTCGAGGCGCGGCAACAGCTCGTTGCGCTTGTCGGCGGTCAGCACGTCGACGGCGTCGGTGTAAGGCACGTTGGGATCCAGCGGGTTGGTGACCCCCCGGCTCTCGCGCATCTTGCGAGCGTGCTGCGTGACGTGCACGCCCGCGAACTCTGCGCCCTCGATGTCGATGAAGCACGGGGACGAACGGTCGATGAGCTGTCGGATCTCGAAGCGCTGGACCTCGTACAGGTACACCTCGCGAACCAAGGGCTCGCCATTCAGGTCGAGGTCAGGCCGACCGTTGCCATCCTCGTCGTAGTAGTCGAAGTCGGCGCTGTAGAGCGTGAAGAAGGTATCGGACGGCGGCTGTTCGGGCTCGGGCGTCTGCCCCCGTGGCGTCGCCGGCTGGACTCCCTCGGCGAACGTGAACTGCACGCTCGAGCCCCCCAGCGGCTCGATACAGCCGGGCAGACAGGCCACAGCCAGAACGAGGCCAGGCCAGTAGCGACACACGCCGTAGTCGAGACCCATGAGCTTGGTTCCCCCCACCGATCGCTGGGCGACCGGGCGAAAAAAATGATAGCCGGGCGACAGTTCCCGAGTCAACGCGGAGGGATCACAGTCCCCGCCGCGCTTCTATAGGCGGCGCACCAGCGCCAGCTCGAAACTGAACAGCAGGCCGCTGTACTCACCGGGGGCGGCGTTCTCGAGCGAGTCGAACTCGCCGACCTCTGCGCTGTTGTCGGGCACGGTGCGCTTCGCACCACCTGTGA
Source organism: Myxococcales bacterium (assembly GCA_005779305.1). Taxonomy (GTDB): domain Bacteria; phylum Myxococcota_A; class Polyangia; order Haliangiales; family Haliangiaceae; genus UBA2376. The sequence goes on from SXJR01000229.1 coordinate 12,535, forward strand.
AGTCGGCGCCGAAGTCCAGGTGCCAGGTGCCGGCGCCAGCGCCCACGCCCACCGCGATCCCCAGCTTGTCGCGATCGAGGTACTGGCGCTCGATGTTCTGGTCGGGGATCGCGCTGGTGTCGACGTAGGCACCGCCGCGCAGGGCGAAGCCAGGGCTCTTGCGCCACTCGACGCCGCTACGCACGGCGTAGTTGTCCTCCCAGTCGAGCGGAAAGCTCTGGTTGACGGCCTCGGTGCCGGGGAAATTGACGTCGAGCGACTCGTAGCGGGACCACTGAGTCCAGTCGAGCTCGATCGACCAGAGCAGCCGCGGGCGAACCGCCACCGCGGCACCCACCGACGCCGACTGCGGCCAGGTCTGCACGTGCTCGACGGTCACCGGCAGAGGTCCGTCGGGGAGCAGGAGCGTCCCCGATCCGGTGGTCTTGATCTCCAGGCCGCTCCGCCACGAGGCGGCCAGCGTGACCCGGGGCGACGGCCGCCAGGTGCCGCCGAGACTGGCGCCGATGCCGACGCCCGTCGCGGACAGATCGCTGTCGACCGGCTTGCGCGTGGTCTGCACCTTGAACAGGCCGATGCCCAACCGGGCCGCGCCGCCGATGGCGAACCGCTCGGTGACCTGGTAGCTGACGCCGCCGACGCCCTCGATGACGGCGTTCTGGCTGTGATCGATGACCCCCATCAGGCCGACCTTCGGATAGGTCAGCTGGCCGCCGAAGGTGTTCCACACCCCGCCGCCAACCCTGACTCGATCGTTGATCCGGACCACGACGCCGAGCGCGGGCAGCGGGATGATCGGCGTGTTCGGCGACTGGGTTTCACCGCGCACGCCCGCCGCGTCGATGGGCGTGTACGAGCGCGGCGCGATCACCAGCTCGGCACCGATGTGAACGCTCGGCCTGGCGAACGCCGTCCCCGACGGGTTGAAATGCCACGCGGTGGCGTCGTCGGCGACGGCGACGAACGCGCCGCCCAGCGACAGGCCGTGCGCCGAGAGCTGGTTGGGTCGCGCCAGCCCACCCGCGTCGGCCTTGCCTGGAGCCAGCGCCAGGAGCACCACGACGGCCGGGGTTACCCTCATGGCGCCACCTCCGCCGGCGGCGCCGGATCCAGGACCGGATCCCTCGGCGCCACCATCCCGGCATCGACGAGCACACACACGTTCGCTTCCTGATCGCAGCGCTCGCCCTGGGCGCGGAAGCAATCGTTGTCGGTGCGGCAGGACCGATCGGGCGGATCGCCGTCGAACAGCGCGCACCCCCCGGAGATCGCGATCGCCGCTGACACCAGCGAGCCGGCCATCACCGCCGTGAACGCCCTCATGGCAGCACCCCCGTGACCGCGACGCCCCAGCTCTCGCCCATCACCGGCGTCACCACCGCCCGTGGCGGCTTCTCCTCCGGCGCCCGCGACAGCATGTACGCGCCGACGCCGAGCGAGACCGCGGCGACGCCGTAGCTGATGTTGCTCACCAGCGCCCAGCGGTCGCTGCGAGCCACCAGCGCCTCGATCTCCTCGCGCTTGCGCAGCGGCCGGAGCGCGACCGACTCCGAAAGCGGCACCGTCGTCGGGCGCTCGGTCTCGATGACCCATGCGTCCCGGGCGTCGTCGAGCGCCATGCCCGACAGCACGCCGGTCATCGCGCCGACCGCGCCGAAGCCCACCGCCGCGGCCAGGCCGACCCGGCCAGCGCGCTGGCGCCGAGCCCGCGCCGCGCGCGACTCGAGGTCGACCTCGATCTTCGTCTCCTGCCCCTTCGACACCCGCACCGTGCGCCGCTCGGTGACCCGGCCCGGTGCGGTGATCTCGACCTCGTGGGTGCCTGGCACCAGCACGAAGCGCCCGCGATCGTCGATCGCCCACGGCTTGCCGTTGATGCGGATGGCGGCGCCGGCGACGGTCTTGACCCGCAGCCAGCCCAGGTCGCCGGTGGGCTTGGGCCCGCCGTCGACGACCACCGACTTGTCCTCCTCGAGGGTCAGGATGACGTCGGTGACCACGCCGGGCAGGACGTTGGACGTACCGGTGGCCGTCTTCCAGCCCAGCTTGGTCGCCGTCACCGTGACCTCGCCCAGCGCCAGCGCGCGCGGCGCCAGCGGCGTGGCGCCGTACCTGAGCCCGTCGACGGTGACGGTGGCGCCGGCCACGTTGGCCTGCACGGCGATCGCGCCGCCGGTGCCGTAGTCGCCGACGAACAGCGGCCGCCCGTCGGACTCGCGGCAGTCGTCGTGAAGCTTGCGCGTGGCCACGATCTCGCTCGACTGCGGGTTGAGCTCGATGGCGGTGCGCGCCGAAGCGATGCAGCCGGCCCAGTCCTCCTTCGCCTGCGCGACGGCGGCCAGGAAGCGGTGTGGCCCGGGCAGCTTGGGCTCCAGCTTCGACGCCGACTCGAGCCGCCTGGTGGCCTCGTCGTATTGCCCGAGGCGGAACGCATCGACGCCGGCCTGGAACTCCTTGGTGAACGCCGGCGAGGGCTTCTGGGCCCACGCCGACCTCACCCCAGCCGCCATCAAGACCACGACCGCGGACGTCACGACGAGCGAGACGAGCTGCTTCATCCAGGCTCCTGCAGGAGATCAGGAGAGGGCGACGACGATGGCTACTGCGTCGGGTCTTCGCGACCGCCGGAGCCCCCTCCGCCGTAACGATCCCACACGTTGACGTTGCCCGTCCCGGTGCGGCCACCGGAATTTCCGCCGCTCCGGCCACCGCTGCCGCCACCGGTTCCGGTGTCGACCGGCTTGTCGCCCTTGATCTGCGCCGCGAACGAGCGCGGATCACCGTCGCCGGCCTGGACCTCGACGGCCAGCGTGCCCCCCGACGCCTTGAGCCGGGTCAGCTCTTCCTTGGCGAGCTGCCCGAAGGCGGCGGCGTCCGACACGTCGCGGCCGCCGATCTCGAGGACCACGTAGCTGGGAGCCAGGCCCAGGTCGCGGAGCTCGCCCTTGTCGACCGCGACCAGGACCGCGCCGCGCGACACCTCCGGATAGCGCCAGGCGAGCTGCGGGAACACGGTCATGGCCTTGGCGCCGAGCGCCTCGTGCGGGGTCTTGTAAGCGTCGACCAGGCGCTTCACCTCGGTGCTCTGCAGGGTGTACGCGGTGAAGCCGAGGAATTGCTTCGAGCCGGTGCCGTTGTCGTACTCCTCCCAGTAGCGCTCCGAGGGCGCGGCCGGGACCGCGCCGCCGCTGGTGGCGCGCAGGGTCTTGGCCACCGCGCGCCGCGCGTCGCGCACCTCGCGGCGCGCCGAGGCGCTATTGGGATCCTTGTCGGCCGCGGCCAGCTTGGCCTGCCGCGCCTGGGCGTAGAGGTTCCCGACCCGCGTGCGCCACGCGGGGTCCTCGATCCGCGACGCGACCGCGCCCGCGATCGCGTCGAGCGCGGCGTCGCCGGCCTCGTCGATCCCGTCGTCGCTGGTCGGCGACAGGCCCGACACGCCGACGCAGGTCATGCCGCCGCCCTGGTCATCCTTGCAGTACGCCGCCAGCGACGCGTCGCTGGTGACCCAGGCGGGCCGCACCTCGGCGCTGGCACCGGACTGCTTGCCGCGCCCCGGCCCCTTGTGAGGCTGCTCGGCGATGAACGACTTGTAGATGAAGAACGCGCCTCCGGCGAGGACCACGGTCGCGGCCGCCGCCGTGAACGCCAGCCACACGCCACCGCCCTGCTGCTGGGCTGCGGCCTCGGCGACGGTGGTCGCCAGCTTCTTGACCTGGACCTTGCGGGCTCGCAGGTCGGCGACCAGCTTCTTGAAGTCGGCGGTGACCGACGGTCGGGGCAGGCTGGGCAGGTGGGTGAGCAGGCCCTCGGGCGCCGCGCACACCAGCGCGTTCTTGCAGTCCGGACACTTCAGGTCCGGGGGCGTGGCGAACTTGAGCACGTCGAAGTGCTCGTCGACGTCGATGAGCTGACCCGCGGTCGTGCTGCACGTCGCGCACGTGTACGGCAGCGTGAACGACAGCACCTGGGCCTTGGGACCGAGATCCTCGGGGCGGGTCAGCTTGTCGAGGAACGTGGGCGTCACGCCCGTGAGGTAGAGCGCCTCGACGCCCGGGGTCGCCATCTGCAGGAAGCCACGCCACTCGGCGGCGCCGGCCGGCTCGATCTTGCCGATGCCGGCGATGTCGACGATGACCACGCCTTCCATGCCCTCGGCGAGCTTCTCGCGCGGGAAGGTCTTCTCCAGATCACCGCCCAGGCGAACGAACGTGGTGCGGCCGTCGATGATCTTGTCGATGCGCAGCTTGCGGGCCGAGTCGGACACCGCGTACGACAGCTTCGACGAGAGGAAGGCGGCGACGTCGGGATCGAGCTCGAACTTCTCGGCGCCGGCGAGGTACGAGAAGAACGTGATCGGATCTTCGTTGAAGTACTGCATCTCGCCGCATTGCGTGCACGGACGCTGCGGCGGCTTCATCGACTTGATGACCTCGAAGTCACGGTCGATCTGGTAGAGGACGCGATCGTCCTTGTCGCAGTAGTCGCAGTGGTACGGCGAGTAGAAGCTGTAGACCCGGCCGGTGCCCGCGAAGTTGGCGACCATGTTGAGCTGGTCGACGATCTTGGGGGCGCACTCGACGAGCACGATGCGCTCGCTGTGCTTGCCGACGCCGTTGATGAAGTCGACCCACTCGCGAATACCGAACGACGACACCTTGCGGATGTCGCCCAGGTCGAGCACGAGGGTCTGGGCCTTGATGGTCTCGGCCAGCTTCTTGCCTTCGAACGACTCGTCGATCGTGCCGCTCAGGCGCAGGCACACGATGCCGCCGTCGGCGAACTTGTCGATCTGCAGCTTGGGCCCGGCCGGGACGCCAGGGATCCCGACCACGGTAGGTTGCTGATGAGGTGCGGCGGCGTCCATGTCGTCCTACTGCGGCCCGGCGACCGCGTCGAAGAGGTGGAGCGAACGCGCGAGCGTCCGCACCTCGCGCAGGTTGAAGTCGAGCTCGATCATCGCGGTGACCTCGGTGTGTCGGCCGCGGGAAACGTCGAAGAACATGGCCAGGGCATTATGGTGACACACGGCCATGCCCAGGCCCGCACCGCCGTGGCTCTGGTCCATTTCGCCGCCTGCAAGGCCGCGGGCCAACCCGTCCACCACGTGGCGGCGAAGCAGGCCGCCGAACCGGTCGCGGACCTGGAGGACCACCCGGGTGCCGTCGGTGGCCAGACGGACCAGGGCGTGCTCGTCCGGGGCCAGGGTGATCTCGGCCTTGCGGTCGACCGCGTACTTGTGAACGCCGTTGAGGTCGACCGGCGCGTCGTACATGGCGTTCATGAGCAGCTCGTGGGCGAGCTCGCTCATCATCTCGCCCAGCCGCTTGGGGACCTGGAGAGCGAGCACGAAGTCCTGGACGCGCTGCACCACGATGTCGCGCTGCGCCGTCGAGCCGACCCGCTCCTCGAACCCCGTGTAACCCCAGTCGAGATAGGCCGGAAGCGGCGGTGGACCGGCGGCCGGGTCGAGGGCGCGGCGCAGCACCATCATCATCTCCCACGCCCGCGGCGCGCTCTCGAAGTCCTTGCGTCCGAGCACGTGGTTGATGCTGTTGCACTCGGCGAGGTGGCGCAGCGAGCGGCGCAAGGGCTCGGCGGTCCACAACATCCCGCGGATCCCCGGCCGGGCCCGGCAGGCATCACGCACCGCGTCGCCATCGAAGCCGTCGGCGCAGACCCAGCTCACCGCCGGATCGGCGACCGCGGGCGGAACCTGGGCCGGATCCTCGACCACGACGGCCTCCACGCCGGCACTCAGGAAGTAGCGGACCAGACGTCGGCCCACCTGCTTGTTGCGTTCGAGGACGATGGCTCGCATGGATCGTGGCCGACGAGTATCGACCGCAGACGCGCTGACCATCGTAGCCGACTTGAATATCGGCGACAACGAAACCGTCGTGATACGGTAGCCCCGATGAGGTCCGCGCGTAGGCTCACCACCGCGATGTGCGTCGCAGTCGCCACCTGTGTGGCGGTCGCCGCGACCGCCGCGCCCGCGAGGGCCGACCTCGTCGACACCGTGAAAACCACGAAGCCGCGGGCGGCGCTTTCCGAGTTCCTCGAGGACAAGGCCAAGGCCGCGGCCAAGAAGCGCGAGGATCTGCGGGCCATCGTGCTCTACCAGGCCTTGGTCGTGGCCCGGGGCCCGGCCAGCGCCGAAGCGCGCGAGCTCGCCAAGTTCTGGACGCTGTCGGCCCAGAACGACGAAGCGGCCAAGGTCTGGGACCAGTTCGCCGAGGTAACCAGCGACGCCAAGGCCAAGAGCGACGCGCTCGCCGAGGCCAAGCGCCTGCGCGCCGTCCGCGATCCGTTCGGCAAGAACATCGTCCTGCCCGTCCTCGCCGTCGAGGCCAAGGAAGCATTCAAGCGCGGCCGCGCCGCGTTCGGCAAGAAGGACTACGGCGACGCGCTGATCTTCTTCCACATGGGCTACGCGCTCGCGCCCGATCTGCCCGGCTTCCTCCGCGAGCTCGGCGCCACCTACGAGAAGCTCGCCGCGCGAGACAAGAAGATCGACTTCTACCGCGCGTACCTGTTGCGCCGCCCGTTCGGCAAGAACGCCGATGACGTGCGCAAGGAGCTGGCCAAGGACAAGGGCACGCTCGCGTTCCTGACCATCGAGACCTCGATGCCGTGCGAGCAGGTCTGGGTGAATCGCCAGCCGGTGCCGGGCAAGCTGCCGCAGAAGAAGTTGATCGTCGCGCCCGGCCGTTACCGCGCGTTCTGCCTGTCCAACAAGTACGAGTTCGGCAGCTTCCAGAACGTCACCGTCGCTGCCGGCGCCGAGGGCTCGATCAAGTTCACCTGGGGCGTGCTCGTCAACAAGCTCGAGTCGCCTTTCGGACGCATCGCGATCGAGAAGTGGGACGAGCCGGGTGTCCTGATGGATCTGGGTCTGTCGACGCCGGAGCTCGGCGTCGAGCTCGATCCCGGCGGTCGCGCCTTGAAGATGGTCGTCAAGGACGACTCCGGGTCGCGGGTCGAGGAGAGATCCGTGCGAATCCGGCCGGGTGAGCGCTTCGTCGTCAAGTGGTGAGGTGGTAGAGTGGGGCCGGTGACCGAGCGGCCCTCGACGGACGGAAAGTTGATGGGCGGTGCTCCCAACGACCCCGTCCCGTTCGGGAAGTACTTCCTCCTCGGGCTGATCGCCCGGGGCGGCATGGCCGAGGTCTACCGCGCGCGCGTACGCGAGGACACGGCGCGTCAGCCGCGGCTCCTGGCCATCAAGGTGATGCGGCCTCAACTCGCCCGCGAGGCCCGCTTCGTGGACATGTTCCACCGCGAAGGCCAGCTCGCCCTGCTGCTTCGCAACCGCTGCATCGTGGAGACAGTCGAGATCGGCAAGATCGAGGGCCGGCACTACATCGCGATGGAGTACATCGGCGGCCGCGACTTGACCCAGGTGCTGCGCCGCTGCCAGGAGTCCAACCAGCGCATCCCGGTGCCGCACGCCGTGTACATCGCGGCGCGGATCGCCGAAGGCCTGCACTTCGCTCACAACCTGACCGACGGCGACGGCCGCATCCTCAACATCGTCAACCGCGACGTGTCGCCGTCCAACGTGCGCATGTCGTACGACGGCGACGTCAAGCTGCTCGACTTCGGCATCGCCCAGGCGCTGATGAAGTTCACCAGCGAGATCGGCGTGCTCAAGGGCAAGTTCAGCTACATGTCGCCCGAGCAGATCCGCGGCATGCCGCTCGACGCCCGCACCGACGTGTTCTCGACCGGGATCATCCTGCACGAGATGCTGACCACGGAGAAGCTGTTCCGCGGCGACACCGAGTTCGCGTTGATGGAGAAGGTGCGCAAGGCCGAGGTGCCGCCGCCGTCGAACTTCAACCGCCGCGTGACGCCCGAGCTCGACACCATCGTCTACAAGGCCCTGGCCCGCGACGTCGCCGACCGCTACCAGAACGCGGCCAACCTGGCCGGCGATCTCGACGCGCTCATCGCCAACTACCGCTTCGACCCCAAGGAGCTGCGCCAGTTCATGCGCCAGCTGTTCCGCAAGGAGTACGCGAAGGAGCTCGAGGACACGACCGTGGCCCAGGCTCCGGGCGGCGACGCGCCCCGGCCGCGCCACGACACGCCGACCGAGGTCACTGGCCAGACCAAGCAGGGCGCCAACACCGGAGGCTCGTCGGGCGCGACCTCCAGCACGGGCAAGAACACCGCGATCCCGCCACCGGCGCGGCCGACCACGACACCGCCGACCACCGAGCCGCCGCGACCGCGTAAGCCCACCACCCAGCCGCCCCCGGTGGCGCCCACCGGGACCACGCCGGCGACGGCTGCCGGCGGCGAGACCGCGACCGACGACGACGCCAAGCCCAAGGGCTTCTGGGGCTCGTTGTTCAAGCGCAAGCAGAAATGACGACCGCGCCGGCGCGTGCTAGCACACCGTCTGTGAGCGCCCTCTCTCCTCGCATGCAGGTGGCGGTCATCGGCAGCGCCGCTGTGGGGGCGGCCCTCCTCGTCGTGGGCGTGCGCGGCCTGGTCACGGGCAGCTGGACCACGCTGCTCGGCTTGACCCTGTCGGTCATCGGCTTCCTGGGCGTCGCGCTCGCCTATGGGACCTGGACCGGCAAGCGTGCGGCCTGGGCCATGCTCGCCGCCACCTGGGGCGTGATCGGCTTCTGCGCCTTCTTCGGCGCGCCCAAGTTGATCGACCTGCCCAAGCTCGAGCAGGTGACGATCGAGATGGAGATCAAGCTCGGCCGCAAGCAGGCCGAGGAGAAGGTCGACAGCCGCAACCTGATCATCCGGCTCCAGAACCTGGCGGTCTGCACGATCTTCTCGCTGCCGTTCGGGCTCCTGTGCGCCGGCCTCATCGCCGGCAGCCGCGAGCTCGAAAAGAAAGCCTGAGCTTGCCTGGCTCGTGGACGTCGGCGTGGACGTGGACGTGGACGTCGACGGCGATGGTGGCGATCGCCTGCTCGCGCGGCACCTCTGGCCAAGATCCACCGCCGCCGACTCCACCGCCAGCGGCCGCCACCGACGCGCCGGTCGAGCCCGCGGCGGGCGGGACCGATCTCGGCGAGTGCACGCGCGTGACCTTCGCGGCGTCGGTGCCGGTCGCCGAGGCCTCGGGCGCAGTCTTCCTCGCCGACGGCACGATCCTGGTGGTCTCTGACAGCGGCAACGACGGCGCCTACGTCGTCATCGACGCCGGTGATGGCCACGTCGTCGAGAGCGGCAAGCTGCCGCTCGGCGCCAGCGACGGCGCGTCGCGCGCCGACGACATCGAGGGTCTGTCCCGGGTCGGGACCAAGATCTGGGGGCTGACGTCGAGCGGCTGGGTGCGGGCGTGGGAACGGCGCGCCGACGGCCCCGGCTTCACGCTGGTCGTGCCGGCCTATCGCATCGACGACGAGGACGCCTGCGCCGTCGACACCGTGAACTGTGGCAACAACTACGAGGGGCTGTGTCTGGCGCCGACGGCCGCGGCGGCGGCCGCGCTGGGCGGCTGTGTCGGCTACGCCGCGTCCAAGGCTACGGGCGATCTGGTCTGCCTCGTCGCCGACGGCGATCGCTGGCGCGCCGATCCCGCGCGCCGCCTCCACGTGTCGAATCCCGAGGCGCTCGCCGACTGCGACGTCGCCGCCGACGGCACGATCTGGACCGGCGACAACCTGTTCGGCCGCAACGCCGTGCACCGTATCGCCGGCGGCGCCATCGTCGCCACCGGTCACCTCGGCGAGGGTTTCCCCGAGGTCATCACCGTCGGCCCCGACGGCCGCATCTACCGGTTCTCGGACATGGGTGGCGCGCCCAGCCGCGTCGCCGTCCACGACTGCGCGAAACGTGCCCAGGGCGGCGGTGGCCGGTAGGATCGGCGGGTGCAGTGCCCGTTCTGCGCCAGCAGCTCCAACGTGACCGAGACCCGCGAGTCCCCGGACGGGACCCGGCGCCGGCGCGTGTGCAGCTCGTGCAAGCGGCGCTTCACCACCTACGAGCGCGTGGGTTCACCCGGCTTGCGGGTCGAGAAGCGCGACGGCGAGCACGAGCCCTTCGACTCGGAGAAGCTGAAACACGCGCTCGAGCGCATCACCGCCCACCGCAGCGCGGTCGGCACCGAGGACCTGCGCCGCATCGTGCGCGACGTCGAGGCCACGCTGGTCGACGCCGGCAGCCGAACCGCGTCGTGGTCCGACATCGCCAAGCTGGTGATCGATCGCCTCGCCGCGATCGATCGGGTCTCGGCCGAGCGACTGCGCGTCAACTATCTCGACGACGACGGCCGCTTGCGTCTCGAGGATCCCGAAGCCGCCGCCGACGCGCCGCCCCAGCTCGGCCTGTTCGTGGGCGAGCCCGGCGACGAACCCGCCGGCTGACGCGCCTCCCACTTGGTCTGAGCCTCACCGCGCCATCCGCGCCGCGCAGTCGCGGCGCACACGTGGCCTGTCGAGCGTTCGCGGGTCGGCGCGTCAGCCTCGTCCGGACGCTGCGCGTCCTCAGATGGGGGACGATCGCGTCCCCCAACCCCCCACTCGCGTTTCCGCCGGACGATGATGCGTGCCTGATCGGATCACCTCATCTGGGACGTTGGCGCCACGAGTAAGCCGGTGAAACGGTGTCGCGGCCGCCGTGCCCGCCGCCGATGTTAGGGTCCCCGGATGCGCGACGCGCCCAGCCCCGAGAGCCAGCGGATCTTCCAACCCGGTCTGTTCGACGGACAGGTCGCCTTCATCACCGGCGGCGGCTCGGGCATCGGCCTGACCACCGCCGCCGAGCTGGTGCGCCTGGGCGCCCGGGTCGCGATCTGCGGCCGCACACCCGAGAAGCTCGAGGCCGCGCGCGCCGAGCTGGCGGCACTCGCGCCCAGCGGGGCCGACGCGATTCACACCGCCGCCTGCGACATCCGCGAGGTCGATCAGGTCCAGCGCACCGTCGCCGGCGTGGTCGAGCGCTTCGGCGCCATCGACATCCTGGTCAACAACGCCGGCGGCCAGTTCCCGTCGCCGGCCCAGCACATCAGCGCCAATGGCTTCGCCGCGGTGGTGAAGAACAACCTGCTCGGCACCTGGAACGTGACCCGCGAGGTCGCCAACCAGACCATGATCCCACGCCAGCGCGGCCGCATCGTCATGGTCATCGCCAACATCTATCGCGGCTTCCCGGGCATGGCCCACACCGGCGCCGCCCGCGCCGGCGTCGAGAACCTGACCATGTCGCTCTCCGTCGAGTGGTCGCAGTTCGGCATCCTGGTCAACGCCGTCGCCCCCGGCGTCATCATCTCATCGGGCACCATGCGGTATCCACCCGAGATCCTCGCCCGCGGCATCCGCGGCACGCCGCTCAAGCGCGGCGGCACCGTCGACGAGGTCGCCGCCTCGATCGTCTTCCTGGTCTCGCCGGCCGCCCAGTACATCACCGGCGCCACCCTGCGCATCGACGGCGCCCAGTCGTTGTGGGGCGACACCTGGGGGCTGCCCGAGTAACGTCTGCGCGTGCCGGTCAGCGGGTGATGGCGTGGAAGCGGTGGGCGGCAGGCAGGACTCGCTCGGCGAGGAAGCTGACGTAGTCGCGGCGCGGCCAGGCCTCGAGGCAGATGAGGACCATGCGGGGCAGCGCGCAGGCGTAGCGGCGATCGAGGCGGCGCAGGCCGGCGGCCAGGACGAACTCTTCCTCGATCTCGGGCGGAGCCTGGTCCTGGAGCGGCGCCGACAGCCGGCGCACGTTTCCGACCAGGCCGCTGCACTCGGTCGCCGGCGACGACACCAGGTGCGTGCCGCACACGCTGGGGCGATCCTCGTAGACGGTGCAGCGCTCTTCACCATCGAGGAACACACACGGACGCTGGTGCTGCCGCTTGGGCGCGTTCTCCATGTAGTGGGCGGCGGCGCGCAGCTCGGCGCGCAGCTCGGGCGTGTCGCGACCGTCGCGCAGGAGCCGGGCGACGATGGGCACCGCCTCGTGGAGGTAGCACTTGGTCTTGAGCCAGCAGCAGGCCTTGGGCGCGGTGCAGTCGACACACGAGACCACGACCAGGTTCACCCGCGCGTACTCGGCGACCGCCTCACCCGTGGCCCGGATGATCTCGCGGGTCACCATTGACGGCTTCTCGATCAGCCCGGCGTGTTCGAGCATCTCGCCGAACGTGGGGCCGCTGGTCACCCGGTCGTCAGAAGGCACGGGACTGCCCGCCGTCGACGGTGATGCATGCTCCGGTGACCCAGCCGGCGCGGGGCGAGCAGAGGAACGTGACGACGCTGGCGACCTCCTCGGGGGTGCCGAAGCGGCCCGACGGGATGTCGCGGGCGACGAAGGCGGCGATGGCCGCGGGATCGGCCTTCTGCCGCCGGTCCCACCCGCCGCCGGGGAAGAGGATCGAGCCCGGCGCCACGCTGTTGACGCGGATGCCTTCGCCGGCGAGCTCGCGGGCCAGCGCCTTTGCGAGCGCGAGCACGCCGGCCTTGGCGACGTTGTAGCCAGGCGCGCCCCCGGCCTCGCGGCCCCAGATCGACGAGACCAGCACCATGGCGCCGCCGCCAGCCCCGCGCAGGTGCGGGACGGCGCGCTGGGCCACGCGCGCGCTCGACCACAGATTCATGTCGAGCGAGCGGGACAGGTCGGCGTCGTCGAGCTCGGCGATGGTGCGGCCGAACGACTTGCCGACGTTGGCGATGACGAGGTCGAGGCCGCCCAGCGCGGCGGCGGCGCCGTCGACCGCGGCGCTGGCACCGTCGGCGGTGGTGACGTCGGCGACGATGGTGGTGTGGGCGCCGGGCTCGCCCGGCAGCTCGCTGCGCAACCGCTCGAGGTCCTCGGCCCCCCGGGCCACGGCGGCGATGCGCGCGCCCTCGGCGGCCAGCGCCAGCGCGATGGC
>SXJR01000230.1 GCA_005779305.1 Myxococcales bacterium
CCGACCCCGACCCCGACCCCGACCCCGCCCCCTCCCCCGGGCGGCGGTGACGTCGACATCCGGGCGACGCCCGGTGAGAACGGGCGGTCCGGGCTCGGTGACGCGATCCTGGGTGACACCAGCAGCGAGGTCGAGGGCGCGCCGGTGTGGGACGACGACGTGCTGGGCGCCAGCGAATCGCTGACCTTTGTCGTCGGTGCCGCCAGCCTCGGCTTCGACACCCTGCGCGACCGGACCACATTCGACGCCGACGCCGAGGGCCGCTACGGTCGCCGGCTCGAGCGCGAACGTTCGGCCTGGGGCGTGAACATCGACGCCGACGTCGTCGGCGGCGTGTTCAATCCGACCGACGCGCCCGATCGCGCCGGCTCGCGCCTGGTGCTGGCCGACCTCTCCGGTGTCGGCGAGTTCCGCGCCTACACCGCGTCGGGGGTCTACGGCGTCGGACAGGCCGCGCTCGACGTGCGCTTCCACTACCAGGCGATCATCCAGGACGATCCGGCCAACGACATTCGCGACGGCCGGCTCGCTGCCGACCTCGGCGTGGCCATCGGCGGCGGCCACGGTCGGCTGCTCGACGCCGGCACGCGCATGCGCGCGCACCAGCTTTCGGCGTTGCTCGAGCGCCGGCGCGCGCTCGGCCGCCCCATCGACGACTCGCTCGCCCGCAAGCTGCAGGCGACGTGGTGGGCGCTGCGCCGCGATCGCACCGGCTACCGCCAGCTCACCGCCACCGTCGCCCTCCTGCGCGAGGCCGGCGTGCTTCTGGGCGAGCCCGACGCCGGTACCACCTACGAGCTGCTCGAGGTGCTGCGCGACCCCAGCTTCGACGGCCGGCCCAGCGGTATCGACGTGCAGGTGCTGGTCGGCGAGGCTTTCCTCATGCGTCAGGCCCGTTACGGCGACGGCGGCACGGTGCCGGGCGACGCCTGCATGGCCGGCATGACCGGCGCCGGCTGTCGCTTCGAGATGGCGCTGGTGCGCGCGCGCGCCGCCCGACAGATCGGACTCAACAACGACGCATTCGTGACGTTCGACGGGCGCTACCAGCTCACCGGCGATCCCAAGCCGTGGCAGGTCGAGGCCACCGGGCGCTGGCGTCGTTTCGCCCACGGCGATCACGGCGAGCTGGTCGGGACGTTCGACGTCGCGGCGGCGCTGCTGGCGTCGGACGACGGCGGCATGAATAGCGATCTGGGCGCGCGGGTCATGGGTGAGGCGGGTTGGACCTGGCAGCTCAACCGCGCCTCGGGCATCCGGGTGGCGGCGCAGGGCGCATACGAGTCGGGCGCGATCTTCGTCGGCGCCTCGGTCGAGGCCAGCTACGGCTTCCTCGACGCTGGCTTCGCGCGGATCTTGCCGCCCGGGCTCTGATGAATCCGCTACACGTTGAACCATCGAACCAATCCCGATAGTCTCCGCACGATGTCTCTCTTCTCGGCTCGCGAGCGCACCACAATGCTGGCGATCGCCGAGGCGACGCTGCCTGCCGGGCGCCTCTTCCCCGCCGCCGACGCGCGCACCGTCGAGCGCGTCGAGGGCTTCCTGCGCGGGCTGCCGGGCCCGGCGCAGACGGCGTACCGCGGCCTGGTCCATCTCTTCGACGGCCTCTCGTACCTGCACCGCCGCCGCGGACTGACCTCGATCCCGGCCACCGAGCGGGTCGAGCTGCTCGATCGCTGGCGCGACGCCGACGTGGCGCGCCGCAACGCGCTGCGGGCGCTGATGATCCCGCTCAAGGTGGCGCACTTCGACGATCCGTCGTTCTTCCAGAAGGTCGGCTGCGTGTACTCGTGGCAGCAGAAGGCCGAGGTCAAGCCAGCGTACTTCCGCGATCGCGTCCACGACGGTGCGGCGCTCGACGGCGACGTCGCGGTCGACGTCGATGTGGTCGTGATCGGCACCGGCGCCGGCGGCGCGGTCGTCGCCCGCGAGCTGGCCGAGGCCGGCGTGGCGGTGATGATGCTCGAGGAGGGCGCCTACGTCGATCGCAGCGAGTTCACCGGCCGCCCGCTCGAGATGCAGAAGAAGCTGTACCGCGCGTCGGGCGCCACCTTCACCGTCGGCAACGTCCCCATCACGATCCCGCTGGGCAAGACCGTCGGCGGGTCGACCACGGTCAACTCGGGCACCTGCTACCGCGCGCCCGATCGCGTGCTCGAGCACTGGGTGCGCGACCTCGGCCTGACCGAGCTCACCCCTGACGGCCTGGCGCCCTACTTCGATCGCGTCGAGGCGGTGCTCGGCGTGGCCCCGGTCAAGCCTCAGTACCTCGGCGGCTGCGCCCGCGTGATCGCGCGCGGCGCCGACGCGCTCGGCATCAAGCGCCACCAGCCCCTCAAGCGCAACGCGCCCGACTGCGACGGTCAGGGCGTGTGCTGCTTCGGCTGCCCGACCGACGCCAAGCGCTCGATGAACGTGTCCTATGTGCCGCTGGCGCTCAAGGCCGGCGCCGAGCTGTACACCAACGTCCGCGCGACCCGCGTCATCGTCGAGCACGGCCACGCCGTCGGCGTGGTCAGCAAGACCAAGGCCGGGCGGACCGTGACGGTGCGAGCTCGCGCCGTGATCGTGGCGTGCGGCTCCCTGATCACGCCCCCGTTCCTCATGCGCAACGGCCTGGGCAACGCCTCGGGCGAGCTGGGCAAGAACCTCTCGGTCCATCCGGCCACCGGCCTGCTCGCCGTGCTCGACGAGAAGGTCGAGAACTGGAAGGGCGTGCCCCAGGGCTACGCCATCGAGGAGTATGCCGAGGAGGGCCTGATGTTCGAGGGCGCGGCCCTGCCCCTCGACTTCTCGGTCGGCCTCATGCCCCACATCGGCCCCGAGCTGGTCGAGCTGGCCGAGGGCTTCGACCGCGTGGCCAGCTTCGGGTTGATGGTCGAGGACACCTCGCGCGGCCGAGTCCGCCTGGTCGGCGATCAGCCGGTCATCACGTACAACCTCAACAATGCCGATCTCGGCCGCATGAAGCGCGGCATCGATATCCTCGCTCGCGTCTTCCTGGCCGGCGGCGCCCGCCGTGTGCTCCTGCCCGTGCACGGCTTCAACGAGATCCACGGCGAGGCGGATCTGGCCCGCTTCCGCGCGACCACCCTCCGGCCCCACGACCTCGAGGTCTCGGCCTACCACCCGCTCGGCACGGCGCGAATGGGCGCCGATCCGAGCAAGTCGGTCGTCGACGCCGAGCACCAGGTCCACGCCACGCCGGGGTTGTACGTCGTCGACGGCGCGTCGGTGCCGAGCTCGCTGGGCGTGAATCCGCAGGTGACGATCATGGCGCTCGCCACCCGCGCCGCCGAGAAGCTCGCCGCCCGCCTGAGCTGAGCCGCGCGGCCATCCCGGGTCAGGGGCGCCGCACCACGACGCTGGTCGGCGCCTCGTCCTCGCAGGCCGGCTGCGGCAGGCAGGCGGTCCGGGTCAGAGTCAAGGCGCCGCTGGCCTGGCTCAGCGCGAAGGCCAGATACTCCTCGTTGTCGTCTTCCACGCCCCAGATGCGCAGCACGTTGCCGCCCTCCTCCTCGCCGTAGCCGAGCTGCGCTGACGTCTGGGTGTTGACCAGCGTCGTGCAGGTGTCATCCGAGTACGAGGTTGTCGTCATCACCCGCTCGAACATCTGGCGATCGCTGATGGTGATGGCCATGTGGACCTTGAACCACCCACCACCCGCGGCCGTGCACACGTCGCCGGGGATGGTGCCCGACGCGTTGGTCAGCGATACCAGCACCCACTCGCCCGCGGTCGTCGTGGTCCACGGCGTGACGCGATCGAGGACGATGGCGTGCGGCGGATCGGTCGCGGTCACGCGCGGATCGTCGGGGTCGAGGGTCAGCACCAGGTGGTCGCCGGTCAGCGCCATCGTGAACACCATCACGCCGCCTTCCGGCTCGGTCAGGATCCAGCGATCGGGCTCGAGCACCACCGGGATGTCGAAGGCGTCGATGTCGCTGGCCAGCAGCCCATCCATCAGAATGGCCTGGCGCACCCGCAGCGTCGCGGTGGCTGCACCCGTTGCGGTCACCACCACGTCGCCCCGCAAGCCTTGCGGCATGCCGTCGCGCAGCAGCGTGACCAGCGTGCCCTGGTCGGGGAGCGTGAGCGAGGCCATGAGCCACGTGCCCTCCACGTCGGTGGCCGTGATTCCGGCGTCGACCGCGGCGTCGTTGGGCGAACCACCGTCGTCGCCACAGGCCGAGAGCGTGAGGAGACCTGCCAGGACTGCGCGGGTGGCCATCATGATCGATGACAAGAGCATCGGGCGTGCCAGCGCCGGGCAGCCGCAACCGCAGCCGCAGCCGCGCCGAACGAGTGCGAATGGGCTCCCGCCCTCGGGGCGGCGACGCGGGGCGCCCTTCGCGGCGGGCGCGCACGGGCCCCGCCTTGCGCGTGAGCGCTGGTGGAGCAACCCGCCGCCGCGGAGGTGAGCGACGAGGTGGCGCGGGTGGCTGGTGGGGCACCAGGCATGGCCCCCGTGCGCGCCAGCGGCAGCAACACCGAGGTGCGCGCCACGCTCGACGCCGCCATCGCCTGGGGCTGGATCGACGACGCCACCGAGGCGCACGCACTCCTCGATCGGCTCGCCGCGATGCTGTGGCGGCTCAGCCACCCGCGTCGCTGACCCTCACTGCCGCATTCGCTTGGGTCCGTAGATCAGGCCGTACAGCAGCCCGAGCAGCCGATCGGCATGAGCCCTGGCCTCTCGATCGTCGAGCGTCCAGCCCCATGCGCTCGCCGCATCGAGCACGGCCACCACTTCGCCCGCGCTACCCCTCGCATAGCCAAAGAACCGTCCCCGATCCCCGCCGCTCCTCCGCTGCCCTTCGCCGACATTGAGCAGGCAACTGCTACCGGCCCTCTGGAGCTGATCC
>SXJR01000231.1 GCA_005779305.1 Myxococcales bacterium
ACCACATCGGCGGCGAGCGCGCGCGCCCGCGTCACGACGTCGGCCGGCAAGAGCCGGGCGTTGTCCGGGTTGGCCACGAAGCCGACGCCGTCCTCGGCCAGGCCCAGCTCGCGCAGCCCGCCCTCGAACGTCCCGGCCACCACCTCGCCGACCACGGCATGCACCGCGACGTCGACCCGCTTGATCATGCTGGTCAGGACGCAGCACGGCGCCTCGTGGAACTGATCGGAGTCGACGCCGATGGCCAGCTTGCCGCGGGCCCGGGCCGCGCCGATCACGCCGGCGCCGGTCTTGCCGGACGCGTGATAGATGATGTCGGCGCCACGATCGAACTGGGCGGTGGCCAGCTCCTGGCCCAGCGTGGGATCGGCGAAGGCCTTGGGCTCGGTGCCGGCGTACGCGCCGAGGACCTGGCAGGTCGGACACACGTGGCGCACACCGGCGGCGTAGCCGGCCTCGAACTTGCGGATGAGCGGGATCTTCATGCCGCCGACAAAGCCGACCACCTTGCTCCTGGTGGTCATGCCGGCGATCGCGCCGACCACGAAGCTCCCCTCGTGCTCGCGGAAGCGCAGCCCGGCCAGGTTGGGCGGCATGACCGCGCCCTCGGTGGGCGAGTAGTCGACGCCGGCGAAGGCGACGTCGGGGAAGAGCCGGGCCATCTTCTCGAGGTCAGCCGAGAAGATGAAGCCGACCCCGATCACCAGGTCGACCTTGCGCTTGGCGAGCTGGCGGAGCGCCGCCTCGCGATCGGCGCCGTCGGAGGGCTCGATGGTGAGGACGCGGATGTCGTAGTCGCGCTTCGCCCATTCCAGGCCGCGCCAGGCCGCGTCGTTGAACGAGCGGTCGTCCTTGCCGCCCACATCGAAGACCAGGCCGACGGTGACCCGGGCCCGCTCGACCTCGACGCGCTCGGGCGCCAGCGCATGGCCGACGGCGACCAGCGCGACGTTGGCCGCGACCAGACCGCCGAGGAGCCGCGCGGAACCCACGCGCCGACGTTAGCTCGATTGGGCGTGCTACGCGGGCTTGCGGCCGATGAAGTCGATGCTGGTGATCGCCAGCTGCGCCTCATTGTACCGGCCGAAGCGCGGGTGGACCTCGATCTCGGCGAGCTGGGCCAGCCGGGTCGGGTGCGGCCGCGAGGTGTCGAGCTCGATGGCGAAGCCGGCCTTCCTGGCCATGTCGATGAAGTCGTTCGAGCGCAGCCGGTTCTGGTAGAGGAAACGGTTGTTCCACTTCTCCCACTCGTGGTCGGAGTAGCGCAGGTAGTTGAGCTGGTTGATCGAGCGGTCGACGTAGGCGTAGTGGTCGCCGCAGTTGACCGAGTGGAAGACCACGCCGCCGGGCCGCAGGATTCGTCTGGCCTCGTCGAGGCAGCGGTCGATGATCTCGCCGGGCACGTGCTCGAGCACGCTGTTGGAGAAGACGACGTCGACCGTGCCGTCGGGCAGACCGGTCGCCGACGCGTCGCCGGGGGCGCGGTAGCGCACCACGCCGCCAGTCGCCTCCTCGATGGTGGCGCCGCGGCGCAGGGCGCCCATGAGCTCCCGGTAGGCCGCGCGCACGTCGACCTCGGGCCGCCCCGACTCCTCGGCGATGAGCGGCACCCGGCTGTCGAGCAACGCCGCCGCCTCGAGGGTCAGGTCCTTGCGCAGGTAGCGGTTGAGATCGATGGTGTCGACCCGCGCCGCCCCGCCCAGGTGGAGGCACATCGGGAAGGTCGGGTACCAGCCCGTGCCCATCTCGACGAATCGCGTGCCGGCGAGCGGAAGCTTGGCGTCGCGCAGGTGGCCGGCCATGAGCCGCCAGTCCTCGATCTTGGCCTCCAGCTCCTTGGCCAGGTGACGCAACGCTCCCAGGTGGCGCTGCAGCCGGAAATGGAGCTGGTCCCCGGCGGGGACCACGCCGAGGACCTTCTGGATCGCACCCTTCATTCGCCAGTTCATGTGCTAGTTTCCATGTCTCAAGAGAGGAGAGAGAAATGGGAATTCTCGATTTCGTCAAGGGTGGCGTCAAGGAGATGGCCATCGCCCGTCCCGACGAGGCGAAGGACCACTGGGTCTACAAGCACCCCGATCAGACCATCCCCTGGAAGGCCCAGCTCACGGTCGACCAGGACGAGATCGCCATGTTCTTCAAGAACGGGCAGTACGTCGGCAGCCTCTCTGCCGGCCGTCACACCCTCGATGGCAACAACATCCCGTTCCTCGGCCAGCTGGTCGACAAGTTCACCGGCGGCAACGTCTTCATCTCCGAGGTGTTCTTCGTCAACACCCGCGAGCACCCGTCGATCAAGTTCGGCACCTCGGTCGGTGACATCCCCGATCCCCAGACCGGCCTGCGCGTGCGCCTGATGGTCCACGGCGAGTTTTCGGCCAAGGTCTTCGACCCGATGAAGTTCGTCATCGGCCTGGTCGGCCAGCGCGCCACCACCAACGATGCGTTCATCGGCTGGTTCAAGAGCCAGGTCCAGAAGGTCATCAAGGACCACATCGCCGAGCTGATCGTGAAGCAGAACTGGCCGGTGATGAAGGTGTCCTCGGGCGCCTACACCAGCGAGATCGAGGAATTCACGGTCGGCAACCTGCGCAAGCACATCGAGAGCTACGGCGTCGAGGTCATCCGCTTCGGCGACTTCACGATCTCGATGGACCCGGCCGACCGCGATCGCCTCGACAAGCTGGTCGAGCGCGCCGCCTACGTCAACATGGCCGGCGGCTACCAGCAGATGGCGCAAGCCGAGATGATGCTCGGCGCGGCCAAGGGCATGGAGAAGGGCGGCGGCAGCCCGGCGCTCGAAGGCGCCGGTATCGGTATGGGCTTCGCCATGGCCGGCCAGATGATGAACCAGATGAATCAGGGTGCCCGGCCCGCCGGCGCGCCCGCCCCGGCCGAGAGCAAGGACCAGATCATGACCATGCTCAAGCAGCTCGGCGAGCTCAAGGCCGCCGGCGTGCTGACCGAGCAGGAGTTCGATCTCAAGAAGAAAGAGCTCCTCGCCAAGCTCTGACGATGTGCTGCTGCGGGGGCGACGGCTGCGGAGGCCGCTGGCTTCGTCCGAGGGTCTCCTCCTCGTCCTCACGTACCGACGTACGCTCCGGCTCGGCCTCCGCCCCACGTCCTCGACATCGGCCTCCTCGCTCGTCGCGGGAAGACCACGCACGGTGCGACTCCGCTCAGGAGGCGCGGCGCGCGGGCAGTGGCGACTGCTGATCGATCAGCGCGACCAGATCTGAATCGAGGTGGGAGGCGTCGACGCGCGCAGTCACAGCTGACAGCGCACCTGCGAGCGTGGTGACACGCTCCTCGGTCGAGGCGCGCTTGTCGATGATCACGCGGTACTCGGTCTTCACCCGGCACAGCCCGCCCCGTGATGCTCCCGCCGACGCGGCGAGCAGCTCGTACGAGACCTTGACCCCCAGCTGGGTCGCGGCGTCCTCGAGCTTCGACAACATCACGTCCGGCTTCATCGGACGTTCACGCTACCAGCCTCGATCCACGGGGCCAACTTATTGACGTGTATATCTAGGCACCCGAGATCACTCCTGATCACTTCGGGCCACAGATCTACGACGGAGATCTGGCCCAGGAAGCGCGGGCGATCACCTCGGGCCAGGTCGTTTGCTCTGAACGACCGAAGTGCCGCCGCTGGAGGTCTTGCCGCGACGAGCGAGGAAGCCTGCCAGCGAGGCGCCGGGGCGGAGGCCGAGCCGGAGCGTACGTCGGTACGTGAGGACGAGGAGGGGACCCGGCAACGAAGCTGGCGGGCTCCGCAGCCGTCGCCCCCGCTGCAGCACAGCTCTACGACGGAGATCTGGGCAGGGTGACCAGGAACCTGGCGCCACCCTCGGGCGCCTTGCCGACGCCGATCGATCCCCGGTGCTGCTCGATGATGTTCTTGACGATGGGCAGGCCCAGGCCGGTGCCCGTGCCGTCGGTCTTGGTGGTGTAGAAGGGCTCGAAGATGCGGGCCTGGTCGTCCTGAGACACACCGGGCCCCGAGTCGTCGACCATGACCTGGACGGTGTCGTTGGGCCCGGTGCGCGTGCGTACCGTGACCGTCCCCCCGGCGGCCTCGACGGCGTGGGCGGCGTTGGTCAGGAGGTTGATCAGCACCTGCTCGAGCTGGCCCGGGATCGCTGGCACCGGCGGCAAGGCCGGATCGAGCTCGAGGCTGACCTGGATGCCGTTTCGATCGAAGAGGTGCTCGCAGAACGACAGCGACTGGCGGACCACCGCGTTGACGTCGACCACGTCGATCTCGTCGCCGACCGGCTTGGCGTACTGCACCAGCTCGCGCGCGAAGCGCAGGATGCGCTGGGCGCTCTGGCCGATGCGGGCCAGCTTCTCGACGTCGGCGGCCTCGCCGCCGCCGCGCTCGGCCTTGCGGAGCAGGAACTCGGCGTAGACCGAGATCGAGGTGAGCGGGTTATTGAGCTCGTGGACCACGCCGGCGGCGAGCTGACCGAGCGTGGCCAGGCGCTCGGCCTGGATGACCTGATCCTGGAGCTCGCGCAACCGGGTCTGGTCCTGGCCGATCGCGACCACCGCCTCGGCGGTGGGCTGCTCGCCGAGCACGCGATCCTGGCCGATCGCGGCCAGGCTCCACACCGTGCGCACGCGGCCGCGGTGGCGCGAGTTGATCATCGCCTCGACCGCGTCCTGGGTGTGGCCGCGCATCGCCGCCGCGAACACCGGCGTGAGCCGAGCCCGCTGATCGTCGGGGAGCAGATCGCGCAGGTCCTGGCCCACCACCTCGTCGCGGCGGTAGCCGGTGAGCTCGAGCAGCGCGCGGTTGCACACCGTCACCCGCCAGCTGCGATCGACGCCGATGATGAGGGCGTTGGCGTGCTCGATGAGCCGGGTCTGGAAGTCGCGCAGGCCCTGGGCGTCGCGCCACAGGCGCTGGTTGCGCAGCGCCAGCGCGAGCTGGTTGGCGACCGGCAGCACCAGCGGCTCGTCGTCGGTCGACTGATCCTGGCCCAGCGCGTAGCCGATGTCGAGGACGCCGTAGAGCTCGCCCGACGCCACCAGCGGCACGGTGAAGCCGGCGGCCACGTGCGAGAACGGCGAGTCCCAGCGGCTGTCGAGGCGCAGGCGGGCCGAGGCCGCCACCGCGGTCTTCATCCGCGTCTTCTGCACCGACGACTCCTTGATGGTCACGCGATCCGACTCGAGGCCAGGCCGCAGGTCGCCGCCCAGCGAGTAGACCCGGGCCGGCTCGCGGGTGCGCGGATCGAGCACGCGCATGGCGATGCGGCGGGCCGGGAACAACCGCGCCAGCGTGGTGAGGAAGCGATCGGAGAGCTCGCTCTCGGTCAGCTCGAGGTGGAGCTCGCGGCCGAGCTCGACCATCGCCGAGGCGACGTCGCCGAGATCGGGCATGGGCGGAGTGAGGGGGCTCATCGCTTCGGGCTCTTGACCACGCGCGTGGCCTCCTCCCCGGGTTGGCTATTCTCATCGGGCGCTGCCGGATCGTCGACCAGCTCGCCGACCAGCTCGCCGCCGTCGAGCAGGGCCTGGATGTCGGCGGAGGGCCGTAGCGACGAGAACTCGCGGGTGCGGCTTCCGTCGATGCTCTCGTCGCCGGAGCCGGTCGAGCTGGTCGTGCCCGAGATCTCGCCCGGGACCTCGCCGGTGAACGAAGGCATGTCGCCGGCGGTCGAGCGATCGAGATCGAGGATCGACGCGCCGCCCACATAAGGCATGGTCTCGTACTTGGTGATGCGTCCGATCTTCTTGACGATGTCGGCCATGCGCTCGGCCTGCTCGCGGATCACGCCGACCGCGCGCAGGTGCTGGGCGTCGGCCGGGCTCTGGCGCTGGATGAGCTGGGCGTAGCCGAGGATCGAGGTCAGCGGCTGGTTGAGCTCGTGGGCGGCGGCGCCGGCCAGCTCGGCGACCAGGGCCTGCTTCTCGGTGATCTGCAGCTTCTCCTGGGCTTGCAGGAGCCGCTGCTCGATGCGGATGCGATCGCGGAGGTCGCTGAAGATACCGACGGTGGCGACCTCGCGGCCGTTCTCGTAGATGATCGACGCGGTCATGTTGACCGGCACCAGCGCGCCGCCCTTGGCGCGGATCTCGCGCCGAGTCTGCTCGAGGTGGCCGACGCCGCCGTGCGACGTCGAGCGCAGCATGCGCATGATCTGCCGGGGCACGCCCTCGTCGTAGAGCGCCCACACCGGCAGCTTGCCGATGACCTCGTCGGCGCGGTAGCCGTACAGACGCTCGGCGCCCTGGTTGAACAGGATCACGATGCCGCGCATGTCGGCGGCGACGATGGCGTCGACGGTCGAGTCGATCAGGCGCTCGAGGAACTCCTTGGTGGCGCGCAGCTCGCCCTCCAGCGAGCGCTGAGCGGTGACGTCGCGGAAGGTCAGGATCACCGCGCCGGTGTCGGCCAGCACCGTCGAGGTCGACACGCTCACGGTCAGGTGCTCGCTGGCGGTGGTGGCCAGCTCGAGGTCGAAGGGCTCGACGTTGCCACCGGCCAGCACCTTGTCGACCACGCCGGCCAGGGTCGCGGTCGACGTCGGCGCCACCAGGTCGGCCATGGCCCGGCCGCGCAGGTTGGCGCGGGCGTAGCCGGTGACGCCCTCGGCGGCGCGGTTGACGAACAAGATGGCGCCGGTGTCGTCGACGATCACGACGCCGTCGGCGGCGGCCTCGAAGTGTTCCTTGAGCGACTCGATGCCGCGCAGGCGGCGCTCGGCCTCGTAGCGCAGGCGCGAGATGCGGTGGGTCTGGTCGCGCAGGCTCTCGAGCACGGCGCCGTGGCGCAGGTGGGCGGCGGTGAGCGACGAGATCAGGCGCACGAACTCGAGGCCGCGGCCGACCACGTGGCGGGCGCCGGGCGTGTTCTTGCGCAGGATGATCGCGCCCAGCGGGCGACCTCGCCACGTCACCGGGAACACGCCGACGCCCTTGACGCCGCGGGTGACCAGCTTGGCGGCGACCGCCGCGGTCAGGGGATGGATGGTCGCGTCGTCGAGCAGCACCGGCTCGCCGGTGTGGATGGCCTCGGCGATCTCGGGGTAGTCCGCGATGGCCAACGTGAACTGCGAGCGACCGGGATCGTCGGTGGCGGCGACCACGAAGGCGTTGGGTGAGCCCTCGATGTGCGCGACCAGCGAGGCACGGTCGAAGGCGAGCGAGTCCCGGGTCAGCTCGAGCACCTCGATCAGCGCCTCGATGTCGTCGCCCTGCGCGGCCAGGATGTCGTTGACCTTGGTCAGGATCGGGCCGAGCGAGCCCGGCGTCCACGGGCCGCGCAGGCGCCCGAGGGTGACCAGGTTGCGGGCTCGCCGCGCCATCGCCTGATCGGTGAGGTCGGGCAACGCGGTGTCGGTGGCGCCGGCGGCCAGGCAAGGGTCCGGTGCCGCGGTGACCGCCAGGATGGGCACGTCGGCGAGCGGCGGCGCGGCCCGGGCGGCGGCGACCAGCGCGGCGCAGTCGGGCCCGACG
This sequence comes from Myxococcales bacterium, assembly GCA_005779305.1. GTDB lineage: Bacteria > Myxococcota_A > Polyangia > Haliangiales > Haliangiaceae > UBA2376. The sequence goes on from SXJR01000231.1 coordinate 7,468, forward strand.
ACCATCAAGAGCGCCGGCAGGGTGGTGGCGTCGTCGAGGTGCAGCTTGTCGAACGACGCGGCCGGGAGCTCGTGCGCCGCGAGCGCGGCCACCAGGCGATCACGCTCGAGCGGGGTCCCCCCGACGACGGCTATGGAGCTGCCGGACACCAGGACCGAGGATACCTCAGTGGCCTCGCGAACGAAGCCTCAGGGTCGCCGTCTCCACGCCGCCACCGCCGCCGCGAAGACCTCCTTCAAGGCTACCCCACGGTTCACCGCCGCCGCGGCGCACGCGTCGTGCTCGGGCGCCGCGTTCCACACCGCGCCGTCGGCTCCGCGCGCCACCTTGATGGCGATGGGTCCGTACTCGGTCTCCACCGTCACGGTCTCGCGCACCAGCATGGTCCGCTCCACGCGATCGAAGCGCACGCCGATGGTCGTGGTCTCGCGCAGGAGCATCTCCACCACCGTGTCGCGGACCGCGGCCGGGCACAGCGCGCCGAACAGGAGCGCCGGGCGTCCCTTCTTCATCGTGATCGGCGTCCACCAGGCGTCGACGGCGCCGGCGGCCAGTGCCCGCTCGATGACGTGACCGGCCAGCTCGGGGCTCATGTCGTCGATGTTGGCCTCGAGGCGCCACAGCTCGTCGGCGGCGCCGGCGCGCGGCGCGATCGCCGTCACCCGCAGCACGTTGGCGCGGTCGGGCAGCTCGAAGTCGCCGGCGCCCCACCCCACCGCGACCGGCGTGCCGGTGAGCGGACCGGACCAGGTGGTGACGGCGTGGGCCAGGATGGCGGCGCCGGTCGGCGTGGTCAGCTCCATGGCGAGCCCGCCTGACGCCATCACGCCGCGGGCCTCGCGCAGGATCTCGAGCGCGGCCGGCGCCGGCACCGGCAGCACGCCGTGGGCGCAGGTGAGCGTACCCTGCCCCATCGCGACCTCACTGCAGGTCACGCTCGGCGGCCCCAGCCAGGCCAGCGCCGCCGCGGTGCCGACGATGTCGACGATCGAGTCGATGGCGCCGACCTCGTGGAAGGCCACGTCCTCGACGGTGGTGCCGTGAATCCGGGCCTCGGCGCGCGCGACCCGCTCGAACATGTCGAGGGCGCGGCGGCGGACCTCACCACTCAGACCGCCTTCGAGGTGCCTGCGGATCTGGCTCCAGTGGTGATGGCCGCCCCCCGGCCCGTGCTCGTGCCCGTGCCCGTGCCCGTGCCCGGATTCCAGGTGGCCATGGTGCTGAAACGCGTCCGCGAGCTTCCCGCTCGCCAGCGGCTGCCGGGTCTCGACCTGCACGTCCACCGCCGCGAACCCACGCTTCACCACGCGTCGCACCGAAAGCCGGGCGCGGCCCACGCCGATCGCGTCGAGGGCGTCGCCGATGACGCTCTCGGGCACGCCGAGATCGATCAGCGCCGCCAGGGTCATGTCGCCGGCGATCCCGCTGGCGCAGTCCAGGTGCAGGTGCAGGCCTCGAACCTCGGGGGTGCCGCTCACGCTCACGTCGGTTTCCGCGGCCGCGCCGCGCGCACCGCGGCCACCGCCGCGCCGAACCCGTTGTCGATGTTGACCACGCTCACGCCGGGCGCGCACGACGACAGCATCGCCGCCATCGCCACCAGGCCGCCGGCACCGACGCCGTAGCCAACGCTGGTGGGGACCGCGAACAGCGGGCGATCGGTGAGGCCCGCCAGGACGCTGGGCAAGGCCCCCTCCATGCCGGCGATCACCACCACCGCGTCGCAGGTCCGGATCTCGGACAGCCGGGTCAGCAGCCGGTGCAGGCCGGCCACGCCGACGTCGTTGATGCGCTTGACCGAGGCGCCGAGGAACTCGGCGGTGAGGGCGGCCTCCTCGGCGACCGGCACGTCGCTGGTGCCGGCACAGACCACGGCGATCAGCCCCGCCGGCGGCCGCGGCGTCGACGGCCGGATCACCAGCGCACGCCCGGCCGGGAGGTGCTCGGCCTCGGGCACCAGCATCTGCACCGCGTCGGCCTTCTCGGGCGAGACCCGGGTGGCGAGCGCGCCCCGTCCGCCGCCGGCCAGCCCGCGCAGGATCGCCGCGATCTGCTCGGCGGTCTTCCACTCACCGAGCACCACCTCGGGGACGCCGGTGCGGGCCTCGCGGGCGTGGTCGAGCACCGCGTCGGCGATGGGCGCGGTGCCGCCGGTGGCTGCCGCCACCTGGGCCGCCGCGTCCTCCGGGCGCACGTCGCCGCGAGCGACGGCATCGAGGAGCTGGCGCAGTCGATCGGGGTCCACGCCTCCTCTTAGCACGATGGCGGCAGGACCGGCGTCGACTCGAAGTTGCCCTGCCCGCGCCGGCCAACCTACGATCATCTGATGCGCAGTCGTCCGGCCGCGGCCGCCGTCGCCCTGGTCGCGGCATGCTCCACTCCGCGCACGCCGCCCGCCCCGGCGCCGGCCGCCACCGAGGCGCCTGCACCGCCCGCCCGCGTGGCCTGGTCGCTGACGTGGCGCGGCGCGCCCATCGGCGGCGCCTGGGAGCGCGACGCCGGTCCGCGCTTCGAGCGGCGCGAGCAGGTGGTGGTCCGGCGCGGCGACGATCTCGTGGTCAGCGATCTGACCATCACGATCGAGCGCGACGCTCGTGGCCAGGCCGTCGCCATCGGTGTCACCCGCTGGCAGGACGGGCCGGTGCTCGACGGCACCGCAGTGCTCGACGCCAGCGGCGGCTGGCGGGTCGAGGTCGAAGGCGAAGCCCCGCTCTCGCTGCCGCCGGCCGTGCCCTTCGAGCTGGCCCTGCGCGACGCCGCCGGCGCCCGCGAGCACCACGGCGCCGTGATCCTCGCCGGCTGGGGCTTCGCCGTCGCGCAGCTCGATCTGGTGCCCGCGCCCGGCGGCGATCACCACGTGGCCCGGCTCGCGATCGGCGGCCGCCGCATGGAGGCGACGGTGCGCTACGACGACGACGGCGCCATCGCCGCGATCGCCGGCGGCGACGGCGTGGTCGCGCACCGCGCCGCGCTCGATGCCGACCTGCGGCCGGCGAATCCGCCCGAGGTAGTCGACGGCAACGCCATCGCCGTGGAGGGCGGCGGCCGATCGGTCCTGGCACTGCTCGACGCCACGGCGCCGCGGCCGCCGGCGCTCCCCGGGCAGCGGGTCGCGAGCGCGACGTGGGAGATCACGCTCGACGCGTCGGCGCCCGGTGAGCTCGCGCCCGCCGCACCCGGTCCCGACCGTACCGGCACCATCGCCATCCTGGTCCAGCGGGTCGCCGACGAGGTCGCCGATGATCTGGGCGCGACCGCAGCCACGGCCGGCGCCGCCCGCTCCGCCACGCATGGAGACTGCACCACGCACGCGCTGCGTTTCGCCGCGCTCGCCGCCGACGCCGACATCGACGCTCGGGTCGTGACCGGCCTGCGCCTCGACGGCGGCGCCCTGGTGCGCCACCGCTGGAACGTCGCGTGGACGGGCAGCCGCTGGATCACCGTCGATCCGACCTGGGCCGAGGCGCCGGCAGCGCCGATGCTGGTCGGCCTCGCCGTGCACGGCGCCCGCGCGGCCGACCTGGCCGCTGCCGACGCGACCGTGTTCGACGGCCTGGGCACCCGCGCGACGATCCGCTAGAGGTGCCCACGAACACACCGGGAAATGGTCGGGCGATTGCCAGGAAGGTGCGCGATCGATCCCGACGAGCACACCTGCACGTTGGGGATGGGCGTGGTGCCATTGACGTTCACGTACGAACGCTCGATCACACGGGCGCAGCGCGAGGCCCACGCGAAGGCGAAGCGCGACAAGGCCTCCCCCGGCGACCGCCGCGTCCAGGGGAACGATGACCGGTTCGAAGTCGGAGTCCTTCACCACCGGCCGCTCGGCCGAAGGTTCGAAAGACGTGTCACGACACGCCATGAAGAGCCTCTCGCAGCTGACCAGCCATCGTGAGCCATCGTGAGGACGGCAAGCTCGGGTTCACGCTGGCGGAGGTCGAGAAGCTCGACCTCGGCATCGGCGATCGCGCCGGTCTGGGCGTGAGCGCCGCGGTCTCCGCCGAGCAGACAGTTCGCCTGCGAGCCCGGCCTGCGCGCAATCGCGACCGGTCCGTGACAATCTCGGGCAGTGTCGCACCGCACTGCCTGCCTCGTCGCCATGCTCGGCGTCGCCTGCGGCCGCATCGGCTACGACCCGCTCGATGGTGACGCCGACCCGGACACCGACCCGGACGCCGACCCGGACTCGGCGGTTGACGCCGACGGCGACGCTCCGGACACCGGCCCCGATCCTTTGCTCGTCGGCTGCGTCGTCTACGAGCACATGGACGAGGCGGCGTGGACCGGCGTCCCCGGCGAGGTCGACGACGCCTGCGGGGGGGATGACCTCGGCACCGCCGTCGGCGGCGCGACCACCGTCAGCAACGGAGTCCGCGGGCGAGCCGGCTCGTTCCCTGGCGGCGCGGGCTGCGTCAACGTCCCGGCCAGCGCCGCGCTCCACGCCAACGGCGCGTTGACCCTCAGCGCGTGGGTGTTCCCGACCGCGCTCAACGGCGTCACCGAGTACGGCGTGCTGAGCAAGCGTACCAACTTCGGCCAGGACACCGAGTACAGCGTGTTCGTGTGGACCAGCGACAACGTCTACGTCGACGTCGACACCGAGAACGACCGTGAGCCCGGCGGTAACGTCGCCCTCGTCAACGACACCTGGCAGCAACTCACGGTGACCTACGACGGCGCGCTGGCCGGCGCCGAGCGCGTGCACATCTATGTCAACGGCGCCCTCGATCTCACCAAGGCCGAGACCAGCGCCACCGTGCCCCTGAGCGGCGCCGGCCTGTCCGTCGGTTGCCTGCCGCTGGGCGGCCCGGCCCAGGGCTGGGTCGGCAAGCTCGACGAGGTCGTGGTGTGGAACCGCGCGCTGTCGAGCGCCGAGGTCGCCGCCTGGTACCAGCAGACCCGGCCGTAGCCCGAATCGCAGCAGCGCCACCGCTGATTCGCGCGGCGGCGTCGCGGATCACCCACCGTCTCACCGTCCAGCTGTCCGCCCGCTCCACGCCTCGTAGTCAGCGACCCGCCGGGCCAGCACCTCCAGATCCTCGCCGGCCCGGGCCCGTTCGTCGGCGGCGACCACCAGGAGGCCCATCGCCGCCTGCAGGAACCGGCCACCGGGCAGCGCCAGGTTGGCGCCACGCAGCGCGTAGTCACGGACCTCGTCGAGGCGGTAGCCGATCGATCCCACCTGCAGGAAGCCGCCGGCGACGTGCACGGTCTCGTTGCCGACGGCGAGCGCGCGATCGACCTCGCGCCGGGCCGCGCGCGCATCGCCGCCGACCCCGGCGGCCAGCCGCCGCCGCGCGTCCTCGTAGACCTCGGGTCGCGAGATGGGCGCGTCGCGCGTGTAGGGCGCGAGCTGATCGCACACGCGCTTGGCGGCGTCGGGGCCGTCGACCACGTGCAGGGCGACCTCGAGATCGCCGAGCGCCAGCAGGAGGTCGCGGCTCTTGCCGCGGCGGCGGGCCTCGGCGAAACGTTCGTACGCGAGGTAGCCGAAGCCGGCGACCGTGAAGATGCTGCCGGGCAAGATCGCCAGCCCGCCGGCCAGCGCGCCCAGCGCGGCGACGCCCGAGGTCACGGCCGCGCTCACCGGCGAGCGGCCGATCAGCTCGACCCGATCGAGCAGACGGGCATCGAGGCGGATCACTGGATTGCCCGGCGGCGCGATCACCAGGTCACCGTCGTCGACACCGATGCCGCTGCGTGGCAGGAGCCGGAGCGGCGGTCGCGCGGGGACGATCTCTTTGCTCATCGCACGAACAGCCACGAGGTCAGGGTAGCAGGTCAGGTCAGCTCGACGATGCCACGGTCGATCAAGCGCGAGAACACCACCAGGGCCTCGGCGGCGCGCACCGGCGCGTGTTGCACCAGCGTCAGCAGATCCCAGCGTCCGTCGACGGCGTGGAGCAGGCGCCGCTCGAGGTCGGCCAGCTCGAGGTCGGCCAGCTCGCTGTCGCCGCGCCGGACCACCGGCACCGGCGCCCGCCCGTCGGGCCCGATGAGCAGCATGTGGGCCAGGTCGGCCACCCGCGCCCGCTCGATGCGGCGATAGACCGCGGCCACCGCCGGGTTGTCGGGCGCAGTGGTGAACGCCTGCGCCGCCTCGGTGAGCGCGCGATCCCACGCGCCGGCCAGCGCCAGCCGCTCGGCCTCGGCGACGTGCTCGGCCGGGGTCGGTGGCATCGCCGACTCCACCATCAGCTCGAGGACGCCAGCGGCGACCATCACCGCCAGGCGATCGAGCACCGCGTAGCGCTCGCCACCCATGGCCGCGACCAGCGTGCGCACGCCGGCGCCGCGATCGACCGCCGCCAGCAGGCGGGCGTCGTCGATCGCCGTCTCCGGGGATCCGATCGCATCCAGATCAGCGCCCTCGATGCGCCGGAAGGCGGTGTCGTCGTCGGGAATGACGTCGCGGATCTCGGGCCAGCGGGGAGCGCGGCGCGCCGACAGCGCCAGCACGTCCGACACCGCCACCACGCTGCGCACGCCGCCCGGCGCCGGTGCCGGCCCGGGATCGAAGTCGAACACGCCCTCTCGCCAGAGCAGGACGTCGCACAGGGCCTCGCGGATCTTGGTGAGCAGGGCCGCGCGCAGCGCCTCGGGCGCCACCGCGCCGTGCTCGACCAGGCGGGCGCCGAGCGGACCGCCGGCGGCGGAATCAGCCATCGATGTGGCCAGCGCCTGATGGTCGACGTGGCCGGCGCCACGCAGGATCTGGCCGAGCTGCTCGGTCGGCTCGGTCGAGCTGGTCCAGACCACCGCGCCGGTGTCGAGGGTGAAGGTACGGGTGAGGGCGTCGCTGTCGAAGACCAGGCGCCCGCTGACGCGGCGGCGCTCGACCCACTCCAGGAGGTCGACCACCGTCATCGTCGAGAAATTCCCTCGCAGCACCGATCAACAGTAGTCCGGCCGGGCCGCCGTCGTCGAGTGCGCCGGCCCGGGTCTTGGGCTATGCTCGGAGCTCATGAGCGACGCCTACCTGGTCGACGCGCGTAAACTGGCCGCCGGCGGAGCGGCGCTGGTCGTCGGACTCGGGGTCGCCGGTCTGTTCGTGTGGATGACCCCGCGGGCCGCGGCCCGCGAGACCCGCGCCGCCTGCGATGGCCTGCGCAGCGAGCAGACCAACCCCGCGCTCGGCGCCATCCCGGCGGTCGCACCCGACTTCGAGGCCCAGGACCACACCGGCAAGATGGTCAGGTTGTCCGACTTTCGCGGCAAGGTCGTGCTCATCAACTTCTGGGCCTCGTGGTGCAACGTGTGCAAGGCCGAGAAGCCGTCGTTCTCGAACATGACCGAGGAGATGGCCCAGGACGACTTCGTGGTGTTGAGCCTGGCCTCCAACCACGCGTGGAGCGACGTCCGCAAGATCCTTCCCCGCGGCGCCCCCTTCCGGGTCCTGCTCGATCCGCCGGCCGACATCGGCCGCCCCGGTCCGCTCGATGACGACAACCTCGGCGCCATCGCCCAGGCCTGGGGCGTCAAGGCCGTGCCCGACTCGTTCCTGATCGACAAGAAGGGCAACGTGCGCATGTACATGATGAACAAGCGCGACTGGGACACCGCGGTGGCCGAGACCTGCCTGCAGGCGCTGATCGATGAATGACCAGCGCCGAACGAGCGACGGCTGAACATGGCGCGCATCCTGGTCATCGACGACGAGCTCGACATCGTGCGAGCAGTGGTGAAGATCCTCAGCGCCCGTGGCCATGACGTCGACACCGGCCGCGACGGCCTCGAAGGCCTGGCCAAGGTCGAAGCCGACCCGCCCGACGTGCTGGTCGTCGACGCCAACCTGCCTGGCATCGATGGCGTCGAGCTGGTGCGGCGCATCAAGGCCAACCCGGCCACGCGCCACGTGCCGGTGGTGCTGATGTCGGCGACGTACCTCAGCCTCGGCGACGGACCCGCCGCCGATGAGTACGTGGTCAAGCCGTTCGTGCGCGAGGTGCTGATCGCCAACGTCGAGCGCCTGCTCAAGCGCGCACAGTCCCGGTGACCAGCGTCCCCTTCACGATCCTCACCGGGTTCCTGGGTGCGGGCAAGACGACCACGCTCAACCGGGTGCTGGCCGCGCCCCACGGCCGCCGGGTGGCCGTGCTGGTCAACGAGCTGGGCCGCATCGCGATCGACTCCAAGCTGATCGTGTACCGAGGCGGCGACGTGCTCGAGCTGGCGGGCGGCTGCGTGTGCTGCAAGCTCGACGTCAGGACCGACCTCTGGGACGGCATCGCCGAGATCGTCGAGCGCGCCCGCCCCGATCAGGTCGTGCTCGAGACCACCGGCATCGCCGAGCCCGCCGCCATCCTCGACGGGATGGCCCGCGTGCCGGCAGCGGTGCGCGAGCGCATCGTGGTCGCGGGAGTGGTGTGCGTGGTCGACGCCGAGGCGGGGGTGACGCAGATCGAGCGACATGAAGAGGCGCGGGCGCAGGTCGAGGCCGCCGACCGGGTGCTGCTTCGGAAGCTGGATCGGGCGACCGCGGCGCAGGTCGCGGCGGTGCGGGTGCGAGTGGCGCAGCTGGGTCCCGGCGCGGAGCTGGCGAGTTTCCCGGAGGATGACGGCGGGGCGATGGCGATGACGGGGTGGGTACTGGAGAAGCGGAGGCAAGGGCAAGGGCACGGGCAAGGGCAAGGGCATCGCCATCGGCATGGGCAGATGGGAGCGATGGTGTTCGTCGAGGACGCGCCGCTCGTCGGTGAGGCTGTGATGGAGGTGATCGAAGGGCTGGGCGATCGGCTGGTACGGGCCAAGGGCTTCGTGCGGCTGGCCGGCGACAACCTGGCTGGGTTTGCCGAGAAGGCGGGCGCCATCGTCGAGCTCCGTCGCGGGTTGGTGTGGCCGGGTCCGCCGCGCACCGAGGTGGTGCTCATCGGCGAGGACCTCGACGAGGCCGCGATCCACCGGGCGCTGTGGGCGTGCCGCGCTGGCGGCAACACCTGACGCTGTCAGGGTAGCTTGGGGTTGATCTCGTCGAGCGCGACGCCGGCGGCGTAGCGCTCGTAGTCGGCGGCGCCGAGCACGGCCTTCAGGGTGGCCACGTACTGCTGGCGCGCCCACGCCGCGTGCAGGCCGAGCGTCGTGCGGTCGATGTAGCCGCCGTGGTAGGCGGCCAGGCTGGCGAGCTGGGTCTTCAGCCAGACCATGAGCGCAGAGTCGATCGCCTCTCGCTTGTCGTCCGACAACGAGGACCCGAAGACCTTGTCGAGGCGGCGCCGCGCGATCTTCCAGCGCGCCTCGATGAGCGCCGCCGGCGGATCGCCCGGGTTGGCCAGGAGCGCGGCGAGCTCGAGCGGCGCCGGCACGACCGGCAGCCGCGCCTCGCTCGGAAACGGCGGCGGCTGCTGGATCGTTGGGCCGATCTGCGGCCCCGCCATCTCGAGCCCCTCGATGCCGGTGCGCGACGAGCCCGAGTTCCAGCCGCTCGACGACTTGCCGCCGATCGACCCCAGGAGGACCACCGCCACCCCCGTCACCACCCCCAGCCCGATAACCATGTTCACCATGCGCTGCATGTCGTCCGCTCCCCGGGTCAGATCCACGTGGTCAAGAGCAGCCAGCCCTCGCCGATCCCGTCCTGCGACAGTCCGTGGCTGTAGCCTAGCTCGAACGAGCCAGGCACGAAGTACCCAACGAAGGTATCGAGCCGGACCGCGCCGCCCACCGAATAGCGCAGGTCCTCGCGCGCGAAGGGCCCGTCGTAGGCGGTGCCGACGTCGATCAACGCTGCAGCGTGGAGCCGCTTGACGAACACCGGCAGGGTCGACGCGCCGCGCTCGATCTCCAGGAGCTGGTGCCGGTACTCGACGTTCATCAGGTGGAAGATGTTGCCGGCCACGCTGCGCGGCTCGAAGCCGCGCAGGAACCCGGTGCTCGATGCCCGCGACGAATCGATGATCGACTGTGCGATATCCTGCTTGGGCACGCCGCCCAGGGCGAAGGCCGCGCCCCGCGCGTTGTCGCCGTTGCGCACCCCGCCGGTGAGGCGCACCGCCAGGTTGGCGCTGTCGGCCCAGGGCGCCTTCCAGTACCCGCGCCAGAACCATGACAGGACGATGGCGCGCGCGCTGGCCCCGACCGCCGGGTGATCGACGCGAACCGCCCCCGACCCTTCCCAGCCGTCACCGGGACCCACGCCGTAGAGGAAGCCGCGCACGTTGCCGAAACCGGCGCGGAGCGCGATCCCGGCGGTGCGCTGATCGGAGGCGGGCACGCCGGGGATGGTCTGATCGGGGTTGCCGATCATCGACGGCGTCGACAGGCGGCGGAACCAGTCGAAGTCGTAGTCGAGCGACATCGAGACCGCGCTGCCGTCGTTGCGGCGGGCCGGGATGCCGATCGCGGCGGTGAGGCTGTACACCTCCTCGGTCCACGGCTGGGCCACGCCGTTGACGCGGAAGTTGGTGCGGCGCGCGATCGAGCGCGCGACGGCCAGGCGCAGGCCGGGGCGGGCGCCGCCGTAGCCGTAGGCGCCGCCGACGCTGAGGTCGCCACGCTCGAGCTCGATGGTCGTTCCCAGGGTCCAGCCGTGCAGGCCGGCGATGTCGGCGCCGCTGGCCTGGGCGGTGAACGCCTGCCCGAACTGGCCGACCGCGAAGGCACCGGTCCAGCTCCGCGGCGCCAGGGTCTCGATCGCCCGGTACGGTCGCGGCGCGCTGATCACGGCCTCGTCGTCGGGCACCCAGGTCGAGTCGGGACGATCGTCGACGTACGGCAAGGCCCGCGTCCAGCGCGCCGGCTCGAGCTCGAGCTCGAACAGGTCCCAGCCGGTGCCGACGAAGTCACCGTAGGCCAGGCGACGGCCGTCGGGCGACAGGCCGAGCTCGGTGACGCCGCCGATCGTGTTGGTGACCTGCCAGGTCTCGCCGCTGGTCCGGTCCCAGGCGAACACGTTGGCGATGCCGGTGCGGTCGCTGATGAAGTAGAGCCAGCGACCGTCGGGCGAGAACGCCGGATCGCCGTCGAGGGCGCGATCGTGGGTCACCTCGATCACGCCGGGCCCGTTGCCCTCGCTGGTGCCATCGACCGGGACCACCAGCACGTCGCGGTGACCGCCACTGCGCCAGGCCGAGAACGCCAGCCGGGTGCCGTCGGCCGACCAGGCCGGGTTGTTGGCCTGATCCCAGCGGCCGCGGCCCCGCCACACCACCCGGCGCTCCGACGGCCGGCGCCGATCGAGCACCACGATCTCGCTGGTCGAGGGCCCGTTGCGCGAGTACGCGATGCGCTCGCCGTCGGGGGCGACGGCGGGATCGCGGGCGCGCTCGCCGCGGGTCAGGCGCTGGATCCGCCCGCCCTTCACGTCCCAGCGGTAGAGGTCCTGGTAGGAGTAGGCGTCCTTGAAGGTCTGGTTCTGCTCGTAGACCACGGCCCCATCGTCGTCGAGGTCGAAGGTGCCGACCCGATCGATGCGGCGCACGTCGCGCGCGTCCCGGCGATCACCGCCGACCGGCAGGGCCCGAACCTGGGTGTCGCGCACGCCGTCGGCCTCGAGCCAGAACAGCTCCTTGCCATCGCGGCTGTAGCGCGGGTTGCGCGCCACCTCTCCGATCACCGACAGGCGGCGGCCGGTGCGCGGCGTCCGCCGCTCCACGGCCTCGAGCTGGAGGGTGGCCTTGTCGCGCAGGTGGCGCTGCCAGTCGTCGTAGAGGCCGTCGAAGTCCTGGCCCGCGGCCTCGGCGAGCTGGCGGTTGACGCCGAAGGGGATGGTGGCGCTGCCGCCGGCATGCGACATGCGGCGCAGGGTGTCGTCGCCGAAGCGATCGAACACGTAGCGCATGAAGTGCCCGCCGTACAGGTACGCGGCGTTGCCGCGCGGGAAGTGGATGGGCGCGTTCGAGACCTCGTCGAGGCGGAGGGCCTTGCCCTGCAGCGCCGGCACCCGCAGGTACATGTCGAACTGCGAGGCGCGGGTGCGGCCCGACGAGCTGCGCTTGCTCTCCTCGTAGGTCGCGATGCCCTCGATGATCCAGCGCGGCATGGTCTGGTTGGGCGCCCAGATCTTGCCGAACACGCCGTTGTAGAGCGTGGCCAGGCCGCCGATCGTGTCGAGGTGGAGGATGTGGGTGTACTCGTGGGCGAACAGGCCGTAGAGCCAGTCGTCGTGATCGGAGAGCACCGAGCCAGCGTTGGGCGCGGTGGCGAAGATCGTGATCTGGTTGCGGGGCAGGACCGAAGCGAAGCCGTTGGCGCCGTCGGTGTCGTCGACGACCAGGACGTGGGTCTTCTCGCGCGGCGCGTGGGCGAACACCGGCGTCAGCACCCGGTGGGCGCGCTCGGCCACCACCGCCACCCGCCGCGCCACGTCGTCGATCGGCGCGTAGTAGTGGACCACGAAGTGATCGCTCTCGATGGTGCGCCACACGCGATCGGGATCGCCGGCGCGCGCGACGCCGACGGAGCAGCAGATCGCGAGCACCACGGCCAGCCAGCGCATCGGAGCGATTGTAGTAGAGTCGCGGCCAACATGCGCCCGCTCTTCGCGTCCGTGCTCTCCGTGCTGCTCGCCGCCGCCCTCCTCGCCTGTGGCGGTGGTAAGACCCCGCCGCCGGCCGACCCCAGCGGCGCCGGCGGCGGCACCGCCACGCCCGTCGAGCCGGTGCTGGACATCGCCCAGCTCGGGGCGGCGTGCGGCGAGGACGGCACCTGCGCGCCCGGCGCCTCGTGCGCGAGGTACTACGGCATCGCCGGCCCCTCGGGTCCCGAGTTCTCGAGCTGCGAGATCGCGTGTGCCGACGACAAGGCCGCATGTCCGGACGGCTCGAGCTGCGTCACCATCGCCGACGGTCCCGGCCCGGTCTGCCGCACGGCCGACACCGCCGAGTAACGAACCTTGACCTGAACCTGAACCTTGATCTTGACCTTGACCTTGACCCCACCATCGACGTCGACCTGAACATCAACCTGAACCCGACCGTTGTCGTTGACCTCGACTTGATCCCCGCTCGTCGACGACAACGGTGGGGTTCAAGTTCAGGTTCAGGTCAAGGTCGAGGTCGAGGTCGAGGTCAAGGTCAAGGTCGAGGTCGAGGTCAAGGTCGAGGTCAAGGTCGAGGTCGAGGTTGCCGAGTCCTAGTTCTTCTGCCGGGCCAGGTAGGCCTCGACCGTCTCGCGGATCTCGCTGGCAGTCGGCATCGACACGATCCGCTCGACGAGCTTCTCGAGCTCGCTGAGCGTGGTCGTGCGCAAGATGCCCTTGACCTCGGGGATGGAGACCGCGCTCATCGACAGCTCGGTGAGGCCGAGGCCGACCAGCACGGGCGCGACCACCGAATCGCCGGCCATCTCGCCGCAGATGCTGACCGGGATGGCGGCGGCCTTGGCCGCGCGCGCCGTGTCGCGCAACAGGCGCAGGAGCGCCGGGTGCAACGGCTCGTAGAGGTACGAGACCAGCTCGTTCACACGATCGACCGCCATCGTGTACTGGATGAGGTCGTTGGTGCC
>SXJR01000232.1 GCA_005779305.1 Myxococcales bacterium
CGTCGCGGCGGCCACCCGGGCCGCCGCCGAGCAGGCGTTCCAGGCGCTGTAACCACGCGCCGTCGTCACCGGAACTCGCGCCGCGCTGGCGCTGTTCGACATCACCGTAGGAGGACCCATGCAGAAGAGACTGCTGGGTGGAGTGCTGCTCTGTGCCGCAGCGACTCTGCCCGCCACCACCCACGCCTCGAGCCACCGCGAGGCCCCCTTCATCACCGAGAACCCGAAAGTCGACGCCACCGACTTCTACCTGTTCGCCAGCTACGAACCCGGCCGCGCCGGCTTCGTCACCCTGATCGCCAACTACCAGCCGCTGCAGGCGGCGTACGGCGGCCCCAACTACTTCACGATGGATCCCGACGCCATCTACGAGATCCACGTCGACAACAACGGCGACGCCAACGAGGACCTCACGTTCCAGTTCGACTTCGACTCGGCGCTGGCCGCGACCGGCAACGGCCTCGCCCTCATGGTCGGGCCCAACGGCAGCCAGCGCAGCGTGGCGGTGCCGCTGGCCAACATCGGCGCCATCACGGCCGGCGCGACCTTCGACGCCGATCAGAACGTGCAGGAGACCTACACGGTCAAGGTCATCCGCGGCGACCGCCGCACCGGCACCGCCCAGGACGTCACCGCCGCCGCCGGCGGAGGCACGACCTTCATGAAGCCGGTCGACAACATCGGCACCAAGACCTTCCCCAACTACGCGCAGTACGCCAACGCCCACGTCTACAACATCACCATCCCCGGCTGCACGCCGCCGGCCTCGACCACCGCCCGCATGTTCGTCGGCCAGCGCTCCGAGGCCTTCGCGGTCAACCTGGGCCAGATCTTCGACCTGGTCAACATGAGCGGCAGCGGCGGCACCGCCAACCCGCTGGGCGCCCAGGACCAGGGCTTCAACACCGTCGCAGGGACCAACGTCACCTCGATCGCGATCGAGGTGCCGAGCTCGTGCCTGGGCGAGAACGGCGCCGACACCATCATCGGCGGCTGGACCACGGCCAGCGTGCGCCAGGCCCGCGTGATCAACCCGACCGCGACCTACGAGAACCCGGCCCGCGAAGGCGGCCCGTGGGTCCAGGTCTCGCGCCTGGGCATGCCGCTGGTCAACGAGGTGGTGATCGGCCTCAAGGACAAGGATCGCTTCAACAGCTCGGAGCCGAGCGGCGACGGTCAGTTCGCCGACTACGTCACCCACCCCACCCTGCCCGAGCTGATGGAGATCCTGTACGGCGCGGCCACGCTGCCGGCGCCCAACAACTTCCCGCGCACCGATCTCATCGCCGCGTTCCTCACCGGCGTGCCCGGCGTCAACAACACCGGAACCACGCTGTCGGAGCAGCTGCGCCTGAACTTCGGCATCCCCGCCACCGCGGCGGCCGGGCAGAACACCTTCGGCGCGGCGCTTTGCTTCGATCGCTCCGCCGCTGGCGGCGTGCTCGATCTGCAGAACGCCGGCTGCGACCCGGCCGGTTATCCCAACGGCCGCCGTCCCGCCGACGACATCACCGACGTCACCCTCCGCGTCGCCGAAGGCTACCTGGCCCCGACCGCCGATGCCGCCGCCGGCGGCGCCGCGATCGTCGACGGCGCCTTCATCGGCAACGCCAGCTCCGCGGCCTTCCTGGCCGGCTTCCCGTACCTCAACACGCCGCGGCCGGGGTCGCCGTGAAGGCCGTACTCCTCCTCGCCGCGGCGCTGCTCGCCGCCGGCCTCGCCGCCTGCGGCGATGACGAAGGTGGGAGCGTCACCGACGCGCCCAACCCGGACGGCAACCAGACCGACGCCATGGACACCGACGCGCCGCCGGCGGCGACGCTGACCACGTTCGTGATCGACCTGGTGACCAACCAGACGGCCGGCAACACCAACCCGCGGCCGTACCTGGACTTCTCGACGTTGCCTGATCCCGACGGCAACAACCCCGCGGCCTACGGCTCGCTCTTTCCGTAGCCGCAGCCAACCTCTCGTCCCGGCCCCGCCGACCGAGCCCGAAGTGGGCTCATCCCATGGTCGGCGGGGCCAATTCCTTCTTGAGGGGCCACGCCTCCGTGTATTCTTCACGCCGCGGCCCTCCGGGGAGGACGCCGCGCCCGTATGGAACCGCCGGTGGTGCGTCGTCGACGTCTGGGCAATCCGCTGTCCTGGCGGATGTCTGATCGCTGCTACGCGATCGGGCTCCTGCTCACGGGGACGACGTTCTTCATCGGCCTCGCCCAGGCGCTGGGCGGCTGGCCGTTCCTGCCGCCCGAGAGCCACGCCACCGATCTGATCGCCTTCAACGTGGCGGCGTTCCTGTCATGGGCGGCGCTGGCGGTGGCGGCGCGGGTCGCCCGCGAGCGCGAGTCGGCGGCGATACCGCTGGCGCTGGCCACGGTCGTGCTCTACGCGGTCACCCTCGCCGCGTTCACGCTCTTCACCGGGCCATTCGGCGCGCCGGGATGGATCGGGTTCCTCGGCGGCGCCGTGATCGGCTACGTCGTGTTCCCGCGCTGGGTGTCGCTGGCCGGGCTCTTCCTCTACGTGGCCCTGGTCATCGTCGGCGCCCAGGCCATCGCCACCGGCCGCTTCGACGGCACCATGCTGGGGCCGGCGGCGCGAGCGGTGATGGTCGAGGAGTCGGCGATCGTGCGCGGCGCGATCTCGACGCTGCTGATGAGCGGGCTGACCTTCACCATCATCATGTGGATCATCGATCGCTGGCGCGACCGCGAAGCCCGCTTCGAACGGCTGGCCACCACCGATCCGCTCACCGGCGTAGCCAACCGCCGCCTGCTGTTCGATCAGTCCAAGCGCGAGCTGGCCCGCACCCGCCGCTACGGCACGCCGACGTCGCTCATCATCGCCGACCTCGATCATTTCAAGACCATCAATGATCGCTTCGGCCACATCGTCGGCGATCGCGCGCTCAGCCACGCCGCTGCCGTGCTCGGCGACGCCATCCGCGACACCGACATGATCGCCCGCTACGGCGGCGAGGAGTTCGGCGTCCTCTTGCCCATGACCGACCTCGACGGCGCAGCCGAGGTCGCCGAGCGCTGCCGCACCCGCCTCGCCGATCGACCGTTCGCGTCCGACGCCGGTCCAGTGACCATCACCGCCAGCCTGGGTGTCGCCACCACGACCGGCAAGGACGGCAGCGACGTCGACGATCTCCTCCGCCGCGCCGACGACGCGCTCCTGCGCGCCAAGGCCACCGGCCGCAACAAGACCGAGCGAGGCTGACGCGTCTCCCACCTGATCTGAGCCTCATCGAACTCCGCCGGCCGACGGAACCTGCACGATCGAATCCCCTCATGTGGGAGGCGCGTTAGCCAGATGCAGCTGGTCGCGGGTGCCGCGGGTGGTGATGAAGGTCGCGGTGATCACGCGCTGGACCAAGGACGCTCACTGGACTGCCGTGCACAAGGCAGCCTCGAGCGCCGCGCCGGTGACCGCCGTGAAGGTGGGAGGCGCCGACGGCTTCGCGCTGAGCTCGGCGCTGGGTGCGATCGGCTGGATGCCGACCGCCAGCGGATCTGCCCGAGGGCGGTGGCCCGCTCGTGTGTCTGCCCGACGAGCTGGCCCGCGCGTGGGTCGGCGGTGACGGCGAGGACTACAACCGCGCCTGCGCGGTCCGCGGCGACACCGGCCTGATCGCGGTCGGCGACGGGCAGGCGATCGTGCTCGGGTATCCCAACAGCACCACCTGGATCGAGGCCGGCAAGAACGTTGGGTTGATCACGCAGGCCATCATCTCCAACTCGGACGAGCAGGTGCTCGCGCTGGCGCTGGAGACCGCCAGCGGCGGCGGCTGGCGGCCGATCGGCAAGCTCGACGTCGGATCCGGCAAGCTGCGCATCCAGGACGCCTGTTCGTCAGGAAAGAAACCGGCGAACGGCAAGGTCGTGTTCCAGGTGCCGCACGGCCGCTACGTCGTCGAGCATCGACGCACCGGGACCATGGCCGCCGAGATCTCGGCGGTGCGGCTGCGGCGCACGCGCAAGAAGCAGTGCCGCTCAGATAAGAGCCGGAGCGTCCAGGTCCACGTCCACGTCGACGTCCACGACGAGGATCGTCAACGATCACGCCCACGTCCACGATCGCGTCCACGACGCGCAACCTCGGCACCGTGCGGACGAAACAGGAAGCATGCTCAGCTTCCAGAAACTCGACGTCTATCGTTGCTCCATCGAATTCCTCGCGCGGTCGGTGAGTCTGCCGGAGGCCCTACCGCGCGGTCACGCTGCCCCAGGGCGATCAGCTCCGCCGGGCGGCGCTCTCGGTTCCGCTCAACATCGCAGAGGCCGCCGGTCGGGCATCCGACGCCGACACCGCGCGGCACTTCGCCATCGCCAGAGGATCGGCCATGGAATGCGCCGCCGTGATGGACGCCTTCCTCGTGCTCGGCGTCGTCGACCCCGGCTAGCACGCGTCAGCGATCGAGTTGCTCGAACGCATCGTCTCCATGCTCACCAAGCTGTGTCGCGCTTGAGGCGCGGGGTCGTGGTCGTCGCCGTCGTCGTGATCGTGGTCGTTGTCGTTGACGACCTCGTGATCGTGGTCGTCGGCGTGGACCTGGAGGTGGACGGTCTGAGTTCCTCCGCCCTATCTGACCGGCATTGGCGCTAGTCGGACCCGGCGCCCAGCGCCCGCGCCAGCGCCGGCAGCGCCGTCCCCAGCGAGGCCTCGACCTTGGCGGCGGCGACGGCGTCGCCGCGAGTCGGCCCCAGGTTGACGATGGCGACCGGCACGCCGCGCTCGGCGGCGCGGACGACGAAGCGATAGCCCGAGAACACCGCCAGCGACGAGCCGGTCACCAGCAAGACCTCGGCCCGATCGAACAGCGCCCACGCCCGCGCCGTGATCCCGGCCGGCACGCTCTCGCCGAACAGCACCACGTCGGGCTTGAGCACGCCGCCGCAGGGTAGACACGCCGGCACCGCGAAGCCGGCGACGTCGGCGTCGGACAGATCGGCGTCGCCGTCGGGCGCTGTCCTGAGCGATGACCGAGCGTCAGCCAGCGGCAACCCCGGATTGGCGGCGAGCAGGCGCGCTTGCATCGCGGTGCGCGCGCAGGTGGCGCCGCAGTCGAGGCAGCGCACCCGGGCCAGGGCGCCGTGGAGCTCGACCACCTCGCGCGAACCCGCCGCCGCGTGCAGCCCGTCGACGTTCTGGGTGATCACGCCGGCCGCGGCGCCCGCGGCCTCGAGCGCCGCCAGCGCGAGGTGGGCGGGATTGGGCCGCGCCTCCTGCAGGAGCGGCCAGCCCGCCGCGCTGCGCGCCCAGTAGCGGGCCCGCACCGCCGCGCTGCCGGTGAACTCGCGGAACTGGATCGAGCGGCGCGGCGAGCGTCCGGCGCCGCGGTAGTCGGGGATCCCCGACTCGGTCGAGACGCCGGCGCCGGCCAGGACCACGACGCGGCGGCCACGGAGCAGCTCCGCGATCGCGTCGACGCTCATTTCTTCAGCGGGTTGGTCGGGCGCGCGTTCTTGAGAGCGCGGCTGACCCGCTTGTTGCAATCGGCCTCGGTCTCGCTGCCGTCCTTGACGAACACCAGCGGCTCGAGCATGGCGGCGTCGTACTCCTCCTGGGTGAGGCGGCCGCGCTTGAGCATGAGACCAAGGATGCGGTCGATCTTGGTGCCGGTCCACCTGGTCAGCGTGCCGTTGCAGTACTGGCGGTAGCGCTGCTTGGGCGAGGGCAGGATCGAGGAGAAGAACGCCGCCTCCTTGGGCGTGATGTCCTTGGCCGCCTTGCCGAAGTAGTGCCGCGCCGCCGGGCCGATGCCGTAGAGGCCGGGCCCGTACTCGATCGCGTTCACGTAGATCTCGAAGATGCGATCCTTCTCCAGCACCTGCTCGATCGAGTACGTGAGGAACAACTCCTGCAGCTTCCGCGACAGCGTCTTCTCGCGATAGAGCAGGACGTTCTTCACCGTCTGCATCGTGATCGACGAGGCGCCGTACTTGAAGTAGCCGGCGTCGAGGTTCTTGATCAGCGCGGTGCGGAACTCCTTGGGGATGAAGCCGTGGTGCTTGTAGAAGGACGAGTCCTCGGTCGTCATCATCGAGTTGAGCAGGTGAGTCGAGACCTCGGTGATGGGCACGAAGTCGGGGTTCTCGGAACCGATCACGAAGCCGACCCACTTGTTGCGCTCGACTTCGACGTAGTGCTCGAACGACTCCTTGAGCCGCTCCATGTCCTCGGGGGTCTCGAGGATGCGGCAGGCGCGGATGGCCAGCGAGCCGCCGAGCTCGGTGGCGTTGAGGTCGGCCATGTCGATGGCCACGTGCAGATCGGTCGAGAACGTCCCCTTCAGCTCGTAGCCCTGCATGTAGGGGGTCATCTCCGGCGGCAGGGCGACCAGGGCGCGCTGGCACGGAATGGCGGGGATGACGAAGCGCGCGGTCATGGCCGCGCGCGCGCGGGTGGCGCCGGCCGGGGTCACGCCGCCGGGCAACGACAGCGTCCCGGTCAGGCGGAACGGCATCTCGCGCGACACGAAATCGCCGCGGGTGAGCGCCAGCGTGCGGGTGTGGCGATCGACCGAGCCGGCGACATCGCCCGACACGTCGAGATCGGGCACCGGCCGGTCGGCCAGCATGGGATGCCCGACGGTGAGATCGTGGAGGTGGAAGCCGCCGACGAAGCCGGTGACGTCGCCGGCGAAGCTGAGGGTCAGCGCCGCGTCGACCGTGGTCTTCTGGTAGTCGACGAGCGAGCTCTGCTCGAGGATCGGCCGCAGGCGATCGAGGCTGAAGCGGTCGGCGCGGAGCTGGAGCTCGCCGTTGCCGCCGGCGCGATCGAACCATCCGCCCGCGGTCCACAGCGTGCCGGCGACGCCGCCGTAGCCGCCGTCGAGCGCGACCGCGATGCGCCCGGCCTCGGCCTCGTCGCGCAGCGTGCCGGTCACGCCAGTCAGCGCGAGGCCCTTCCACGGCGTCAGCTCGCCGCCGCTGACCTCGACCCGGCGGCCGTCGGCGTCGTCGGTGATGGTGAGGCGGGCCGCGGCAGCGACGCGCACCGGCGCGGCCGGCGCGGGCACGCCGGGTGGAGCCGGCGCGACGCCAGGCTCCGCCGGCTCGACAGGATCGAGCGCGTCGCCCAGCGCCTCGTCGAGATCGGCGCCGGCGGCACCGAACCCGTCCTTCAGCCATTGTCCGATGGCGGCGTCGATCGCGACGCGATCGATGGTGATCACCTTGCGACCGCGCTCGAACGTGCCGGCCAGCTCGCCGGCAACGCCACGCACGTCGTGCTTCTCGTCGTCGAGCTCGATCACCAGCCCCCGGACCGTGGCCAGCCGCGGCCGCAGGCTCGAGAGTCCGCTCCGCTTCGGGGTTCCGCCGCCGCCGCCGTCGTCGCCGGCGAAGCGCTCTCGCAGATCGTCGATGTTGCTGGTGCCGTCCCCGGCCCGACGCACGGTCAGCGCGCCGCCCACCACCTCGACCCGTTCGATGCGGGCGCTGGCCAGGAACGACTGCCAGGTGTCGAAGGTGATGTCGACCCGGTCGAGCCGCATCAGCGGCGCGTCGAGGTCGCCGGGACCACGCAGGGTGACGTCACGCAGGACCGCGCGGCCGAGCGACACCTCGATGTCGCCGATCGCCACCTTGCGCCCGACCTTGGCCTCGAGCCGTGGCACCACCCGCGCGCGCACATACCAGGCCCCGACCTTCGGGTAGATCACGCCCAGCGTGAGCAGGACCAGCCCGGCCGCCCCGACGACGATCGCCGCTGCGACGATGATCCGTCGCCGGAGCCGGGGGTGCATCGACCGCTCATACCACACCTCAGTCGGACGCCCGGGGCGGTGGGATTCTTCCGCGGTATCGCGGACCTACCCGCGCCTACAGCAGCTTGCAAGTCAGCGCGACGACCTGGCCGCGGTTGCTCTTCATCGAGCGCGCCAGCATGAACCAGTCGCCGAGATCGACCGACACCTTGGTGTCGACCACGCGCTTGCCGTCGGCGTCGTCGAGCAGCAGACCGAGCGAGAGCCGCCGCTTCTTGGAGCCGGGCGCGGTGACGTCGCGCAGGAGCAGCTCGGCCTTGCCATGCACCAGCGGCACGGAGGCGGCCTTCATCATCGACAGGGTCACGGTCTGCGCGCCCAGGCGCTTGAAGGTGTTCCACGACGAGAACGGCGGCTTCTTGAGCTTCTTCTCGAGCGACTTGAGCTCGGGGTCGAGGGACGGAGCATCGGAGCTCGAGCCTTCGATCTCGACGACGTTGCAGCTGACCTGCACGTCGGCCCGCGCCGCGTGGGTGAAGCCGATCAAGACCGCCAGCGCGGCGATGGCGAGCACGCTGGTGTGTACGCGTCTCATACGTCTCATATCCGGTCTCATATCCCGTCTCATATCCCGTCTCATATCCCCTCCAGCACGTCGTCGGGGGTCACCCAGATCACGGCGGTCTCGGAGCCGCCGTCGTCGTCCTCGATCGTGAACAGAGTGCCGGTGCCGCCAGTCACTTCCAGCGATTCGATCGACGGCGGCGTGGCGGTGAGCACGATCGGATCCGAGCCGCCGCTGCCCACGTCGGGCCCGGTCGCGCTGCCCTTGACGGGCACCTCGACGGTGCGGATCTCGACCCGGGGCTCGGCCCGCAGCACGAACGCCAGCGCCGCCACGGCCCCCGCCGACAGCGCGCCGGTGAGCAGGTGACCGCGATGACCATCCACCCAGCGCAAGAATCGCGACCACACTCCGCCGGCGGAGGCTGACGGCTCGCGATCGGACTTGGCCCGCTCGGGAGCCTCGACTTCGCCGCCGTCGAGGCGGCGCTCGACCAGGGTCCACAGCCCGGCCAGCCGGTCCTCGGCCTCGTCGGTGGCCAGCTCGAGGTGCCCGCGCACCAGGTCACCGACCTCGCGCACGGCTGCGACCTTGACGACGCCGTTCGCGCCGGCGGCGCGCTCGAGCGCACTGGCGTCGGCGGCGTCGAGTTCGCCGTCGGCCAGCATCATCAAGTCAGGGTCGGTTACCTTGGACACGGGGTTTCCTGGAGAGGTTAGGAGCGTGGGCTCGAATCTATGACTGTGGATCCTCTGCCTCTGATTCAATGCCTCGGCGATCTTCCTCACCGGGCTGATCTCCCGGGCCGTTCGCCAGATTGGCCGGACGATCGTAGAGGTCCACCAGCCGCTTCTGCATGTTCCTGCGGGCGTGGAACAGCCGGGACATGATGGTGCCCTTGCTGCACCCCATCACCTGGGCCATCTCCTCGTAGGACAGGCCCTCCAGCTCGCGCATCACGAGCACGGCGCGGTGGTTGTCCGACAGCTCGTCGAGCGCGGCGGCGATCCTGTCCCGAATTTCCCGATCCAGCAGTGCCCGGCCGGGATTTCCTCCGATGATCCGAGGGATTAGCGAGTCCTCGCCCAGTCCACCCTCATCCAGCGTGCCTTCGGAGAAGTCCACCACCTTCTGACGCCGGTTCTTGCGCAGATGGTCGATGGCCAGGTTCATCACGATCCGGTACAGCCAGGTGTAGAAGCTGGCCTGGCCCTCGAACTTGTCGAGGTGTCGGTGGGCCTTGATGAAGGCGTCCTGGACCACGTCGAGAGCATCGTCGGCGTTGCGGACCACGCCGAACGCGAGTGAATAGGCGCGCCGGCTGTACCGTTCGAACAGCGAGCGGAAGGCGACGCGGTCGCCCTTCTGCGCCCGGGCCACGAGCTCGCGGTCGTCGATGCCGTCGCCCGCCGGACGCGCGGGCGACCGCGCAGGCGCTGGCTGGGCCTGGGCCCGCTTGGTCACGCCGGGGTTATACCGCACGCGGGGTGGGAGCCGTCGCCAGATCCCTCTCTCATGTGTGCAACTTGCGCGCTAGACTCCTTTTGATCGGACGGGGTCGCCGTCCGGGGCCGCCGTGCAATCGCTCGCTTCCATTCGTAGCTTCCTGGCCAGTGTGCGTGCGCGTTTGCGCGGTCACGCCGCGGCCTCCGCGCTGATCGCCCTGGGTGTGCTCGCCGCCGTGCTCGGCCTCGCGCTGCCGCTCGCGGGCTGGGCGCTGTCGCCATCGCGGGTCACCGCGCTCGCCCTGCTCGCCGCCAGCGGCGTCATCGGCGGCCTCGGCATGATCACGGCGATCGTGCTTGGTGGGATCGCGCCGGCCCGACGCTGGAAGACCGATGCGTCGGTCGCACGCTGGGTCGGTGCCCGTGACAAACAGACCCAGGAGTTCCTGGCGTCCGATCTGCTGTCGACCGTGGAGCTCAACGCCGCGGCGCCGTCGCCGACCTCGCCGTCGCCGGCGCTGATCGCGGCGCTCACCGAGGTCACCGCCGAGCGCGTCGGTCGCATCGACACCGCGACGCTCTTCGATCGGCGCTGGCTGCGGCGCGGCAGCGCCACGCTCGGCGCGCTGATCGTCGCTCACGGCGCGGCCATGATCTTCGCCGGCGGCGCGCTCGCCACCGGCTGGCGGCGGCTGACCGAGCCGCCGGCGCGCCCGTTCGGCGGAGCCGCGCAATCGTCGGTGCCGCTGGTCGGTGATCTCGGCATCGTGCTCACGCCACCCGAGTACAGCCGGCGGCCGGTGCTGCACCTGCCGTCGACGGCCGGCGACTTCCGCGCTCTGGCCGGCACCCGCGCCCACTTCGAGACCCGCCCCCTCGACACCGAGGGCACGCTGTCGATCGTGCTCGAGCGCGACGGCGCCGAGCCCGAGATCGTGCCGCTCACCCCCAGCGCCACCGGCCCCGAGCTCACCGGCGAGCTGGTCATCACCGGCGCCGCCCGGTACCGCTTCCAGAGCGAGCGCCCCGGCGGCCACCGCACCATCGAGGCCATCGCCCACGTGATCGAGCTCGAGCCCGATCAGGCGCCGACCGTCGAGCTCTACGCGCCGGGCGACGATCTCGACGTCACCGACATGAAGCGCATCGAGCTGGCCTACGTCGTCGAGGACGATTTCGGCGTCGGCCGCGTCGAGCTGGTGTGGGATGTCAACGGCAAGCCCGAGCGCAAGCTCCTGTCAGCGATGCCGGGCGCGCCCGGCCGGGCCCAGGGCAAGGTGGTGTGGGACCTGTCCGAGGTCGCGCTGCCGCCGGGCGCGATCGTCAGCTACCACCTCGAGGCCTCGGACAACGACACCGTCGACGGTCCCAACATCGGTCGCTCGCGCGACCTGCGCCTGCGCGTGTTCTCGCCCCGCGAGCGCCACGAGCAGCACCTCGCCCGTCAGGCCGAGCTGGCCGAGAAGGTGGTGGGCGCGCTCGGCCACCGGCTGGTCACCGCCGCCAGCGCCACCGATCCCTCCGCCCCAGGCGCGATCGATCGCGAGGCGCTCCATCGCGAGCTGTCGGAGATCACCGTCGAGCTGGGCACGCTGGCCGCGGCCTACGAAGCCGACACCCTCGCCGACGACGGACTGCGCGAGGCGCTCGAGGCCATGCGCGGCCGCCTCGACAAGGTGGTGGCGCTGGAGGAGAAGCAGCTCCAGCGCGAGACCGCGCTGGTGGCGGCCGCGACCAAGCGCGGCCAGACCGCGCGGCTGGCGCCCGGCCGCTGGAGCCCGATCGACAAGCAGGCGGTGAGCGAGCTCGAAGACGACGTGCTGGCCCTGGCCGACTGGCTCGAGCGCGAGCAGATGGAGGGCATGCTCGACGTCGCCGACGAGATCGACGCCCACCAGAAGCGACTGGCCGAGCTGCTCGCCGAGTACGCCCGCACCGGCGACGAGAAGCTGAAGGCCGAGATCCTGCGCCAGATCCGCGCCATCGAGCAGCGGCTAGCCGAGCTGGCGCAGAAGCGGCGCAGCATGGCCGACGACGTGCTCGACCAGTTCGTGCACGCCCAGGCCCTCCAGGATCAGAAGAACGAGGGCTGCCTCGACGAGGTCCGCCGCCTGGTCGACAAGGGCGACGCCGTCGCCGCCCAGGCAGCGCTCGAGCGCTGCCGGCGGGGGCTCGATGACGCGGCGGCGGCGATGGAAGACGCCCTGCGCAGCCTGCGCGGCGATCGCTTCGCCGACGGCGAGAAGAAGCTCGACGAGCTGATGGACGAGCTGGCCGACGTGACCCGCGATCAGGCCGACATCGCCGCCGAGGCCGATCGGATCTTCGAGCGCTACGCCGAGCGCGCCGACGACTTGATGCACGACCTCGCCCGCGGCGCCCAGCGCCGGCTCGGCGTCACCGTCGATCGCCTGCAGGAGAAGCTCGACAAGGTGCCCGACGGCGGGTTGACCCCGTTCGCGCGCGAGGAGCTGGAGATCGTCGACAAGCGTCTGGCCGATCTCGAGCGCATGCTCGAGGACGGCGACATCGCCGAGGCGCTGGGCATGGCCCGCCAGGCCCGCCAGTCGCTCGAGACCGTCGCCGGCGAGCTCGACGCCGCCCTCTCCGACGATCCGCGCTCGCCGTGGGCCCAGGCCACCTCCGAGGCCCTCGACGCAGTCGAGGGCGCGCACCCGCTGGCCGAGAAGCTGGTCGACGAGCTCGAGGCGATGACGCCATCGCCCGATCAGATCCTCGGCGGCGACGACAAGCGCCGCATGGACGCGCTGCGCCGGCGCCAGAGCATGAACCGCGACCGCGCCCGGCGGCTGAGCGACCGCGCCCGCACCGTGCCCGGGCTGCCCGGCGACGCCGGCGAGTCGATCGCCCAGCGCCTGAGCGAGGCCGGCACACCCATGGACAACGCCGAGCAGCGTATGGGCAAGCGCGATCCGTCGGGATCGCGCGACGAGGCCCGCTCGGCGGCCGAGGCGCTGGAGCGCGCCCGCCAGGAGGCGCAGAAGGCGGCCCGCCAGGCCCAGTCGCAGGGCGACGCCCAGAACGGCGACGAGCCGGTCCGCATTCCCGGCGCCGACGAGTACAAGGCGCCCGAGCGCTTCCGCGAGGAGCTGCTCGAGGCCATGAAGAAACACGCGCCGTCGGGCTACGACGAGCAGGTGCGCCGCTACTACGAGGAGCTCATCCGATGACGGCGTCGCCACCCCGACGTCACCCCGTGGCCGCGGGCCGGGTGCTGGTCGTCCTGGCCGCGCTGGCGATCGCGCCTGCCGCCCACGCCCGCCGCGATCGCCCCATCACCGGCGACGCGCTGCGCGCCGCCCGGATGCTGTCGTCGGCGCGGATCGACGACGCCCGCCCGCTGATCGCCGACCTGGTCAAGAAGGCACCCGACGCGCCCGAGGTGAAGTGGCTCGAGGCCGAGCTCGCGTTCCTCGACGGCGACTACGATGGGGCGCTGGCCAAGCTCGAGGGCGTGCCCGACGACACGTTGAGCGGCCTGGCCGGCGAGACCCGGCGCCTGACCGAACGCACCCGCGACGTGACCGGCTCCTTCGCCCACAAGGAGTCGCCCAAGGGCCGCTTCGTCATCTACTACGCGCCCGGTCCCGACGAGGTCATCGTCGATCTCGCCGGAGAGGTGCTGGATGCGGCGTGGGAGACCATCGGCGACGATCTCGGCTGGCGCCCGACCGGCAAGGTCCGGGTCGAGATCGTGACCGCGCCCTCGGATCTGGCCAAGGTCTCGACGCTCACCGAGGAGGAGATCGAGACCACCGGCACGATCGCGCTCGCCAAGTACGAGAAGCTCATGGTGGTCACGCCGCGGGCCACGCTCACCGGCTATCCGTGGATGGACACGCTGGCCCACGAGTACACCCACCACGTCATCGCCCACGCCACCCACGACACCGTGCCGGTGTGGCTGCACGAGGGGCTGGCCCGCTTCGAGCAGACGCGCTGGCGCGCGGCCCCGTCGAGCACGCTGCCGGCGACCGACCAGCAGCTCCTGGCCAGCGCCCTGTCGCGGCGCCGGCTGATCGATCTCGACGCCATGCACCCGTCGATGGCCAAGCTGCCCAGCCAGGAGGCCGCGGCCCTCGCCTACGCCGAGGTCTTCACGCTGGTGGGATGGATGCACGGCAAGGTCGGGTATGCCGGCCTGCGCCAGGCTCTGGCGCTGCAGCGCGACGGCAAGAGTGCGCGCCGCGCCATGGGCGAGGTGCTGGGTACGACCTGGGTCAAGCTCGAGCGCGACTGGAAGGCGCATCTGCGCACGCTCGATCTCTCGGCCGGTCGCGCCGCCGGCAGCCACGGCCGCCGTGTCCGCTTCGACAAGGGCGGCGGCGACGACGAGAACGTCGGAGTCGACGAGGTCGCCAACACGCGCGCCCGCCGCTTCGCCCGCCTCGGCGGCATGCTGCGCGCCCGCGGCATGATCGCCGCCGCAGCCATCGAGTACGAGAAGGCCCTGGCCGCAGCCGGCGCCGGCGCCTCCGACCCCTACGTCGCCGGCAAGCTGGCCCGCACCTACGTCGAGCTTGGGCAACACGACAAGGCCATCGCCCTGGCCCGACCGCTGGTCGCGATCGACGAGCACGACGCGGTGCCGGCGGTGACCCTGGGTGTGGCCCTGGCGGCAGGAGGAGATCACGCCGGCGCCCGAGCGGCGTTCGA
The DNA here is from genome assembly GCA_005779305.1 of Myxococcales bacterium. Lineage (GTDB taxonomy): Bacteria > Myxococcota_A > Polyangia > Haliangiales > Haliangiaceae > UBA2376. Next base: position 14,408 of record SXJR01000232.1, read on the forward strand.
GCAGGCCCTGCGTGTCTCACCGTTCGATCCAGCGGTAAGGTGTGGACTGGCCGACGCCTACGATCACCTCGGCGCCGGCGCGATCGCCCGCCGCGAACGCGCCGCCTGCGAGCGCCTCCGCAACTAAAGACGATGAAGCCCTACCGCGCCACCTCCGAACTCGACACCTCGCCGACCACGCTCGTCGCCTCGCCGCCGGGCGTCGAGGTCACCCGCGTCGACGACATGATCGACGCGCCGGCGCCGGAAGCGCGCACGGCCGACGAGCAGCACGCCGATGATCTGCGCGCGGTCGCCGAGATCGCCCACGCCCACGATCAGATCGTCGGCGAGATCGACAAGCGCATCGTCGGCCAGCGCAAGGTGGTCGAGCACCTGCTCACCGCGCTGTTCGCGCGCGGGCACTGCCTGTTCGTCGGTGTGCCCGGGCTGGCCAAGACCCTGCTCATCTCGACCCTGGCCGAGACCCTGAATCTCAGCTTCCAGCGCATCCAGTTCACGCCCGACCTCAAGCCGGCCGACATCACCGGCACCGAGGTGCTCGAGGAGGACCACGCCACCGGCCGGCGCGGCTTCCGCTTCCTGCGTGGTCCCGTGTTCGCCAACATGGTGCTGGCCGACGAGATCAACCGCACCCCGCCCAA
>SXJR01000233.1 GCA_005779305.1 Myxococcales bacterium
CCGATCGAATACCAGTTGAAGGGTGTGACGCAGATCCAGATAACTCCGACGATCGGGTTGACGTTCGCCGCCGGCCTGCGTTCAATGCTCCGGCATGACCCGGATATCATGATGGTCGGCGAGGTCCGCGATCCCGAGACCGCGACCCTCGCGCTCGAGGCGGCGATGACGGGCCACCTCCTGTTCACGTCGTTGCACGCCAACAATGCCATCGCCGCCATCCAGCGCCTCGAGAACCTGGGCTGCTCGCGTACGCTGATCGCCCAGTCGGTGTCGCTGATCCTGATCCAGCGCCTGGCCCGCAAGCTGTGCCCGCGCTGTGTCAAGTCGGACGTGCCGCCGCCGATCATGTTGGAGAGCCTCGCGGCCCGCGGCCTGGCCGACAAGGCGGCGGCGATCGCCATGCCCCGCGCCGTGGGCTGCGGCGAGTGCAACGGCACTGGCTACAGCGGCCGCGTCGCCGTGATCGAGGCCCTCGAGCTCAAGGACAACACCCGCAACATGATGATGGCGGGGATGTCGCTCGGCGACATCGAGAAGCACGCGGCCGAGGCCGGCGCACTCACGCCGTTCCGCCGTTACGCTTCGTTGCTCATGGCCCGCAACCTGATCTCGCCCAGCGAGGCCCTGCTGGTGGTGGCATGAGGGTCGACCGATGAGCCCGACCGCCCTGGCCGCGATCGCCGCCGCGGTGCTGGTTGTGGTCCTGCTGGTCCGAGGTCTCAAGAAGGGTGGGGGCACCGAAAAGAAGATCGAGGAGCTGGCCAAGAAGGGCCGCTACGGCGAGGCCGCGCGCCTGGCGGTCGAAGACAACAAGCTGGGCCAGGCCTTCGACCTGTACCTGCGCGCCCAGGAGCCCGAGAACGCGGCGGCGGTGGCGGTGCGCCGCGGCGATCTGCGTCAGGCCGCCGAGCTCTACGAGCGCGCCACCAACTGGGAGCGCGCCGTCCACTTCTACGAGCGCGCCGGCATGGAGCCCAAGGCGGAGGAGCTCAAGCGCACCCGCTTGCGCCTGGCCCCAGGCCCGGGCGCACCAAAGGCCGCGGCCCTGGCCCAGGAGTCACGTGCGCGCGTGCTCGAGTCCGAGTATCGCGCTGCCGCCGCCACCGCCGACTCGTCCGAGGTCGCGCGCGCCGAGTTGCAGCGCAAGGCCCGCGAGGCCGCCGATGCGCTGCTCGGTGATGGTGATATCGCGCGCGCCGCCGATGTCTACGCCGATGCCTCGCTCGACGACGAGGCCATTCACCTCTACGTCAACGTGCTCGGGCAGCCCGGGCGGGCCGCGCCGCTCCTGGCCCGCAAGGGCAACCACCAGCGCGCCGCCGAGCTCTACGAGCTGGCCGGCGAGCTCGAGCGCGCGGCCACGGCCTGGGTCGACGTTGCCAAGAAGTCGCCGCGGCCCGAGAGCTTCGTCGAGCGCATCGCCGGGCTGTCGCCGAAGGTCGCGCTCACTTACGTCGGTCACGAGATCCAGGCCCGGCCGCTGGCCAAGGCTACCGCCGAGTGGCACTACCAGCACGCCAACCTCCTGGCCAAGGCCGGCGAGCTCGATCGCGCCGAGGAACTCTACCAGGAGATCATCGCGGAGATCGGTGTCTACCGCGACGTCGAGCAGCGCATGCGCAGCCTGCGCATCGAGGTCAAGCAGGCCAAACCGCCCGAGGCCAAGGCCAAGACCGTTCCAGGCCCCAGCGCGGCGCCGTCCTTGCTCGATCAGGCCCAGCTCGAGAAGATCGCGGCCCAGGTCGCCGACGCCGCCGCTCAGCAGCTTCGCCGCCGGGTCGAGCTGTCGCAGCTGCCGTCTGCCGACGCCGCGCCGTCGGCGGTGATCCGGACCGAGATCATGGTCATCGGCCTCGAGCAGGCGCCGGTGCAGCGGGCGTTGCTCGCCGACTCGGCGGTCGAGGCGGCGCGCAACGGGCCCTCGCTCGAGACCCTCGAGCGGTTCACCGGCAACCGGCCCTGCGACCTCGGAAACATCGAGGTCTACTACCGGCTCGGCCTCTACTACCTGGGCCACGGCAACTACGACAAGGCGCTGGAGATGTTCGACGCGGTCGAGGAGACCTCGCCGGCCTACCGCGATGCCTGGAAGCGCTCCGAGGAGATCCAGGCCTGGAAGCAGGCCCTGGGCAAGCGCTCGCGCCTGGCCGAGAACGATGCCGCGCCGGGGCAAGACCGCTACGAGCTGCGCGGTGAGCTCGGCCGCGGCGGCATGGCGGTGGTGTATCGCGCCTACGACAAGCTGCTCGGCCGCGACGTCGCGCTCAAGTTCCTGTCCGAGGAGATCTCGACCCAGGCCGGCGTGCGCGAGCTGTTCCAGCGCGAGGCCCGCGCCGTGGCCGGCCTCAACCATCCCAACATCGTGACCATCCACGACACCGGCTACCTGCAGGGGCGCGCCTTCATCTGCATGGAGTTCGTCGACGGGCAGTCGGTCGAGTCGCTCATGTCCGAAGGCATCGGCCTCACCATCGTCGAGGCCATGCGCATCGTCAAGCAAGTGCTCGACGCGCTCGAGTACGCCCACGAGCGACAGATCGTCCACCGCGACATCAAGCCGGCCAACATCATGCGGACCTCGGCCGGCCTGGTGAAGCTCATGGACTTCGGGCTGGCCAAGTCCCTGACCGAGGGCAAGAAGCAGAGCGTGATCGCCGGGACGCCGGCCTACATGCCGCCCGAGCAGCTCTCTGGCGACGAGATCGATCACCGCTGCGATCTGTTCGCGGTCGCGGTCAGCCTGTACGAGATGCTGACCAGCGAGCTGCCCTTCGAGGGCTTCGATCGGGCCAGGCCGCCGCGCCCGCTCTCGGAGCTGGTGCCGGCGGTGCCGGCTGCCCTCGACGAGATCGTCATGCGCGGCCTGGCGGCGCGCAAGCACGATCGCTGGAGCTCAGCGGCGGAGATGAACGACAAGCTCAAGCAACTGCTCGACGCGGTCAGCTCGTTCGTGGCGGCGCGCGCCGCCCATGCGGTCAAGCAGCAAGGCAAGGCGAAGACCGAGCTGATGTGAACAGCCGGTCGAGGCGCTGCTCGATGCGCGTGCGTAGGCGCGAGGGGGCCTCGGCCAGCATGACGACCCGGGTGCGGTCGCCGTCGCCGACCTGCACCGTCGGATGCATGCGGTAGGCGATCACCCGGCCGCGGCCGCCGGCGTCGTCGTGATCGGCCGACAGCTCGAGCTCGAGCAGTGCGCCCAGCCGGTGGGGCCAGGTCAGCGTGCGCGCGAACAGGTTGCCGAGGCTGAACGCGCAGATCGCCGGCCGCGCTGCGTCGCCCAGGTAGGCCAGCGGCTGGATCACGTGGGGATGGTGTCCGGCGATGGCGTCGACGCCGGCGGCGGCGAGGCCGCGGGCCACGGCGACGGTGTCGGGCTGCGGCACGTGCTGGAACTCCCACTCCCAGTGCGGCGTCGCGACGATGGTGTCGAGCCCGAGCGCCTCGCGCTGGGCCCGCCAGTCGACCGCGGCGGCCTCGGCCGCGCCGGCCACGCCGCTCACCGACGGCAGCGGCGAGTTCATCCACGTGGTCCATGCCGCGATGCCCAGGCGCAGGCCACCGACCTCGCGCACCACCAGCGGCGCCGGCTGCGAGTCGCGCACGCCCGCGATCTGGATGCCGAGCGCGCCCAGCCGCGCCTCGGTCTCGCGCAGGCCGTCGAGGCCGGCGTCGCCGGCGTGGTTGTTGGCGATCGACAGCACGCAGCGCGCCGGGTCGACCGCGAAGCGGGCGAAGAAGTCGCGCAGGTACTGGCTGCCCAGCGACAGGTTCGCGAGGTAACGCGCGTGCGCATCATTGTGCTCGCGCACCACCGGCGCCTCGCAGTTGCCGATCACCAGGTCGGCGCGGGCGAAGGTGTCCTGCACCGCGCGCGACGCGGTCGGCACCCGATCGCCCGACAGGCCCATCAGATCACCGAACATGATCACGCGCCGGATCGATCGCGCCGCACCGAAGCGCGCCGCCAGCGGTCGTCGCGGCAGCTCCACGTGCGCACGCATCGAGGGACGCAGGTGCAACCAGGGCCAGCGCAGGTCGTAGTGCCAGGGATACGGTGAAGCCATCGCGGCGCACTGGTGCAACGCATGCGCCGCGCGGCGTTCCACCACCTCGGCGCGCAACCTGGCGAACCGGCGCGGGAGTGCTGGTTGGATGCGTCAAAGACTGCGCACCCAAGCAGCTTCAGTTGCTTGGGAATCGGACACATCCAATGGTCCAACCAATCGGCATCGGCCTTGCAACCACGTCGGGGCAAACGAGGTTCGCCATGTCCCAGCCCCGCTACACCGAGATGCCGCTTTGCCGCCTGCCCCGCGCCACCGCCACCACCCTCATCGATCAACTGTTCTCGGCCGACCAGCGCTTCGCGCGCTGCTTCCATCGTTACTGGCGCGACGTGATGGGGATGTCCGATGCGGCCGCCGCGCGCGCCACGCACGACGAGCTGGTCACGTCGTCCGCCGTGCTCCGCGCCGACCTGGCCGATCCGTTCGTGCACACGATCGGCGTCACCCATGATCGCGGCTACGAGCCGGTCGGCATCTACGCGGTGCGCCCGCTCACGTCGCACGCCGTCGGCCGCCGCCTCGACGCCACGCTGCCCGACCTGCCGCGCAGCGAGTGGGGCGCGCGCGCGCGCCGCGGCCTGGTGCACGCGGTCGCCATCCGCGACGATCACGCCGGCCTCGCCGCGCTGCGCTCGGCGTTCGTCGGCGTCGCCCGCCGCGCCAGCGAGCAGGAGCTCGACGTCCTCTACTTCTACTCGTCGGATCACCGCCTCGCCGGCGTGTACAAGCACTTCGGCATGGACTTCCCCGAGGGCCTGGGGCTGCCTGGCAGCCGCCACCTCGTCGGTCGCTACCAGGTGCACCGCATCGACAACCGCGAGCGCGTGGCCTTCACCGCCGCCCAGCTCGGCCTGGTCGAGCTGCCGGTGGCGGCCTGAGCCCGATCGCGATGCCCGAGGAGCTCACCATGGACAACGACTCCGATCTCATCCGCTTCGCGCGCCTGGCCTGGTGGCTGGGCCCGTGGTCGCCCCGCGCCGCCCGGCCCGCCGGCATCCGCCGCCGCGCCGTCGCGCTGGACGGCAGCGGCCCATCGTATGTCTACGCGCCGGCCGATCGCGCGCCGCGCAGCGCGTGGCTGATCTCGCCCGGCTGCCACCACGACGGCCCCGACGATCCGCGCATGGACCGCTTCGCGGCGGTGCTGGCGTCGACTGGCGCCGTGGTGATGTCGCCGCGTTCGCCCGAGCTGTGCGACCTGCGCCTCGGTTCCGGCGCGATCCGCACGCTCGCGCGCGCCCACGCCGCGCTCGTCGCCGATCCGGCGGCGCGGGGGCTGGCGGTCAACGTCGCCAGCGTTTCGGTGGGCGCCCTGGCGGCGCTGCGCCTGGCCGCGGCGCCGGCCACCGCCGCCGCCATCCAGCGCGTGGTGGTGATCGGGGGCTACGCCGATCCGGTCGCCATGATCGCGTCCCTGTGCGGCGCCGACGCCGAGCCGCGCGATCCGCTCAACCAGGCGGTCGCGTTCGTCAGCTTCCTCGATCATCTGCCGGTCGAGATCCACGCGCGGGCACGCCTGGTCGACGCGTGGCGCTGGTTCGTGCGCACGGCCTGGGCGCGCGACGCCTGGAAGAAGCCAGGCGCCACCGCCCACCACGCCGCCGCCCGCGAGCTGGCCCGCGAGGTCGATCTGCGCGACCGCGAGCTCTTCCTCACCGGCTGCGGCGTGATCCCGGGCGGCCATGCGCTCGTCGCCCACGCCCTGGCCAGCGGCGCCTACGACCACCTCGACTGGCGCCCGCACGTCGCGACGATCCGGGCCGACGTGGTCGCCGTGCACGGCGTCACCGACAGCGTGATGCCCATCGCCCAGCTCGACGCGCTCGCCACCGCGCTGCCACGTGCGCGCACCATCCGCCTGGGCGGCTTCGCCCACAGCCGCACCGTCGGCGGCCGCGACCTCTTGCGCACGCTGCCCGGCATCGCCGACGAGATTCGCGCCTTCCGCGAGGTCATCCGCGCGGTGGCTGCGTGATGCAGGAGAACGCCATGAACCGGAACCCGTCGCTCGACAAGATCACCCGGCTCGCCGCCAAGGCCCGCGCTCGCGCGTGGCAGGCTCGCGCGCTCGACTGGTGGACGCCCGTGGTCGGGCCCGCCGGCGTGCGCGCCGAGGTCTACGTCGACATGGTCAGCCAGTTGTTCTGGGCCGAGCAGGTCGCGCTCGGCGCGCTGGCCAAGATGATGGTCGAGCTGCCCGAGCGCGAGGCCCGCGACTTCCTTGCCACCCAGATCGTCGACGAGGATCGCCACGCGCAGGTCTATCGCGGGTATCTCGAGCGCCTGGGTGACATGAAGCCGCTCGATCCCGGCCTGGGCGAGGTCTTCGCCGTCGCCGACGCCTGGACCGGCCCGACCTGGGGCCGCGTGGCCGCGCTCAACGTGATGATGGAGCATGAAGCGCTCCACCAGCAGCAGCGCCGGATCGCCATGCTGCCGTGCCCGCTGTTCAAGCAGATCAACACCCGCATCGCCGCCGACGAGTCGCGCCACGCCGGCTTCGGCGTGCTCTACCTCGAGCACGTGGTGCCGAAGGCGACCGCGGCCGAGAAGGCCGAGGTGATGGCGTGGATGGGCGAGCTGTGGACGTTGTGGCGCGCCGCCAACAAGGGTCGCTACCAGGCCGACGGCGAGCACGTCCTGCGCCTCGACGCCGACGAGCTCGAGCAGCGCGGCCGCCGCGTCGCCGCGACCCTGTCGTCGCTCGGCCTGAACACAGGAGGCAGCCGTGTCGCCGCCTGATCCTGGTGCCCGTGCCCGTGCCCGTGCCCGGCTCACCGAGCTCTCCGCCTCCCGTCCGCTCCGCTTCGCCGTGGTCGGCGGCATCGCCGTCGTCGCCAGCCTGGCCGCGTTCGCGATCTCCCGCCGGCTCGGCGCCACCGGGGCCGCGCCGACCGCGATCCGGCTGCTGGTCTCGATCCCCATCCTCTACGTCGGCTACTCGCGCTGGATGCTCGCCGACCTGCTCGCGTCGGATCGCGTGCGGGTCGGCGAGCGCGGCGCCGAGGTGCGCATGATCGCGCGCGTGGCCTCGGCCGTCGCCGCGTCGAGCCTGGCCAAGCTGGCGATCGAGCCGTGGCTGGTCGCCGACCTCGAGCGCCGCGGCGCCGCGGCCTGGGTCGATCTGGCCCCGCTCGCCGGTGACCTGGTCTACGGCCCCGGCCTGGCCTACGCGGTGCTCCACGTGGCGCGCAAGGCCTCGCTCTGCGCGGTCAATCGATCGAGCTCGGCGGCGAGCGCCGGAATGCGCGCGGCCTCGGCGTCGAGCCGGGTCAGTGCGTCCGAGAGCCTCCCGCCGCCGGGCCGGTGAACCCGCGCCAGCAGGAGCAGGAGCGCCGCCGTGGCGTCGGCGCTGGTGCCGCTGGCCACGGCGGAGGCCAGGCGGTGGGCCTCGGTGGCGCGCAGCGCGCCCAGCACCTGGTCGATGGCGGCGGCGTGATCGTCGGTCTCGGCGTGGCGCGCCACGCAGTGTTCGGTGAGCCCGACCAGCGACGCCGCGACCGCGGCGACCTCGGTGTCCTCGGGCCAGCTCCACGACAGGGCCTCGCGCAGCCGGCGCGCCACCTGCGGCCACGAGGCGCCGGCGCAGGCCAGCGACAGCATCACGCCGTGGTCGCCGTCGCGCCGGCGCACCGCGATCCAGCCGCGCGGGCGCCCGGTGACCGGATCGAGCGGTCGCATGGCCTCCACCAGCCGCGGCAGCGGCACCCAGTGAGGCGGATACTTGAAGCGCGCCACGTCGAGCACCAGCACGTGATCGCTGGCCGTGTGGTAGCCGCCGATCGGCGAGAAGTGGCCCGCGCCGGTCTGCCCCAGGGTGACGCGATCGTAGGCGGCGATGATCACCTCGCCGGGGCCGCGCGACGCCCGCACCACCGCCGCGCGCAGCGCGTCGACCGCCGCCTCGCCGGGCTCGGGTCGCACCACCGTGGTCTCGCCGCCGTTGCAGCGGGCGAGACAGCCGAGCGTGTCGAGATCGACGCCCTCGCTGCGCACCTGCTCGAGCGACACGCAGCAGTCGAGCAGCTCCTCGCTGAACCACCGCCACGGGCCCTTCCACAGCCGGCCCGGATCGATCGCCAGCGCGTTGAGCGCGACCACCAGCGAGCCCAGCCCGCAGAACGCCGGATCGGACTGGGTCTGGTACTGCTCGGCGAGGGCGAAGTAGCCGCCGAGGCCGCCGCTGGCCAGGGCCTCGGCGAACAGCCGCTGTCCCTCGGGCGAGGCGAACGCGATGGCGTCGCCGGGCAGCGGCCGCCGATAGAGCGTCTCCATCTCCCGACCGTACCAGGGAGCGCCAGGCAGAACTTTCGGTTGCCGACCGCGGACATCAGCGGCGGCCCTTGCCGCCATGGCGAATCGATCCGCCAGCCTGCCGGCACGCAACTCACCGGAATCGCGAACAGCGGCAGTGGCACGGCCGCTGCTGAACAGGCGTCCATGCGCCTCCTCCCGGCCATCCCCTCCGCCCTCCTCCTCGCCACCGCCGCCCTCACCTCCGCCTGCGCCACGTCCGGCGAGGAGGACGTCGACATGCCCGGCTTCGAGTCCTTCGCCGACGGCAAGGAGGACACCGCGTACATCGGCAGCCGCGCCGCCGAGATGAACGCCGTCTTCACCGGCAAGGTCCGGGTCGCCGTCCCCGGCAAGACCGCCGCCGAGCTGGCCACCCTCGCCGCCGCCATCAAGGCCGAGCCGTCGAGCTGGACCCACCGCGACATCACCGGTCAGGTCACCGAGCAGATCAAGTACGCGCGCAACGCGCTCAAGATCGAGAAGCTCAACCTCAACCTCGAAGGAGGCTCGCCCACGTTCTCGGCGGTCACCGTGATCGACGGCGGGCTCGAGCTCGCGTACGAGGTCACGGTCGAGTCCCTGGTCAAGTTCAAGGAGCTCGAGGCCCAGGGCCTCAAGCCGGCCGATCTGGTCGGCAAGGTGGTCGAGCCCAGGCTGCCGCTGATGCCGGCCGGCCTGCTCGAGCGCATCTCCAACAAGTGCGCCACCGACCCCGACGATCCCAACGCCGTCGTGCCGGTCGCCGACCTCGGCGCCCACAACCTCTTCTACTACTTCGACCCGGCCCGCGTCGGCTGCCCGCTGGGCGCAGGCGACCTGGTCACCGCTCACTACGAGATCCGCAGCTCGCTCGACGCGCCCACCGCCTACCCCGAGTACGACCGCCTGGTCGCCGACAAGAAGGTGACCATGGGCATCATCTTCGGCCAGATCGAGCACGGCGAGCTGCAGTCCAACGACTGGGGCTTCATCTCGTTCAACGCGATGACCTCGTCGTTCCGCCAGAAGGGCTTCCGCGTGACCGCGCAGCTCGAGGGCAGCAAGGGTCACCGCATGGCCAAGACCTACACCGGCGGCCTGGTCGTCGAGATCGAGATGTGGAACCCGCGGAGCTTCGCCGACACCGTCGATCGCGACCTGTCCAACCAGGCCTTCCGCGACATCATGAAGCGCAACGAGGTCATCTACTACAACGGCCACGCCTTCTACGGCTCGCTCACCGTCCTCGACGAGAAGAGCGCGTACCCCGACGCCACCTACCAGATCATCTTCATGGACGCGTGCTGGTCGTACGCCTACTACACCAAGCAGATCTTCCGCAACAAGGCGACCGAGGCCGACCCCACCGGCTACGCGCTCACCGATGTCATCAACAACACCGAGCCCGGCATCACCGGCTCGGAGCACACCGCGGTGGTGCTCTACGACCAGCTCTTCACCGGCGCCGCCAAGGTCCACGCCAAGCGGTCGGCGCGGCTCTACTCGTGGAACAACATCGTCAAGTACATGAACGAGCACGCCGATCGCCGCGCCGCGGCGCGCGGCCCCGACAACCACCCCGATCCCGAGATCTACGGCGTCAGCGGCGCCCGCGACAACGCGTACGGCCGGCTCTGACCCTTCTTCTCGTCGGCCGCCACGCGCAGGCCGCGGTGGACCAGGTAGGCGAGGGCGCCGATCGAGCCGAGGAAGAGCATGGCCGCGAGGTACGGCTTCACCGGTAGGGCGCGGGCGCGTGCGTCGCGCACCATCCACGTCGAGTAGAGGACGCAGGCGATGGCGACGTCGAGCAAGACCTGCAGGCCCCATGGCTCGTCGCGGGCGAGGATCAGGAACCCGAGGTAGCCCTCGGTGGCGGTGACCCAGAGCGAGAAGGCGGTGAAGGCGACCAGGACGATGAGGGGCAGGGCGACGTGCTTCATGCGGCCACCGTGCATCGCCGCGCGCGGCGCCGCCATTACGTCCCAGGTAATGGCCACGCCGCGGCGCCGGTCTAGGATCAAGCCATGTCTGCGGAACCTCACGTCGGTGGTCTGCTGCGCTCGTGGCGCGACGCGCGTGGGTTGAGCCAGGAACGGCTGGCGGCGCGCGCCGGCGTCTCCACCCGGCATCTCTCGTTCATCGAGACCGGCCGCTCGAACCCGGGCAAGGACGTCCTGCTCGCGCTCGCCGGCGCGCTCGAGGTGCCGCTGCGCGATCAGAACCACCTCTTGCTCGCCGCCGGCCTGGCCCCGCGGTATCCGGCCTCGCCGCTCGACGGCGACGAGCTCACCGTGGTCCGCCGCGCGCTCGATCACGTGCTGCGCCAGCAGGAGCCGTTCCCGGCGATCGTCGTCGATCGGCTGTGGAACGTGCTGCGCCTCAACAACGGCGCCCAGCGCATGCTCGCCGCCTTCATGCCGCCGGCGATGCCGGCCGAGGTCGCCGGCAACGCCATGCTGGCGCTGGTCCACCCCGACGGCTGGAAGCCGTTCATCGTCGACTGGGAGGACCTCGCCGGCCACCTGGTCGAGCGCCTGCACCGCGAGCTGGCGGCCTCACCGCGCGACGCCCAGCTCGCCGAGCTGCTCGCCAAGGTGCTGGCCCAGCCCGGCGTGCCCGCTCACTGGCACAAGGCCCAGCTCACCGGCGCGCTCACGCCCTTCGCCACCGTGCACCTGCGCCGCGGCCCGCTCGAGCTGCGGATGTTCACGATGCTGACCACGCTGGGCACGCCCCTCGACGTCACCGCCGAGGAGCTGCGCATCGAGAGCTACTTCCCGGCCGACGACGCCACCGAATCGGTCCTGCGCGGCTGGGCCGGCTGATAGACTGCCGGCCATGCGCCGCGCCGTCCTCCTCGCGTTGATGCTCGCGGCCTGCGGCGGTGGTGACGACGGTGGCGGCGGTGATGGCGACGGCGGCGGCGATGGCGACGGCGGCGGCGATGGCGACGGTGGCCTGGTCATCGACGCGGCGCCCAGCGGCGGCTGCGGCACGACCCAGCCGACCGGTGTCCAGAACGGGACCATCGACGTGGCCGGCGCCGCCCGCACCTACGTCCTGTTCGTGCCGGCCGGCTACAACCCCGCCAACCCGACGCCGCTCATCTTCGCGTGGCACGGCCGCACCGGCACCGCCGCCAACGCGCGCGCGTACTTCGGCATCGAGACCGCCGCCGCCGGCGCCGCGATCATCGTCTATCCGCAGGGCCTGTCGGTCTCGGCCGATCCCAACGACACCGGCTGGATCCTCACCGCCGCCGGCCGCGACCTCGCCTTCTACGACGCGCTCTCGGCACGGCTGCGCAGCACCTACTGCGTCGGCTCGGCCTACAGCATGGGCCACAGCTTCGGCGGCTACATGAGCAACTCGGTCGCCTGCTATCGCGGCGGCGTCGATCCCGGCGAGGTCCGCGCCATCGCCCCCGTCGCCGGCGGCGGACCGTTCGGCACCTGCCCGGGCGATCCGGTGTCGGCGGTGATCATGCACGGCATGAGCGACTCGGTCGTGCCCTACGCCGAGGGCCAGGGCTCGCGTGATCACTGGCTCGCCGAGGCCGGCTGCGACGCCACCTCGACCGCGATCACGCCCTCGCCCTGCGTCGCCTACGACGGCTGCGACGGCGGCCGCGCCATCCGCTGGTGCGCCCACACCGACACCGCGTTCGGCGGCCACGGCTGGCCCAGCTTCGCCGCCGGCGCCGCCTGGGCGCTGTTTCAGGCCACGCCCTGATATCCTCGCGGCCAATGCACCGCGCACTCCTGGTCGTCGCGCTGGCACTCGTCTCCTGTGACGGTAACGATGGCCACGACGACAATGGGTGCGGTGATCCTCTGACTCCGGGGGTCCAGACGCTGACCATCACGGTTGACGGCGTCGAGCGCACGTACGTGCTGTTCGTGCCGGCGAACTACGATCCGAACCAGCAGACGCCGCTCGTTTTCGCGTGGCACGACAGCGGGCGCACAGCGGCGGAGGCGCGGGCCATGTTCATGATCGAGGCCGCAGCGCCCGTTCCTGCGATCTTTGTCTACCCGCAGGGGCTGGCCGGAACGGAGCGAGGTTGGGATCTCGAACCCGATGGGGTCGATGTCGCGTTCTACGACGCGCTGTCGGAACGCCTGCGTGCGGACTTCTGTGTCGGACCGACCTTCAGCACCGGCTATGAGTTTGGTGCCTACTTGACCAACAAGCTGGGATGTCTGCGTGGTGGCTCGGAACCCGGTAGCGTCACGGCGATCGCGCCGGTCGCCGGAGGTGGGCCTGGGCGACCCGGTGCGCCGGGGAACGGGGATGACTGCCGCGGCCCGATCCCCGCGGCCATCATGCACGGGGTCAACGACTTCCTGATCGCTCCCTCCTATGGGCAGGATTCGTACGAGACATGGCGATGGCTCGGTGGGTGTCAGGGGCCCGACGAACCGGTTGCTCCTGGGTCGATTTGCGAGATGGGCACGTGCTCCCTTGCACCGGTCGAGTGGTGCTTTCACAGCGGTGGTCACGTGTGGCCGTCGGTTGCTCCAGCCGAGATGTGGGCACTGTTCCAGGCGGCGATGTAGTTCGAGGGACGAGCTGTTCGATCAGCCCTGAGCGGCCTTGCGCTCGCTGATCACGCGCTGGGCGCGGGCGGTGCCGATGGGCGCGAGCAGGAAACCGAGGGCGGCGACGGCGGCGGCGAGCCAGGCCCAGGCGCGGCCGAGGTCGTGCTCGATCAAGACGCCGGCGATGGGCGGCGCGCAGATCGCGGCGACCGACGACAGCGACTGGGTGAGGCCGAGGACCACGCCCTGCTCGCCGCGCGAGGCGAGCTGGGTCACCAGGCTGGTCAGGGTCGGCCGCACCACCGAGCCGCCGAACGCCGACAGCGCCGTCGACACGGCGAGGAGCGTGATGGTGTCGGCCAGGCCCAGGAAGACGTAACCGGCGGCGAGCGTCGCGAAGCCGGCGACGGCGAGGCCGTGCTCGCCCAGGCGCGCCACCAGCTTGCCCATGAGGCCGCCCTGCACCAGCGCGCCGACCAGGCCGGCGCCGGCGAAGGTGAAGCCGATCTCGCGCGGCGTGAAGTAGTGACCGTCCCACACCAGGTGACGCTCCGCGAACAGCGCGAAGCCGCCGGTGAAGAGCGTGAACGCGAACATGTAGACGAAGAACTGGAGCAGGAGGCCGCCCAGCATCGGCCGCTTGAAGAACTCGACGTACTGGGCCCAGTCGAGGACGCCGAGGCGCTTGCCGCCGGGGCCGGCCGCGCCGTCCTGCACCGCCGCCGGCGGCAGATCGCGCGGCAGGAGGAACCAGGTGCCGGCGATCGACAGCGCCGACAGCGACGCCGCCGCCCAGAACGGCGCGGCGTAGCCGTAACCCGACAGCCACGCCGTCACCGCCGGGCCGACCATGAAGCCGAGCCCGAAGGCGATGCCGATGAGCCCGAAGGCGCGGGCGCGTTTCTCCGGCGGCGTGTGATCGGCGATGTAGGCCTGGGCCACGGCGAGGTTGCCGGCGGTGGCGCCGTCGAGGGCACGGCCGGCGAACACCATCCACAGCGCGTGGGCCTCGGCCATCATGATGAAGCCGAGCAGCGTGCCGAACTGGCTGATCAGGAGGATGGGACGGCGGCCGTGGCGATCCGACAGCCGGCCCAGGATCGGCCCCGCCACCAGCTGGCAGACCGCGAAGGTCGGGATGAGCAGCGACGCCACCGTCGGCGACGCGCCGTAGCTCTCGGCGTAGATGGCCAGGAGCGGGATGACGATCGTGAGTCCGAGGACGTCGACGAGGACGATCAGGAAGATCGGGAGCAGCGGCGAACGACGCATCGGACGGGAGTCCGTGTCTATACCAGCTCGGGCTCGCGCTCGGTGAGCTCGATGCGCCGCCACGCGCCCGAGCGGAAGCGCCAGACCATGGTCACCGCCAGCGCCGCCAGGTAGCCGATGAGGCAGGCCATGATCGCCATGCTGCCGCCGTCGAGCTCGAAGACCACCAGCAGCGACACCGGCACGAAGCCGAGCCAGGCCAGGGCCAGGCGGGCCAGGAGGCACCAGGTGGTGTCGCCGGCGGCGCGCAGGGTCTCGGCGAAGGTGAGCGCGGCCGCGTCGAAGAGCTGCCACGCCGCCGACAGCGCCAGCATGGGTGCGCCCACGGCGACCAGTGCGGCGGCGCTCACGCCGGTCTCCGGATCGTCCTGGGCGAACAGGCCCATCACCTGTGACGGGATGATCGTGTAGAGCAGGCCCAGCGCGGCCATCCAGCCGGCGGTGACCATCAGGGTGAGCCTGACGATCGGCCACACCCGCCCGTGCTCGCCGGCACCGATGCTCTGGCCGGCGAGGATGGCGCCGGCAGTGGCCACGCCGAACGCCGGCATGAAGGCGACGCCGTTGACCTGGATGATCACGTTGAACGCGGCCAGCGTGGTCTTGCCCAGGTCGGCGACGGCGACGTTGATGAACAGCGCGAAGGCGCCGAACTCCATGAACCAGTTGCAGCCGTTGGGTAGGCCGAAGCGGAGGACCCGCACCAGCTCGCGCCAGGCCAGGCGGGTCGGCCCGTCGCTGGGTGGCACGCCGCCCCAGCGACGGCGGAAGGCCAGGAACAGGTAGCCGAAGCCGATCCACGACGCGATCGACGACGCCAGCGCCGCGCCCTCGACGCCCATGGCGGGCGCGCCGAGGTTGCCCTCGATGAGCAGCCAGTTGCCGCCGATGTTGGTGAACATCGTGAGGAAGCCGGCCCGCATCTGCATCTGGGTGTTGCCGAGCCCGCCGTACCAGTTGCCCAGCGCCTCCATGCCGACCATGGCGCCCACCGCGGTGAGGCGGATGATCATGTAGTCGTGCATCAGGGCGACGACGGCCGGTTCGTGATCGAAGAGGCCGAGGATCGGACCCAGCAGCGGCAGGCCCGCCAGCGCGACGAGCTGGGCCCCCAGGGCGATGGCGAGGCCGTACCAGGCGTAGGCCCGGATCTCGCCGGTGCGGCCCTTGCCGACCAGCTGGGCCACGAAGCTCTGCACGATGAACGCCGTGCCCATGGGCAGGATCACCGCACCCAGCGTGTTGATCGCGGCGGTGGTGGTCGCGGCCAGCGCGTCCTCCCCGAGCGGCGCCACCATGAGCGCGTCCGACAGACCGACCACCGACTGGGTGGCGCGCGCGATCACCACCGGCCAGGCCAGGGCCAGCAGCGTCCTCAGGTTCACGGCCGGCGCCGACACGGGGCGCGCAGCCTAGCAGGGCGCGCCGTCGCCGCCAGTGTTGGGAGGCCTCACCGTCGCGGGCGGCGAGATCGGACTTGTGGTCGGCAGCGGGACCGGCCCCGACGTCCCCCACATGTGGCCGAAGGCTCAGCGGCCACTGATTCGAGAGAGCTGAAACCGCCGCCCGGTTGGGGCGTAGACTCGCCATGATGTCGACGCGCGCTCTTGTCGTCACGGCCTTCGCCACCGCCGCGCTCGTCACCGGGACGGCGCGCGCGCGCGCGCAGTGCACGACTTGAGTGAACCCCTCGCTCCCGGGCGGAGCGACCGACGCCACGACCGATGCCGCCCAGCGAGCGTGGTGGCTCCGCGCGCGCCTGGGCTTCACGTTCATCCCGTTCGACCGTCTGCAGCAAGGATCGGCCACCGCCCCCAACCCGAGCCAGCTCGCGATCGATCTCCACCTCGGTACGCTTCAAGCCACCGCCGCCGCGCCGACCGCGACCTCATTCGACGCACAGCTGCCGTTTGGTCGCCTGGTAACCCGAACCATCGCCGGCATGCGCACCGACCGGAGCATCGGAGATCTCGAGCTGCGTTTGCGTCAGGGGCTCGAGCCGTGGCTGCCGCGGCCACGGCTCCGCGTGGGGCTGGCCGCGGGCGTGGTGTTACCGACGGCCCCCTACGTGGCGCGCAGCGGCGCGGCTAACCTTCCGCCCGAGGCCGCGCACCTGACGTTGGGGCGCGGCGTGTCGTGGTGGCTCGTCGAGGCCGACGCACGGGTCGCCGTCCCCCACGATGTGGCGGCGTTCGCGCAGACGAGCGCGCGTGGTCCGGGGCATCGTGCGGACGATGGCTACGCCTGGGGCACGGAAGCGCGGTTGACCGCCGGCGCGACGTGGTCGCCTGGAACGCGTCTGACCTGGCAGCTCGCCGCTGACGCGCAGTGGCGTGACGGCGCCACCGAACCCGATCCGTTCGGCGGCGAGCGCCTCACGTCCGCCAACGCCGGTGGCTGGCAGCTCACCGCGACGCCGTCGGTGAGCCTGACGCTGCCCAGCGGGCTGGCGATCGCGGCGGGGGTCCGAATCCCGCTCCACGCCGACGTGACCGGCAACCAGCTCGTACCGGCGACCGGCGGTTTCGCGGCGCTCTCCTTCCTCCACCGAATGCGACCGCCGCCCCGTCGCGCCGGGCCGCGTTCCGGCACGATCACCGTCGTCGACTACTGGGCGACCTGGTGCGCGCCCTGCGCCGAGATCGACGCGCGGCTGCGAGCGGCCGAGGCGCGATGGCCCGACGTGCGGGTCGAGCGGTTGGACGCCTCGGCGTGGCCGGATTCCGACGCGCCGCGCCTTCCGGAGGGTGTCGGCGGGCTACCGGTCGTGGAAGTGTTCGACGCGCAGGGTCGGCGCCACGCCTTGCTCACGGGCACCGACGCGCTCAGGGTCGTCGAGGTGGTCGACGCGCTGCGCGCGTCCGCGGGGGTCGGCAAGTAACTCTTCCGCCCGGCGGCGTATGTGCGAACATGCACCGCATGTACGGGTCCCGGCTCGCGTTCTTCGGTCTCGTGCTCGGCACCCTGGCCGGCGCGTGCAGCGCCACCGAGCCGGGCGGCGTGCCTGCGATCGACGCTCCTGCCGTCGGTGGCGACCTCGACGCGCGGGTCGCTGATGCTCGTGGCGTGAGTCGACCGACGTGGCGACTCGAGGACATCCAGCCGCTCAGCCCGCGGGTCGGGCAGACGTACGGGCTCGACGCGTACACCGACCACACCGTGGTGGTGACGCTCGTGGAAGGTTTTTGAAGCGCCTGCCGGTCCCAGGCTGGGACCCTCGAGACCCTGTCCGACGCCATGCTGGCCGAGGGCTATCGCGTGCAGTTCGTGCTCCTGTCGGACGTCAACGCGACTGACTTCATCTCCCACGCATCGGTGCCGATCTTCCGCGATCCCAGCGGGCTCCGCACCGCCTGGGTGGAGATGGAGCCGGGGGCTGTGAAGCACGACACGTTCGTGTATTCGCGCACCGGCGAGCGCACGTTGTTCTGGGACGCGGGCACGCAGTCGTTCGGGGCCTGGACCGCTGATATTCGCGCCGCCGTCGAGGCGCTCGGTCGCTAGCCGTCACGGGTCGGGCTTGTGGGTCAGCGGCGGCGACCTCCGGGGCCGCCACGGGCAATGAACTCGTGATACAGCGCACTCGAGGAGGGAACGATGACGACCGTCGACAAGCATCCTGCGGGCAGCGTGGGCTGGTTCGATCTGATGACCACCGATCCGGAGGCTGCGCGCGCGTTCTACGGCGCGTTCTTCGGCTGGACGTTCGACGTCGGCCCGGTCGAGCTCGGTCACTACACCATGTGCAAGCTCGGCGGTCGCAACGCCGGCGGCCTCGGTTCAGCTCCGCCCGGCGTCACCATGCCGCCGGTGTGGAGCGTCTACTTCATCACCGAGGATCTCGACAACACGCTCATGCGGTTGCGCGAGCTGGTCGGAAACGTCGTCACGCCAACGATGGACATCATGGAGGAGGGCCGCATGGCGGTCGCCTCCGATCCCACCGGGGCCGTGTTCGGCATCTGGCAGGGCAAGCGCCACCAGGGCGCCCAGGTGATCGACGAGCCCGGCGCCATGACCTGGTGCGAGGTCAACACCCGCGACGGCGGCAAGGCCGCCGAGTTCTACGCCAAGGTCTTCGATCTCGAGGTCAAGAAGCTCGACGCGCCGGGCATGGAGTACAAGACGCTCCACAAGGGCGACAAGACCGTCGGTGGCGTGCTGCAGATGGACCAGCACTGGCCCGAGAGCGTGCCGCCGCACTGGATGGTGTACTTCGCCGTGGCCTCGACCGACGCGTCGTGCGCGCGGGTTGGCGAGCTGGGCGGCAAGGTCTGCGTGCCGGCCTTCGACACGCCCTACGGCCGCATCGCCGTGCTCGAGGACCCGCAGGGCGCGGTGTTCTCGATCGTCCAGCCGCCAGCGAAGCCGTGACCGTAACCGCGGCTGGCTACGGACGTAGGCGAGCCATGTCGAAGCTCCTCTGGGCCGGAATCGTCGTCATCGCCGCCTGTGGCGGCAAGCAGCAAGCCGCCACAGGCGGAGGTGGCGAGGACGGTATGTCCACGATGGACAAGATGATGTCGGAGTCGATGACCATGTCGTCCGACAACGGCGCCGAGTTCGGGCCGCTCGAGATCGGCGCCGACTGGGCGACGTACGTGAAGATGAACACGACGCCGGTCTCGTCCGAGACCCACGGCGGCCGCCTGGTCGACACCTACGTCAACCCGATGGGCGCCGCCGCGTACCTGGACGAGAACGCGGAGATCCCGATCGGCACCGTGCTGGTGAAGACCTCGCAGGAGCCCGATGGCTCACCGGGCCCGCTCTTCGTCATGGAGAAGAAGCCGCCCGGCTTCGCTCCCGAGCAGGGCGACTGGTACTACGCGATCCACTGGGCCGCGCCCTCGGCGGCGTGGACGAAGAAGCTGGGCGGCCCCATCTACTGGCGGACGCCGTCGCATCGGGCGAACTACTGCTTCGAGTGCCACGAGAACTACGACCGCGCGCTTGGCGGCGTGCCCGAGCCGCAGCGGATCAAGTCGCTCCCCGAGTGAATGACGCGCGCGCGGACAACGGTCCGCGCGTTCGGTTGCACCTACATCTCGCGTCCTTGTGCGCGGGATGTCTTGCTTTTTTTCGGAACCGTCCGAGACGGCCGCTGTCCATGTTCACGAGCGACGACGATGGGCCAACGGGGCCCCGACGTCGCCCGGCGCTTGGGCGCGACCGTCTGGTCGAGCCGACTTTGGCGCCCGGAATCGCCCTCTCTGGAGGACGCCATGTCTACCGGTCTGCCCAAGTCTCCCACCTCTGCTCCTGCCACTCCTCCCACCCCGCCCGCGATGGCGACTCCCGCTCCCTCGGTGGAGGTGGTCACCCAGCTCGGCACCTCGGTGGTGTCGATCGACCACCTCGGCGTCGGCGCCAGCAAGCGTGGCAGCGGCGCGCGCTGCCTCTCGATCGGCGCCGCGCTGCTCGCCGGCTCGGTGCTGACCTTCGGCGCTGGCGTCATGAGCGCGCGCAGCGACGCCCAGGCGCGTGACAAGTGGATGGCCGACGGCAAGCCGGCGTGGGCGTTCCGGCCCTCGAGCCACTCGACGGGCGCCGACGTCGCCGCCCTCGGTGGCGCCATCGTCGGTCTCGGCCTGGTCGCCACCGGTCTCCTCCGCCGCCGCGAGCAGGCCCGCACCACGCTGCGCGTCGGTCAGGCCGACGGCGTCGACGTCCCGCTCGCCGGCGCCCACGACCTGACCCTGGTCGCCTCCGACGGCGCCGGCGGCTTCCGCGCCAACCTGATGGGCCTCACGGGCGAGGTTCGCCGCGGCTCGAACGTGACGTCGATCGAGTCGCTCACCGCGGCCGGTCACACCAGCGTGCCGATGTCGATCGACACCCACATCAAGGCGTCGCTCGGCACCACCACCTTCCACCTGCGCGGCGTCCAGACGCCGGCCAAGACCGCGACCCCGACCCCGTTCGTCGCCGATCGCCAGGTCCTGTCGTTCGTCGCCGCCTCGGCGCTCGTGCACCTCGGCGTGCTCGCGGTGCTCAACGCGGTGCCGCCGTCGCAGGACACGGCCCAGACCGAGCTCCACCCCGACGAGACCACCAGCGTGCTGGCGTCGATCAACGGCTTCGAAGCTCCCAACCCCGAGGAGTCCGACCCGACCGACGAGCAGGACGGCGAGAACGGCGGCATGGCCAGCCGGATCGTGTCGATGGCCCTGACCACCGGCACCCTTGGCAAGGACGAGCCCAACCCGACCCCGGGCAAGCTCAGCGTGAAGAACCGCGACCTCAACGCGCAGCTCGCTCGCCGCGAGGCGATCGAGGCGGCGGCCACGGCCGGCGTGCTCGCCGCGATGAGCAGCCCGATCCGCATCTACGAGGGCGGCAGCATCGCCTCGGGCTTCGAGGACATCGACATCACCGGCGGCATCATCGACGGTGGCGGCACCGGTTCGCCGACCGGCACGTTCGGCACGGGCGTGAAGGGTGACGGCTTCGGCTGCGGCACCCCCGACGGCAAGAACTGCGACGGCATCCACGCCGGTCCCTACGCCACCAGCGGCTGGGAGGGTCGCGACTACGCCGGTCCGTTCAGCCGCCGCCCCGGTGGTCCCGGCCGCCCCGGTGACCGCGTCGCCAAGGTCCCGCCGGTGAAGCTCGGCCCGCCGGTCGCCTGCACCGCCGACACCCCGTGCCTCGACAAGGAGATCATCCGCCGCTACGTGAAGCGCAACATCGAGAAGATCAGCTACTGCTACGAGAAGGAGCTGCTCGCCAACCCTTCCCTCGAGGGCACCGTCACCGTGAACTTCACCCTCAACGGCAACGGCCGCGTGATCCAGTCAAACGCGAGCGGCGTCGACGCGACGGTCTCGAGCTGCATCGCCTCGGTGGTCTCCAACATCAAGTTCCCCAAGGTCGGCGACGACGGCATCTACCCCATCAAGTACCCGTTCCAGCTCCGCCCGACGGGCAGCCGCTGAACCGCAGGTACGACGTCACGAGCGAGCGGCAGGCGACTGCCGCTCGCGGCATTTTCGGCACGGCCGTTGCGGGCGCGGGTTTTTCCCGTGGCGGCCCACGCCGGCGACTAAGCTCGGGCGTGGGTCCCCTCCGTTCGAGCGCCGTGATCGTCGCCGCACTGGCGTGCGCGACGGCGCTGGCACATGCCGAGGGAGGCCCGGCGCTCCGGGTGGCAGGCGTGGCGCCCTTCTCGCGCGTCGAGCTCGAGGAAGCGCTGCGACTCCGGCTCGGTCCCGAGCACCGGGTGGACGTGACGGCTGACGCCCCCAGCATCACGGTCACCGTCGATGGTCGATCCCGATCGATCGTTCTGGGGGCCGAGCGTGGCGTGGCGGCAGCGCGCGTGGTCGCGCTGGTCGCCGCTGGCCTGGCCTTCGATGGCCCGGGTCGGATCGAGGTCGGGTCGGGCCCGTCGATCGTCGCCGCCTTCGAGCCGCCACGGCCGCAGCGGCCCTGGAGCGTGACCGTCGCGGCCGGGCAGGCCATCGCGCCCCACGCCGCCCAGGGCCTGGGTGTGAGCGTCGGCCTGGAGCGCGGGTTCGCCGATGGTACCCGCGCGCGCTGGACGCTCGAGCTGGGCGTCGCGGTCGCGTCTGTGCCGGAGCGGACCGAGACCGCGCCGATCCGTACGCTCGCGGTCCCGCTGCGGGTCGGCGTGATCGTCGGTGATCGCGCTGCGCTCGCCACCGGTGCGATCGTCGAGCCGTACACGCTCCGCGTCGATGACGGCGCCGGTGACGGGGATCGCAGCGCGCTGCTCGGGGGCTTCGTGGCCGGGAGGGTGCTGGTCGCCGGGTGGACCGGCGTCGACCTGATGTTGCGCGTCGGCTTCGACGTCCTGGCCACGCGCACCGAGTACCGGCTCGACGGTGTCACCGTGCTCGACACCGGCCGCTACCGGCCGTGGATCGCGCTCGGCGGCGCGTGGGGAGGTGGATCGTGACGCCGTGGGCGCTCGGCCTCGTGGTCGGCGCGATCGCCGACGGCGTGCGCCCGACCCCTGACGACGACCACCACGGCGACGGTGTCGACGGCGATCGGGCGCTGGTGGCGCGGGTCCGCGGCGGCGATCGCGCCGCCTTCGAGCTCCTCTACCGGCGGCACGTGACGCGGGTGTTCGCGCGGGTGTCGCGGCTGGTCGGCCCGGTGCCGGAGCGCGACGATCTGGTGCAGGAGGTGTTCCTGGGCCTGTACCGGGCCCTGCCGGGCTTCCGCGGCGAGGCCGCGCTGTCGACGTTGCTCCACCGCATCACGGCCAACGTGGCGTTCGATCACCTGCGCCGCCGTCGCCGCCGGCCGAGCGATTCGCTCGACGCCGGCGCGCTCGAGGCGCTGATCAGCGCCGACGTCGGTCCCGAGGTGCGCACCCAGCGCGCGCGCGAGCTGGCGCGGGTGCTGGCGGCGCTCGACCGGATCAAGCCGAGGAAACGCATCGCCCTGCTCCTGCGCGTGGTCGAGGGACTGCCGTTCGAGGAGATCGGTGCGATCGTGGCGGCCAGCGCCGACACCGCCAAGAAGCGCGCCCAGCACGGGCTGCGTGAGCTCACCGCGCTGCTCGGTGTGGCCGAGGAGGACGCGTCGTGACCTGCGTCGAGGGGCCCATCGGCGACGCGAATCTCGACCAGGCCGCGCGCCTCGACGATCGTCTCGACGATCTGCGACGGGTGCGGATCTGGGGCGCGCTCGATCGGGCGCTCGACGACGAGGACGCGGAGTCGATTCAGCGGACCGCGCGGCGTGCGTACGCGCGCGCGTGGCGGGCGGTCGCGCTGGTGGTGGCCGCGCTGGTGCTGGCCGGGGCGGTGTACGTGGTCGTGATCGTCGCCCGCGGCGGCGGTGGCGGCGAGGCTCGCCTGCGCGGCCATGCCCAGGTGGTCGAGGTGCCGGATGGCGCGACGGTGCACACCCAGCTCGGGCCGGCGGCGGCGGTGACGCTCCACGGCACGTCGCGGCTGACGATCGATCGGGTCGACGAAGTGGTCGAGGTTCAGCTCGAGCGCGGCGCCATGAGCGGTGACTACGACGGTGCGCTCGG
The DNA here is from genome assembly GCA_005779305.1 of Myxococcales bacterium. Lineage (GTDB taxonomy): Bacteria > Myxococcota_A > Polyangia > Haliangiales > Haliangiaceae > UBA2376. The sequence goes on from SXJR01000233.1 coordinate 23,175, forward strand.
CGGCGTGATGCGGATCCGCACGCCGCACGCGCTGGTCGAGATCGTCGGCACCTTGTTCGATGTCGAGGTCGAGGCACGGACCACGTGCGTCGCCGTCGCGCATGGGCGGGTGCGGGTGCGGGCGGCGGGCGGCGGACGGCGGGAGATCGGGGGCGGGCAGCGCTGGTGTACGGACGCGGCGGAGGTCCGGGCGATCGAGCCGGAGGTAGAGGAGCGCATGGGCGGGCACGAGGGCAGGGTGGTGATGGCGGAGGAGCCGGTGCCGGAGCCGGAGCCGCAGCCGCAGCCGCAGCCGCAGCC
>SXJR01000234.1 GCA_005779305.1 Myxococcales bacterium
CGCCAGCGCGCCGAGGCCGAGGGCGCGCGGGCCCGCGCCGCCCGCGTGGAGTCCGACGCTCGCCGGCGCGAGGCCGAGGCCCGCGGGGTGGCGCTCCACACCGAGCTCGGCCTGCGCGAGCTCTCGGCCGGCTCGCCGGCTCGCGCCCTTCCCTACCTGGCCGACGCGTACAACAAGGCCCCCGACGACCCGCTGGTAGGATTCCTGGTCGCGCGCGGGCTGGCGTCCCTGACGCCGCTCGAGATGGCCTTCGACACCGACGTGGTCTACGCGCTCGGGTTCGGCGGCGGGCGCCTGGTGCCGAGCACCTCGGGTCGGACACCGGTGGTCGACCTCGACAGCCGTCGCGCCGTCGTCGAGCTTCCGTCACCCGCCGGCGTGATCTCCGCCGATGGCCGCGTGGTCGCCGCCCGCGTCGATGACCACAGCCTCGCGATCCACGACGCGACCTCGGGCGCCGAGCTCGCCCGCCGCGACCTCGGAACCGCCGACGGCGAGCTGCGCTGGGTGGCCTTCGAGGGCGCGGGGCGCGTCGTCGCGACCACCGCCACCGGCGTCGTTCACGTGCTCCAGTCCGATCTGACCCCGGTGACCACCACCCGGATCCCGTTCGCTCCCGTGGGGGTGGTGGTCAGCGCGGCAGGGCGCGTGCTCGCCGGCGGCGGGGGCGGGGAGCTGTGGAGCTGGGATCTCGCCAGCGGCCGCGCGCTGGCGCCGCCACGCGTTCACCAGAGTCCGGTCGGCGCGCTCTGCGCTTCGCCCGACGGTCGCCGCTGGATCTCGATCGACCGCGCCGAGATCGTGGTGTGGAACGATCAGCGCGTGGTCGCGCGCGCCCCTCACGGCGGGCGACCGGCAGGTTGTGTGATCGACGCCGCCGGGCGGCGCGCGGTCACCTCGATCGACGGCCATGGCGTCGATCTCTGGGAGCTGGCGGCCGTCACGCCGCTGCCGGTGAGCCTGCGCGATGGCCGCGCTGCGCCACCCAACTACTCCGACGTGGTGGACCTGTCGGCCGACGGCGCCCGCGTCGCCATCGCCGATTCGCGCGGGCACGTCGAGATCATCGCCGCCGCCGACCGCCGGGTCCTCGCTCACTTCGTCGGACACGACGCGCCCATCGCCACCGCCGGCTTCGCCCCCGACGGCGCCCGCCTGGTGACCGCGACCGTCGCCGGCGACGTCCGCGTCTGGCGCGCGAACGCAACCACCGACGTCATCGCCATCGACCTCGGCGCCCGCGGCTCGGCCGCCGCCTTCGTCGACGACGCCCGCGTCGTCGCGGTCGGCACCCAGGGCGCGCGTCTGGTCGCGACGTCCGACGGACGGACGCTCGCCGAGCTGCAGGGCCACACCGAGGGTGCCTCGCACGTCGACGTCGACCGCGCCCGCGGACGGATCGTCACCGCCAGCCGCGACGGCACGGCCCGGCTGTGGCGCGACGACGGCACGCCGATCGCCACCCTGGCCGGCGGCGGCGGATGGGTGCGACGGGTCGGCTTCTCCGCCAGCGGCGAGCGGGTCCTGACCGCCGCGATGGACGGTGGGCTCGCCCTGTGGCGCGCCGGCGACGGCGGTCTCGAGCGCCGCATCCCGGTGCCGTCACCGCTCTTCGCCGGCCGCCTGTCGCCCGATGGCCGGCGCGCCGTCGCGACCCGCGAGGGCAGCGCCGAGGTCACGCTCGTCGACACCGAGCGCGGCACCGTCGTGGCGTCGCTGGCGCCCATGGGCCAGCAAGCCGTCGACGGGCGCTGGAGCCCCGACGGCGACCTTCTCGCCCTGCCGACCGTGACCATGCTCATGACCGTGGTCGATGGCCGCACCGGCGAGCGCCGCTTCGACGTCGAGCACGAGGCCCCGGTCCTGGCCGCGGCCTGGGCCGACGACGGCGCGACCCTGGTCTCGACCGACCTCGCCGGCGTCATCCGCGTCACGGGCCGTGACGGTGCGCGCCTGCGCACCCTCAAAACCACCACCGGCATCGCCGCCCTCGCGCTTCATCCCGGCGGTCACCTCGTCGCCGTCACCACCCAGGACGCCGTCGTCCGCATCCTCGAGCTGAGCACCGGCCGGGAGCTCGCGAGCCTCGCCGTGCGCGACTTCCCGGTCGTGCTCGCCTTCTCTCCAGCGGGCGACCACCTCGTCATCGCCGGCAACGACGACGTGGTGCGACTGTGGAACCTCGCGCCCTACCGCAGCACCACCGACGCCCTCGCTCGCCGGCTCCGCTGCGCCGTGCCCTTCCGCCTCGACGACACCCACGGCCTCGTCCCCGTCTCTGTCGACCCCGGCTCCTGCTGAGCCGGGCGCTGATGAGGTGGACCCGGTGAACCGAGCGCACGCGCTCCTGTTCGTCGCCATCGTCGCCTGCGCTGGCGAGTCGGACGTGGCGCGCGAGTCGGTCGCGATCAGCGGCGGGGGCATCGGGTTTGGCCCATCGCGCCGCGCGTCGCGCCCGATCCCCGGCGTGGCGCTGCTGGTCCTCTTGACCCTGGGCCTCGTCCTCGTCCGCCCGCGACGCGCCTCTCTGGTACAACCGATGCGATGAAGCTCGCCGTCGCGCTCGCGGTCGTCGTGACGCTCGTTGCCGGCTGCGGCCCCTCGCCGGCCCGGCCGCGGACGCCGGAGCCCGACCAGGACGCTGTGACCACCGAGGCGCCCGCGCGTGCCGCCCTCGCCGCCGCCGCGGCCAACGTCGTCGACGACGGCCTCGCCCTGCCCGAGGTTCGGTACGCGGTCGGCGACCGCTACACGGTCGTGGATGACTTCCGCATCAAGTCGAGGGTCGAGCTGAGCGAGGGGGAGTCGATCCGCTACGACCGCAACCAGGACACCGAGACCACCTTCGAGGTCCTCGAGCTCGACGCGCAAGGCAAGGTCAGCCGCCAGCGTGTGACCTTCGCGATCGACGACGTCCGCTCGATCCTGGACCGCACCGCCCAGCGCGAGACGTCCGTGATCGTCGGCAAGACCTACGTGGTCACCGAGGTGACCGGCGCGATCACCGTCACCGACGATCGCGGGCGCACGCCGCCGAAGGCCGAGGTCGCCGCCGTGCGCGCTCGGGCGACCGAGAGCTCCGTCGACGCTGCGCTCGATCGCATGTACGCCGGCCGCCGCTGGAACTTCGGCGAACGCGTGCAGCTCGGCGCCGAGGCGCTCGAGGTGGTCAACCGCGCCCAACGCGATCCTCGCACCCGATACACGGCGTACGCGATGGAGCTACGCGCCGTCGAGAACGGCGTCGCCACCTTCGCGGTCAGCTGGAGCTTCGACCAGGGGACCAACAACGGCCCGCTGACCTTCCAGCTCTCCGGCACGAGGGAGGTCGACGTCGCCACCGGCCGCGTGATCCGGTTGACGTTGCGCGGTCCGATGCAGGGTCACCTGGGTGCGCCGGTCGCCGGCGAAGCGACGACTACCTCGCACACGAGGTGAACGCGGACGAGGCAGCTCCCACGACTTCAGCGCGCTGGCAGCTCGGCCCACGCGATGCCGCGCAGGTCGCCCAACGCGTAGCCCGTGGCCTGGTCCCCGGGATAGCGGGTCGCGAGCACCTGCTTGACGTCGGGCGCGAGCGCGTCGGTCGGGCCGTGGCAGGTGACGCAGAGATTCGAGATCACCAGGGGCTCGGCGTAGGCGGCGCGGCCGCTGGGCAGCACCCGCACCCAGATCGCACCGTCGAGCTTCTTGCCCTCGGCGTGCTGCTGCTCGAAGTAGGCGAGCGCGTCGGCGCGCCAGTCGGAGGCGAGATTCGCCGGGTTGCGCGGCTTGCGCGTCGCGCGCCCCACGGTCACACCCGCGCCCGCGACCGCGGTCGCGATCGCCGGCGCCTCGGTGCCGCAGACCTCGATCGCCGCCACCGGCCCGCCCGCCAGGGCCTCGGTCAGGCGGGTCACCAACCGCCGCTTGAGCTCGCCGACGACGCGCTTGCCCTCACTCGTCGCCGCGTCCGTCGCGTCCGGCGTCGCGACCGGCGTCGCGAGCGGCGTACCGGCCGGTGTCTTCGCCGGTTCGTCGGCCTTGCAGGCGTTCCCGACGAACATGATCAACACCAACGAGAGCGAGCGGGCGGGGTCGAGCATCTCCTCCTTCCTAGCAGCAATCACCAGGTCCGTGTCACCGGTGCTGTCACGCGTGCCGATACACGTGCGTCGCCGGTGACACCCACGTGGTTTCCAGTTGTTGCGCCTTCATGGGACGGGCACGGCCGCTGCTATCCCCTGGCCCGATGAGCCACGACCACGAGCACCGCGAGCGCGCCCCAGGGAGCGCAGGCGCACCGCTGGCCGGAACGGCCGGAGCGCCGGGAAAGCGCGCGAGGACCGAGTCGCTGACGCCGCGACGGACCGCGACCGCTGCGGCGCCCCCCGCCGCCGACCACGCGAACCAGACGCCGGCAGCGGGCGGCGAGGATCCGTTCGCCATGCACCTCCTCGGCGCTGGCCTCGACCTGCCCTCGCTCGACGATCTGCCCTCGCTCGAAGAGGTGGGAGAGGAGCTCTACGATCTGGCGGGCGCGGTCGGCGAACAACTGCCGCCCACCAAGGCCAAACCCGCGCCCGCTGTCACCCCGGAGGAGATGGAGGAAGCGATCCAGCAGGTCAAGGACCGCAGCGATGCGATGAAGCGCGTCGAGCATGCGCTCGAGGACTGGGCCTCCAAGCGACGCTCCGGCCTTACCAGCTTCGTGACCCGGGTCGCCCTCGAACAGGAGGCGAACCCGGCGGCCGGCGAGTGGCTCGAGCAGCTGTTGAAGGCGGGCCTCCAGTCCCTGCTCGCGCATGCCACCGGCTCCTTCTTCGACGAGGTCGGCAAGGCCGCGAAGGTAATGATGGCCGGTGAGGGGCTCACGACCGTCAAGCGCGTGGTGAAGCCGGGATTCAGCATCCGACCGAAGGTTCCCGAGGTGGTGAAGACGCCGGTCGGCCCCGGCACCGGCCCCACCACGAGCGTCGACCAGGCCATGAGCGTGGCCAAGTGGTCCGCCAACCAGGCGACCACGGCGCTGAGCGTGGCCGCCGGTGACCCCGTGAAGACCAGGAACGCCCGCGTCCGGCGACTCGACGACTTCCGCAACAAGGTCGAGGACGGCATCGACCTGGCGGTGAGCGCGCCGCGCGATGCCCTCACCTCGTTCCGTGCCACCGAGAACATCTCCGAGGCGTCGCTGGCCCAGGTCGCGGGCGCCATGGAGCGCCTGGCCCGTCAGGGCACGGCCGATCAGTACAGCGCGTGTGTGCACGAATGGACGCTCGCGGTCTCGCACGCGTCGCTGGGCACGATCGACGGTGCCGACGGCAAGAAGCGCTCGCGCCTGGAAGAGACCGACGGCTGGTTCTGGCTCAGGAAGACCCCCGGCGTGCTCGACGTGAAGATCGTCGCCGACCAGCCGCTACGCTGGGAACACCTCCGCACCGAGGGCATCAACCAGGACATGCTGGCCCAGGTCATTCACGACGGCGACGGCCGGCTGGACAGGATCGCGATGCCCAAGAAGATCGAGGTGGTGTTCGGGCCTTACCTGGCGACCCGCGTACACCTGCTCGTCGACGAGACCGGCGTGATCCAGCACGCCTCGACCGTGCGTCCGCCGGGCAACGACTCGGAGAACATCGCCAACAAGCCCGAGGCCGTCTGGCACTGGCTGAAGGCGATGCCCATCCCGCACGAGCTCCGCAAGGGTGAGATCCTCCCCGAGTCGGTCGCGCGCAAGCCGCGTTGAGCCGCGCCGGGGCCCGCAGCGCGTGCGCGTGGCCACCGCGAAGGCGCAACGCCTGCGGGGACGCCCCAACCACCGCGGCGCCGTCAGGCGTCGACCGGCGCGTCAACCCGTGCGTCCACCGGCGCGTCAACCCGTGCGTCCACCGGCGCGTCGACCACCGGCGCGTCGATCACCGGCGCATCGACCACCGGCGCGTCGACCACCGGCGCGTCGACCACCGGCGCGTCGCCCACCGGCGCATCGACCACCGGCGCGTCGACCGACGCGTCGACCACCGGCGCGTCGACCACTGGCGCGTCGATATCGACGACCGAGTCCTCGCCGCAGGCGGCCAGCCAGATCACCGCCATGACAGCGACGATGGACCTCATGAGACGATGGATATGCAGTCGGCGTACCACCCGCCCGGCGAGAGCCTCGCCAGGGGATTTCGTTCCATGGCAGGCTACTTGCCTCGTTGTCGGATCCCTCGCCAGTCAGCGCCGCCCCGATCGCCGATCCCGTCGATGACGAGCTCGCCGCCGTCGGCGCCGTGCTCGTCGAGGACCGGCTCCTGCGCCGCATCATCAAGCGCCACCGCGCGATCCCCGGTCTTGGCCTGCAGGTGCCCCACGCGACCTCGTACGCCCTTCCCCGCGCCGAGCTGGCCGAGCTGATCGAACCCGACGAGCTGCCGGTCGCGCTCGATCGCCTGCCCGAGCGGGTCGCGGTCATCACTGGCGTGCGCGCCGAGCTGGCCGCGAGCGCGCCCACCGCCTGGCGCGACGCGTGGCGCGCGATCTTCCACGCTCGTGTCCACGACGCCCTCGAGGCGCGCGCGCTCGCCCCGGCCGCGATTCGCCAGCGCATCAACACCCTCGGCCAGACCGCGTTCGAGGAGGCGCGGCTGGTGCTCCGCCAGGAGGACCTGCTCCTCCCGCCAGCCGACGACACCAGCGCGTACACCGAGCTGGTCGCGCTCTACCTCGAGCTGCGCCACTTCGCGCCACGTGCCGTGACCGAGACGTTCCCGTTGCTCGTCGATCTGCGCCGGGTCGACGGGCTGATCGCCGCCGACGTCGACGCCGCCGCGCTGATCGCCGTGACCCGACCTGCCCGCGCACCCGCCACGGCGGATCTCGGGGTCGCTCAACCCGCGTCCCCCAGACCGGACGCGTCGTCGGCCGCGACCCGCTCGCTCAGCGCGCGGGCCTTGCGCGCGATGGCCGAGGGCGCGCGCCGCAACGGCAACCAGGCCCGCGCCGCGATCCTCTCGCTGCGCGCCGGCGATCGCGACCTCGCTCGCACCGACATCGACGCGCTCCTGACGCGGCTGGGTCGCGCGCTGGGCGATGCCGATCCCGCGCACTGGGCCGAACCACTGCTCGAGGTCGCGGCTGATGCCGCCGCGCGCTCGGTCCTGCGGCACACCGCGAGCGCGCGCCTGCTGCTCGCGCTCCAGAACGCCTGCATCGACGGCGAGCGCGAGGTCGAGGTCGTCGACGTCGCCGCGTGGCTCCGATCGCGCGGCAAGCGCACGCTGGTGCGCACGCTGCCGGCGACCCGCGAGATCCGCGTCGCCCGCCGGGTCCGCGCCGCCGCCCGCCAGTTGCCGGGCCTCGCGCTCGACGGCGACGCCCGGGTCCGCGTCACCGACACCGTCCACGCCATCGTCGATCAGGCCAACGCGCGCGTCCGCGCCCTCCTGCGCCCGGCCATCGAGACCGCGCTGGCCGAGGTCAAGCTCGTGCCGCGTCACCTGCCCGGCAAGGTGGCGCAGCGCAAGCTCGTCGACGAGCTGCTCGACAAGGCCGTCGCCGTCGGCCGGCTCTCGCTCGGCGATCTCCGCGACGCGATCGCGCACAACGATCTCAAGCTGCCCGATCTGCGGGTGACCGAGCTGGCGACCGGCGACCAGCTCCTGCGCGCCGACCGCCTGCTCGCCGCATCGCTCGACGGCGTCTACCGGCGCGGCGAGATCTACCTGCGCTTCCTGCAGAAGGTCTCGTCCGTGCTGTCGGGCACCGGCCTCGGCCGCTTGCTCTCGCTCTACCTGCTGCTGCCGCTGGTCGGCGCCTACATGATCGTCGAGGGCGCGCACCACATGGCCGCGCCGGTCGCCGGCTGGCTGGGCTACCTGCCACCGCACATCGCCTCCACGCCCGTCCTGGTCACCACGGCCGTGATCGTCTTCCTCCTGCTCCATGCGGTGTGGTTCCGCCGTGCCTCGCTCACCGCCGTTCGCGCCAGCGGGCGCGTGCTCGACGTCGCCATCGTCGACAGCGCGCGCCGGCTGTGGCGGATCCGCCAGGTGCGGCTGGCGACGCGCTGGCTGGTCCTGCCAGGCCTGCCGGCGGTCGTCGCCGCCTGGCTGGTTCCCGGGGTCGCCGGCTGGATCGTCGCCGGGGCTCTCTTCACCGCGGCCGCGGTCGTGATCAACGCGTCGGTCGTGGAGGAGGTCGTGAGCGACTGGCTGGTGCGCTCGAGCCGCCACCTCGCTCGCCGCATCATCCCGGGGCTGGTCCGGTACTCGCTCGACCTGTTCTCCTATCTGGTCGAGCTCACCGCGCGCGGCATCTACCGCGTCGACGAGGCGCTGCGCTTTCGCCCCAACCAGTCGTCGGGCGTGGTCATCGTCAAGGGTGTGCTCTCGACGATCTGGTTCGCGATCGCGTACGTCCTGCGCATCTACGTGAACCTGTTGATCGAGCCGACCGTGAACCCGGTCAAGCACTTCCCGGTCGTCACCGTCGCGGCCAAGCTGATCCTTCCGTTTCTGCCCGCGATGACCACCGCCATCGCCGGTCCCATCGGCGCGATCGTCGGCCCCACGCTCGGCACGTCGTTCGCCGGCTTCACCGTGCTGGTCCTGCCCGGCATCGCCGGCTTCCTGGCCTGGGAGCTCAACAGCAACTGGAAGCTCTATCGCAATAATCGCCCCGCCCACCTCGCGCCCGAGCGGCTCGGCAGCCACGGCGAGACCATGGGCGCGCTCCTGCGCCCCGGCTTCCACTCCGGGACGCTCCCCAAGCTGTTCGCCAGGCTGCGCCGCGCCACCTGGAAGCATGATGAGCACGCCGTCGCCCGGGCCCGTGAAGGCATCCACCACGTCGAAGAGGCGGTCTGGAAGTTCACCGATCGCCAGCTGGTCTCGATGCTCAACCAGAGCTTCCTCTTCCGCGCCGCCGACGTCGCGGTGCAGCAGGTCGAGGCCACGTCCAGCCGCCTGCGCATCGAGCTGGCGTGCCCCAGCCTCGGCGCCGGTGTCGCGACCATCATGTTCGAGGAGCAATCAGGCTGGCTCGTCGCCAGTGTCCCCGAGCGCGGCTGGTTCGACGTGATCCCGGCCGACGAACGTCGGGTGCTGGAGATCGCGCTCACCGGCTTCTACAAGCTGTCCGGCATCGAGGTCGTCCGCGAGCAACTGACCAGCGTGCTCACCGCCGGCGGCCTCACCCACGTGGCCTTCGATCTGACCGAGGACCACCTGATCGTGTGGCCGAGCGCCGGCTTCGAGGTCGAGCTGGTCTACGACCTGCGCACGCCCGAGCTCGCCAGCTCCGTCCGCGGCACGTTCGACCTCCCGGTCCCGCGCCTCGCCGGCCACCACGCCATCTTCGCGCACGAGCCGGTCGCGACCGAGGCCTGGTTCTCGACCTGGGAGCGCCTCGTGCTCGGCATGGATGCCGCGCCGCTCCACCAGGGACCGCCGCTCCTCGGCTGAGCCTGCGCCGATACGAGTGGCTGTGAGCTGACCGATCACTTCAAGCGCGAGCGCAGCAGCTCGGCCAGGGCGAGCATGCCGTCGACGGTCGTGAAGATGCCGACCACCTTGTTGTTCTGCTCGACCACGACGGAGCCAGCCTTGCGCTCGGCCATGAGCGAGGCGACCTCGTCGAGCGCAGCGTCGGGACCAACGCTCAACACGTCGGAGGTCATGGCGTCCTCGACCGTGATCAGCTCGGGATTCACGTCATCGAGCGAGGTGATGATGGCGACGTCGCGGTCGGACACGACACCGACCAGGCGGTTACCGTGCATGACCGGCAAGTGGCGGACGCCGTACTCCCGCATCAGATCATGTGCCTTCTGGAGCGACTGCTCGTTGCCGATCGTGTGCGGGCAGGTCGTCATGTAACGCTGGACGGTCGGGATCGTCTTCATCCCCCTGGTAATTGCACGCACGGTGCCGCTCCGCGCCATGTGGCAACGCCTCCATACGCGCGCCGTTTGCGCGAGGTCGATGCTGGCCGGCACGGCCTGCACGGCAGGCACAGCGAACACTCGCTCGCGGTCGGCGAAGGCAACCAACGCCAGCGAGATGTGCCCCTCCACCGACGCTAACACGCTGTTTCCAGACGGCATCCCGACCGAGACGCCCCGGCAGCGGCGCCTCCGGACCTGGCCACCGCCGTCGCCAGGCCACTCCGGTGACCGTGGGCCGGCCCACAACTCGGGTTCGATCTCGTGGTCTTACCAAGCGGCCCGGCTGGCGCGAGGCGTGCTTACGGCGCGCGTCATGATTCGCACCGCCGTGAAGTTCATCAGCATCGCGAGCCTCGCGATGGGCGCCAGCGCCTGTCTCGACGAGGGTAGCCTCAAGCCCGACCAGGACGACATCAAGCAGGAGCCGGATGGCAAGGATGACGCCTGGGGTCCCAACGATGCGCCGAGCATCTTCACCGCCGACCTCGAGTACGCCATCGCCAAGCTGCCCATGACCGGCGAAGCCGCCGCCATCCCGTGGGCCAGCAGCTACTGGCCGGTGTACCAGGACAGCATCAACTACAAGTGGGACGGCGCGACCAGCGAGTCGACGTCGGCCAAGTACGGTCGCGCGTTCGGCGTCACCGGCGTCGAGACCGCGGTCTCGGCCAACCACGGCATCGACGACAACCGTTCGCGCACGGCGTGCACGACCAACGCGCAGTGCGACAGCAAGATCGGCGAACAGTGCGCGATCCGCGACGGCCAGAGCTCGGGCCACTGCATCCCGACGTGGTGGGGCATCTGCCACGCCTGGGCGCCGGCCGCGATGCTCGTGCCCGAGCCCAAGTACCCGGTGACGCGCAACGGCGTCACGTTCAAGGTCAACGACATCAAGGCGCTCGTGACGCTGGCGCACAACAGCACCAGCAGCAAGTTCGTCTCGCTGCGCTGCAACGTCGACGCCAGCTCCGCCAACGGCATCAACTTCGACAACTACGGTCGGCCGCTGCAGGTCGAGTGCGATGACACCAACGCGGCCACGTATCACGTGCTGCTCACCAACTACCTCGGCATGCGCAAGCTCTCGTTCGTCGAGGATCGCACCTACGACGACGAGGTGTGGAACCAGCCGCTGCGCGGCTATCGCATCACCAAGCAGGCGCCGATCGACGCGGCCACGGCCAACCGGCTGGTCGGCGTGACGTCGACGGGCGGCACCACGGTCAACCGGAGCGGCACCGTCGCCGCCAACGCCTGGTCGCACCAGGGCACGTTCCCGGTGACCGCTGGCACCCAGGCCACGGTGGTCATGACTGGTACCAACGACGCGGACCTCTACGTCAACTTCGGCTCGCAGCCGACCGCCTCGACCTACGCCTGCCGCCCCTACGCCGGCAGCTCGGACGAGCGCTGCGACCTCACCGTTCCCGCCGGCGCGACGCAGATGTTCGTCTCGGTCAACGGCTACAGCCCGACCAACACCTTCAACCTCGCCATCACCACCGGCGGCTCGGCGCCGAGCGATTACCAGTTCAACCCGCTCGCCCGCACGTTCTACGACGTCGCCCTCGAGGTCGACTACATCGGCGAGTCGGCGTCGAACGTCGACGGCAACCTGGCCTCGACCATCGACCGCTACACCCACCTCGACAAGTACACCTACGTGCTCGAGGTCGACGCCGCGGGCAAGATCATCGGCGGTGAGTGGACGGGCGAGTCGAAGGTCAATCACCCTGACTTCCTCTGGCTCCCCACCGGCGTGCGCGGCAGCTCGGTGGCCGGCGGCAAGATCACCTACGCCAACGTCAAGTCGCTGCTCGACGAGTCGCTCATCGCGCCCGGCGGCGGCGGTGGTGGCGGCGAGGTCAAGACGGTCAACGACACCGGCACCCTCACCAAGGGCACCTGGAAGCACCTCGGTCCGTTCAACGTGGGCGCGGGCCAGAACCTGACCGCGACGCTCACCGGCACCGGCGACGTCGACCTCTACGTGCGCAAGGCCGGAACGCCGAGCCTCACCAGCTACGACTGCCGCCCCTACGCGAACGGCTCGAGCGAGGCCTGCACCCTCGTCGGCCCCGGCGCGGTGTACGTCTCGATCAACGGCTACGCGACCAGCAGCACCTACCAGCTCGCCATCCGGTACACCGAGGGTGGTGGCAGCGGCCCGGCCGAGCCGCCGCCGGCGACCGTCACCCACATCAACACCTCGGGCAGCGTCACCCAGGGCGAGATGAAGGCGTACTCGCTCGACGTCATCGCCGGCCGCAAGATCGTCGTGCGCACCACGTCGTCGGCCGACGTCGACCTCTACGTCCAGATGGGCGTGGCTCCGACCACGGGCGCGTACCTCTACCGCGGCTACACCGACTCGGGCAACGAGACCATCACGCTGACTCCGGCGTCGAGCGGCAAGCTCCACATCGGCGTCCACGGCTACGCCGCCGGCAGCTTCACGCTGCGCACCGCCGAGAACTGAGCGGCGAAGCGCGCCGCGCGGTCACTTCGCCTTCGACCGCTTCTGCACGCTCTTGAACACCGGCCTGGCGGCCTTGCCGTCGGCCGGTTTCGTCTTTTTGGACATGACCTGGGTCGAAGCGGAATCGGCGGCGACGTTGTGGACGGTGTCGGCCCCGCTGCTCTCGTGGACCCGCTCGGCGGGCGCGGCCTCGGCGCGCGCGATGAAGTCGCGGATCGCCGCGGCGTCGGGCGGGCGGGCGTCGCTGTTGGCCCGCACGTCGAGCGCCTCGGCGTAGTAGCTGCGCCGCAGCTTGCGATCGAGCTTCGCGAGCAAGCGCGGGTTCTCGAACACGTCGACGGCGACCACCTCGCCGTTGATCGCGACCGCGTAGCCGACCAGCCTGCCCCTCGCTGGTGACGGCACGCTGGCGAGCGCGCGATCGAAGTGTTGCTCCCACGTGGCAACCGACTCGCCGGTCTGCTGGGCGGCGCTGTGGCGGTAGGTCTCGGTCGGGTTCGAGGTCTGGCGCTTGGCGTTCTTGTCCGCGACCTCCCTCCACACCGTGTCCTGCCCGTCGAAGTTCGCCTTCTCGCGCAGGCTCGAGTGGGCGAGGACGCCGGCGGTGGTGAAGCCGGCCTGGCCGCCGCCCCAGCGCCCGTGCTCGACGCAGAACACCGGGATGGTCTCGGTGGCCGCCGCGGTGACGATCGTGTTCTTGCCGATGATGCGGTCCTGCTTGCCCCCGATCACGACCTCGCCCGAGAGCAGGAACAGCGGCAGCCTGGCGCGATTGGCGAGCGTGAGCGAGTTGACCGGGCCCTGCTCGTCGATCGCCACCAGCCCCTGCGCCATGGCCTCGTCGAGCACGAGGTACTCCTCGCTCGACGTCTCGCCGCTCGCCACGATCGGCACCAGGGTCAGGCTCTGGAACCGGATCGGGGCCAGCAGCACGTTGCCGTCGCCGAGGTCGCCGTGGACCTCGAACCGAGCGAGCGCCCCGACCGGTGCCTGCTCACCCGCACCACACGCCGCCGCGACGCACCCGAACAACACGACCGAGGTCTTCCACATGGTGTCCTCCGCCGAAAGGAAGACACGCGCCTCGGACTCGAGTCGTAACGAGTAGGTAAGACGGACTCAGGGTTGGCAAGAGCGAACGTGGCCGAACTCGTGTCCGCTTGACGCTCACAAGCGTCGACATCGGTCTCGAACCAGTCGTGCCGATCAGACCCTTCGCTGCGCTGTTGATCATCGTCGTCGCGTGCACCGGTCCAGCCCCCAGATTCACCGACGCAGGGATCACGGACGCCTCGCTGCCGACCGACGCGGCGACGGCGCTCGATGCCGGCGATGACGCCGCTGCCGCAGCCGGTCGCCCCGGGCAAGCCACCGTCAGCGGCGCCGTGAAGGCCCGCAGTCCTGGCTACACCCTCTACGGCACGCTGCGCAGCGGAGATGGATCGAGTGTTTCGCCGAGTTACCAGCGCCGCGGTGGCGTCACCGGCGCGACCCAGCCCTGAACGTCCGAGGAGAGACTCATGCATTCCACGACTCGATCGATCCTCGTGGCCGCCGCGTTCGCGGCGGTGATCTCGACCTCGCCGGCGCACGCCGGTCAGGCCGACGTCCCGACGCTGATGACCCAGACCGGGCGGCTCTTCGACAGCGGCGAGCAGCCCGTCACCGGCACCCGCACGATGGTGTTCGCGCTCTACGATCTACCCAGCGGCGGCGGCGCGAGCTGGACCGAGACCCACAGCGTCACCTTCGACGACGGCTACTTCATCGTCCAGCTGGGCAACGCGAGCAGCCTTCCGTTGATGGACGGTATGCCCAAGTTCCTTGGCATCCGGGTCGCCGATGACCCCGAGATGACGCCGCGCGAGGAGCTGGTCAGCGTGCCGTACGCGCTCGTCGCCGGAGATGTGGTGGGCGCGATCCACCCGGCCGAGGTCTACATCGGCAACCTTCGCGTGATCGATGCGAACGGGCGCTGGGTCGGTGACCCGACGGGGCTTGTCGGTCCGCAGGGTCCGATGGGCGCGGCGGGTCCGCAGGGTCCGATGGGCGCAGCGGGTCCGCAGGGTCCGATGGGCGCAGCGGGTCCGCAGGGTCCGATGGGCGCGCCGGGCGCAGCAGGTCCTGTCGGTCCCGTCGGTGCCGTCGGTCCGGAGGGACCACGAGGTCTGCAGGGTCTCATCGGCAACACCGGTCCAGCTGGTGCCATGGGTCCGGCTGGTCCGACGGGTCTGACGGGTCTCGCTGGCCCGATCGGACCGACGGGACCTGCAGGAGCAGCAGGTGCGGCTGGCTCGATCGGGCCCACGGGCCCAGCGGGTCCCGCGGGTCTCGTCGGTCCAGCGGGCCCCGCGGGTGTCGCCGGTCCCGTTGGCCCTCGCGGCCTGCAGGGGCTGACCGGCGACGTCGGCCCGGCCGGGCCAGCGGGCGCGACCGGCAACACCGGCCCGCAAGGTCTACCCGGCGCGACCGGCAACACCGGCCCGCAAGGTCTACCCGGCGCGACCGGCAACACCGGCCCGCAAGGTCTACAGGGCCCGCAAGGGCCGCAGGGCCCGCAAGGCCCACAGGGCCCACAGGGCCCGACGAGCGTCGCGCAATGTCCGCCGAACATGGTCCGCATCAACCTCCCCACGTCGACCCTCTGCGTCTGGCCTGGCGGCACCGCCGACCACGACACGGCAGTGTTCGCTTGCTACAACCTCAACTTCGGCGCCACGCCGACCCGGCTCTGTTCCGTCGAGCAGTATCGGGTTGCCGCCTGCTACACGGGACAGGTCGGCCAGGCGGCCGCCGTCTGGCACGCGGATCCGCTCGGTGGCCAGAGTGGCATGTTCGCGGCCTCGACCGGATGCACCGCCCAGACCGTCCAGCCGCGCTACTTCAGCGATCCGGCGAGCGTGTACTGCTGTGTCGAATGGATGAACTACTGACGGCTCGACCCGCAGCGATCGGGCGGTCGAGTTGAACCCGCCGCGATTTCTTCGCTCACGGTGGCCGCCGTTGGTCTCCAGCCAGCCATGTCCAAGTCGATCTTCCTCCTCTCTGCCTTCGTGGCGCTGACCTCCACCCTCGCGTGCAGCGACGACCGGCCGCGCCCCGGCGAGGCGCTGACGCCCGAGCGCGTCGACGAGCTTTGCGCCGCGACCTGCGAGTTCGGCGTCGCCTGCGATCCCGACGAGTTCGGCGCCACCATGGCCGAGTGCCGAACCGAGTGCGATCCGATCGCCTCGCTCTACCGCGCCGATGTCTTCGAAGACCTCGCCGCCTGCCTCACCGAAGCGACCTGTTCCCAGTGGCTCTCGGATCGCGACCGCTGCGACCACGTCGTTGACGAGACAACGCCGACGCCGGCCGGCGAGTCCTACCTCGCGTCATGCGCCGCGGTGGTGGCGCGTTGCTCGGGTCCCGACAGCGAGCCCTGCGAACCGATCATGGGGCGGATCCTGAACGATCAGATCCTCGGCGAGTTCACCGCGTGCTTCAACGCCGACAGCTGCGACGAGATGGAGCGCTGCTCGCTGGCGGTGACGCGCAAGTACAACCTCGACGACTGACGGCGGATAGGGGCTCGACGGCTCGAGCATCTAGTCCTGCGGCGCGAGCGCGTACAGCACGCCGTGGTGCGTGTCGTAGGTGAGGATCCCGCCGCTGGTGAGATCGACCTTCAGGCGCGGTGTCTGGAACACGCCGCCGTCGAGCCGGGCGCCCGCCTTGCGCAGCGCGGCGAGGATGGCCTCGCCGTCGATCTCGCCGAGCGAGACGCCACCCTTGCCGTCGAGACGCGCGCGGATCCAGCGCGAGCGGTCGCCGAGCACGATCGACTGGTGCTTGACCTCGGCCGTGCCGTGGCCCCACTGGTCGGGGCCGACGTAGGAGACCACGCTGCTGTCCTCGAGCGCGGCGAACCAGATGTCGCCGTTGGCGAGGACGATCGGGCCCGAGACCGAGACGCCCTTGGTCGGCAGGTCCATGCGGAGCAGTGGCGCGATGGCGCCACCGTCGCGGGAGATGCGCCAGAAGGCGCCGTTGGAGTAGAACACCCAGCCGCCGGTGAAGTCGGGCGCGCCCCACGTGGTCAACGCTTCGATCGTCGGGGTCGGCCCCTTGCCGCCACCCGCAAAGCGGGAGACGTCGATCTCCTGCAGGCTCCACGCCCCGCCGCTGTGACGTAGATAGAGGACCCGCGGCCAGCTTCCCGCCCGCGGGATGAACAGCCAGGCGTCGCCTTGCGGCGTCGGTCGCAGGACCGAGGTGGCCTGCCAGTTGAAGGGTTGCTCGAAGGTCAGCTTGGGGAGGATCGGCTCGGCCTTGCCGGTGCCGCCGCGCCAGACGAAGTAGGACGTGTAGCCCTTGAAGGCGTCGCCGAAGATGGCGGCCCGGCCTCCAACGAACAGATTGCCGCCCAGGTCGGCGTCGAGGCTCTCGAACTCGCTGGTCCGCAACGCCGAGCCGCTGGCGTCGCGGAAGCCGGTCGCCCCCAGCACCGCCGCCTCGAAGGCGGTGTGATCGATCGCGGTCAGCGCCCGCTTGCTGCCGCCACCAGCGTAGGTCGACACCGCGTCGGTCCTGACCGCGTCGTACTCCCTGGAGTCGTAGACGTAGGCGTTGCCCCGACCGTCGCGGGTGAAGTGGAACCCGAACGAGGTCATCGCGCTCGCGCGTGGGTTGTACTGGGCCCAGGTGAGCTGGAACGGCACCGGCGCGAGCTTCGGAGACTCTCCGACCGACGCGACGTAGGCCGTCGAGCCCACGGCGGTCGTGTACGACGTGCTGCCGGCGCCGGTGGGCACGCCGACCGACGGTGCGGTCGGGGCGGCGATGACCTGCGTCTCCTTGGCGACGACCGCGGTGGCCACCAGCTTGAACGACGGCGTGCTGGTGGCGAGGGCGACGACGAGCTGGCCGCGGCCGCCGACGTCGTAGAGATAGTAGAGCGCGTTCATCACGTCGCCAGCCGCGCCGCGGGTCTGGCGGAACTGGCTGACGAACGCGACGCCGGCGCGGGTCGTGCCCAGCTCGGGCTGCGCCGGCAGGGCCTTCACCAGCGTCCGCCCCTGGGTGCTCGCGTCGATCCCGCGCACCAGCACGTCGGCGAGGCTACCACCGCCGAGGTCGATCGTCGGCATCACGAGCACGGCGGCGTCGGCCACGCCCTCAAGCGACGCCGCCAGCATCCCCCCGTCGATCGCGCTCCGCCAGGAACCTTTGAGGTCGAGGATGAGCCGATCGTGGGTCAAGCGCACGGTGCCCGCCGCCGGCGGCGCCAGCGTGGGCGCAGCAGGGGCTGGCGCCGCGATCGGGGCCGATTCCTCGACCTTGGCAGCGCCGGCACCTGCGGCATCGTGGACGCTGGTCCCGCTGGGCGACTTCTTCTTGCACGCACCGGCGAACAACGCCACGACCGTCAGCAACGCCCATCCGCGCGTGCTCATGCTCGCAAGGTTACCATGGCAATCACGTGCGTCGCCGTACGCCTCGCGCTCTTACGTCAACGAGAAGGTGGCGTTCACGCCCGACGAGCTGGCCAAGGTCAACGCTCGCTCGGACTCCACGTCGGAGGAGAAGGAGTCCCTCGACCGTCACGACGTACTGAAGCCTGAGGCGGTGCCCGGGCGCGAACCAGTCAGGCGGGCCGGACCAGCCGGTACTCGAGAGGCGTCGTGCGGCCCCGGACCTGGATCTCCTCCCGCGCACCCTCGGTGACGCCATCGCGACTCGCGGAGATCGCCATGCTCGCCGCGATCGCCCCCGGGGCACACGCCGCGGCAAGACGGCGTGCGATCGCGATCCCGTCGCCCAGGATCCGCCCCCCGAGCCGTACCAGCTCACAGCGATGGAGCCCGAGCTGAAGCCGACCGTCGGCCTCGTGCCACGAACCGCGCAGAGCGATCGCAGCCGCCAGGCCCGCGCCTTCCGCCGCGAACGTGATCACGGCCTCGGTGCCGTCGATCAGCTGGACGAAGCCTCCTGCGCGCGCCGCTCGAAAGACGCAGGCATCGAGGCGCCGCACCTCCTCGTCGAGCTCGTCGGCGACATCGACGCCCACCGGAACGATTCTCCCGCGCGGGGCGACGTCGACCACGAGCACGTCGTACGTGTCCCGGCGCCGCGTCGCGGTGGCGAACACGCGCACGCGCTCGGCATGGCCCTCGAGCGAGAACAGCCCGAGCTCTTCCGCGGGGGCGTCTGGCCCGAGAGCCTCGACCACGGCTCCTGCGAGGTGGATCGTGCCGGGCGCGGCGGCGGTGCGTAGTGCGTGGCCGAGCTCGAGCACGTCCTGGCTCGGCACATCCCGGCGAACCCCGCTACAGGCGCCGATGGCGAGCACCAGGCGCACATCAGGTTCCGCATCGAGCCATCGGGTCGCGGTTTGATACGCGGACCTCGCGTCCCTGAAGGTCCGCACCACGGTCTCGCTGGTGAGCACGACGCGAAGGTCGGTCTCGGCGGGGGGCGGCAACACGTCGGAGTGACCATCGAGCTCGAGGATCACCGATCCGCGGAGGTCGGCCGCGATCCGGACCAGCCCGGCGTGGAGCTTCCCGCCGTCGATGTGCTCGCAGCCGACGAACCTGATCCTGCACGCCCCCGGCCAGCCCGGTCCGCCCGCCTGGACGGCGTCCCAGAACGCATCGAGGTTGCGGCCGAACCCGCTGGGCAGCATCTGGGTGAGCCTCACGTATCGGTCCCAGACCTCACTCCTGGTGGTCATGCCCGTGCCATCGATGACGAACACGACCGGCAGCCGCTTGAGCCGCAACCGGAACCGCGGGTCGCGTGACGCCAGCGTCAGCTCGTCACCATCTTCGAGCTCGACCGACTCGTCGAAGACGTGATCGCCGCGCCGAAAGGTCCCGCTCGCCCACAGGTCTCGGGCCGTTGCGCGGCCGTCGCCGAGCTCGATCGCGAGCTCCCCTCGCCACCCCGCGTCCTCGGGCGCGTCACCCTGAAGCCGAAGCACGATCCACCATCCACCGCGAATCTCCTCGACGAAGATCCCGTACGGTTTGGAGCGCGTGGGCTCGAACAGGCACGCGCCATCCTGGAGCTGGTGGCCGCGGACATCGCGATCACCGAAGCGTTCGATCCGCGCAATCCCCGCTCCATCGATCTCGATGCCGAGCTCGACCACGACATCCTCGGCTTCATCGTCGTGGTGGTCGGTGATCACGAACCACGACAGGAGCCAGCCTCGCGAGTCCATCGAGCGCAATCCCCTACCAGTTTCGAGCCATGTTGAAGTTCCCGCTATCGCTGCCCAGCGTCCACGTCCCGGTGAACATCTGGCCTGTCCACGTGCCCGTCATCGAGCCGGTTCCGGGATTCCCGTTCGTACACGTCAGCGCGATCGAGATCGACGCCGCATCGAACGAGCCGCCGGTGACGTTCACCAGCGCAGGGTTGCCCAGGGACTGCGCCAGCACAGGACCCAGCTCCGTCGCCAGGAGCTGCGCGTTCAGGCCGTCGCCGACCTGCGCCGTGCATTGCTCGCCCAGCGTGGCGGGCGTGTTGGTCAGATGCCAGCTGCACGGTTCGAAGAAGATCGGGCCGTTGCCGCAGAGGGACGTGTTGTCGCTCCCGCTGAAACAGCCGCGCGCGCAGTCGACCACGGCCTGGGCCTCGCTCTGCGTCGCGTTGGGGTGATAACACGCGCCTTGCCGCATCACCGTCCAGCCCTGCGCGGTGCAGCACCCGGCCATGCACGAGCTGTTGTGGAAGTTCGCCGCCGACGGCGTGCCGACACAGGTCGAGTAGCACCGGACGTACTGTGGAAACGACGTCGTCAGCTTCGCGCGGCACGTCGTGCCGAACGCGGAGCAGCACAGCTCGGGCACCTGCGAGCCCGAGCACTGCCGGAAACACGCCTGGTTCACGGTGCAGCCACCACTCGACGGCGACGGGACCACTGCCCACTGCGAGAAGTGGGTGATGTACGAGGTCGCGCGGTCGCGCGCGCCGTCGACGAGCGTCCAGCCGGTGGTCACCCACTGGCTGTTGCTCCACGTCGCCACCGCCAGCTCGTTCTCCGGCAGCCCCCCCAGGCGTGCGGCGTCGTAGGGCACCGTCAGCGCCACCGGCACCGCGAACGTCGTGGCGTCGGGCAAGAGCTCGAACACGTCGCCGACGGTGCCCATGCCCATCCCGTTCCCCGCGTACACGACGGTGATCATCGTGTCGGTCGCCAGCGCCCCCGGTGGAATCACCAGCGTGACCCCGCCGGGTGTGGCCAGGGTTCCGCCGGCGCTGCCGATCGTCATCGAGACCGTCGCTGCGTCGGCCGGCGGCGCATCGATCGCGAATGCGTCGCTGGTCGCCGCGTCGCTGGCCGCCGCGTCGCCGCCGTTCGCGCGCGCGTCGACGGCGTCGTGACGCCCGCCTCCGCCGCCACACGCGACCACGAACCCGCACAGGACCACGGTCGTTGCCCTCATCCCTTCATCATAATCGGGAAGAGGCTGCGCGTGAGAAACGTTCACGCGCACGACCATGCTAGTCGTCGTCGATCGACATGTCAGCCGACAAGAACGATGACAGCTCCAAGCCTACCCGTGCGCCGAGCCGGCGCGATCTGCTGAAGCTTGCCGGCGTCGCCGGCGCGGCCGCGCTGACCGGGCCGACGTTGCTCGGCACCCGCAAGGCGCGGGCGTCGAACCTCGGCATCGTCGCGAGGCCGATCGTCCGCGAGGCCATCGTGATCGGTAGCGGCTTCGGCGGAGCGATCAGCGCCCTGCGCCTCGTCGAGCACGGGGTCGAAACGCTGATGCTCGAGAAGGGCAAGCGCTGGGTACGCACGCCCGGCGTCGACACCTTCTCGCCCTACATCTACCCGGACGGTCGCAGCACCTGGCTCAACCACAAGACGGTGGTTCCGCTGGGGCCGCCGCTGCCGATCCCTCGGCACACGGGCGTGCTCGAAGGGCATGACTTCGGCAACCTCCAGGTGCTCACGGGCGCGGCCTACGGCGGCGGATCGATCGTCTACGGCGGTCTGTACGTGAAGCCGCCTCGGCACCTGTTCGAGCGAGTGTTCCCGGCCCAGGTGTCCTACGCCGACATGGACCGCTACTACCAGCGCGTCGATGCCAAGGTCGGGATCAGCGCCATCCCCGACGACGTGCTGGCCTCCGAGTACCACACCCACTACCGGGTCATGGAGCGCCACTGTCAGCGGGCGGGCGTCGAGGTCGATCGCATCCGCTCGGGCACCAACTGGAACATCGTCCGCCAGGAGCTGGCCGGCACGATCGCCCCGTCGGTCATCCACGGCGAGGCGATCTACGGCGTCGAGAGCGGCGCGAAGAAGACGCTCGACAACAGCTACCTCGCGGAGGCCGAGGCTACCGGCCTGTTCGAAGCACGGACCTTGCGGCAGGTGACCGACATCGCCCAGGCCGACGACGGCTCCTACCTGGTCTTCGTCGAGCGCATCGACGAGCGCGGCCGCGTCGCGGAAGAGGAGACCTACGCCTGCACGTACCTGTTCCTTTCGGCGGGCTCGATCGGCTCCAGCAAGCTGCTGGTCCGGGCCAAGGCCACCGGCCTCTTGCCGGATCTGAACGAGCACGTGGGCAAGGGCTGGGGCAACAACGGCAACGTCTACGCCTTGCGCACGCTGATCCCCGAATCGACCGGACGGTGGCAAGGCGGGCCGCCGGCCTCGGCGATCAAGGACTACGACAACCCGATCGCGCCGCTGTACATCGAGCACCCGCAGCTGCCGCTCGGCCTCGATCTCCACTACCTCCTCTACTTCGGCATGGGCATCCACGACACCCGGGGCCAGTTCGCCTACAACCGCTGGACGGACCAGGTGTCGCTGCAGTGGCCTCGGTTCTCCAACGATCAGGACACGGTCAACCGCGCGATGATGCACACCATGCGGCGGCTCAACCAGGCCAACGGCGGCACCACGAGCTGGCTCATCGGCGGCCCCAAGGGCTACCGCGACGATGCTGTCTACCACCCACTCGGCGGAGCGGTTTTGGGCAAGGCCTGTGACTACTACGGGCGGGTCAAGAACTACGAGCGACTCTACGTCAACGACAGCGCCCTGATTCCTGGTTTCACCGGCTGCGCCAACCCGGCGTTCACCGTCGCGGCGCTGGCCGAGCGCAACATCGAGCGAATCGTCGCCGAGGATCTGTAACGAGCGGGGCCGTCGCTAGATCGGCCCGAAGTCGTACTCGATGGAAGACACGAACACGACGTCGCCGCCGCCCTCGAAGCAGACCTTCTCGACGACGTCGCTGGAGTCGCCGCGCTGCCCGTGCGACGAACAGCACGTCTTGGTGCACGTGATGTCGAGCTCGTCGATGTCGCCGTTGCCCTTGCCGATGTGGGCGACGAACCCCGGCCAACCGTAGACGTACGTCGGCGCCGCGTTGTCCTGGGGGCCCCACGCGATGCTGGTGATCTTGATCGGGTTGCGGGGGTGGATGTAGGGCTCGAGGCCGTCGACCTTGCCCTTGCGGGCCGCCTTGATCAGCGCCTTGGTCGCCTGCTTCAGGTCCGTCTTCTCGGCGGTGATCCCGTCCTGCAGCGCGACGAACCGCGGGTCGGTCAGCCGCGCCTTCCACTCGTGGTCGGTCTTCGCCTTGAGCAGCACGGCGTCGCAAGCGCGGCAATCGGGCACCTTGAACTGCGACAGCACGGCGAACGCCTTGTCAGCCTGGTCGCTCGAGCTGTAGACGCACGCGAGGTTGAACCGGGCGCGCAGGTTGCCCGGGTCAGCCTTGACCGCGTCGATGTACCCCGCCTCGGCGGCCGGCCAGTCCTTCTTCTTGTGCGCCGCGTAGCCGACGTTGTTCAGGTCGACGCTCTTCTTGATCGTCTCCTCGTCAGCCTCTGCCAGCGACAGCGGCGGCAGGTCGCCGAGCGGTGACGCGTCCGCGGCAGCGACCCCGGCGCCCCCCGACGCCGAGCCGGAAGCCGCGGCCGATCCGGATCCGGAGGCGGAGCCGGAAGCGACGACGGACCCGGATCCGGACGCGGAGCCGGAACCCCCGGCGGAACCGGTGCCGCCGATGCCGGACGCCTCCGTGTCCTCCTTCTTCCCCCCGCACCCTCCCACGAGCACAGCCACGGCCAGCGCGAGCCCTCCCCGGTTCCTCATCCCCCGATCGTATACCCAACCGAACAGCTCGCGGCGGAGTCAGTCATCCGGGCTGGGAGAGCTGGTCTCGCTGCGGTCCGAGCCGAGTCAACACGTCGTACGCCGCCGCCTTGTACAAGGTGCCGAGGGTCGGAAAGTTGAACACGGTGCGGAGGAAGTACTCGATCGTTCCGCGGAAGTGCATGCAGGCCTGACCGATGTGGATCAGCTCCTCGGCGGTCTCGCCGACGATGTGGACGCCGAGCAGCTCGCGACTGTTCGCGTCGCAGACGATCTTGAGCAGCCCGGAGGGGTCGCCGATCATCCGCCCCCGGTCCTGCTGTGCGTAGGAGGCGCGGCCGATCGCGTAGGGCCGCCCCGACGCCGCCACCTGCTCCTCGGTCTGCCCGACCATCGAGACGCTCGGGATCGTGTAGATCCCGTAGGGAAGGAGCGGATAGGGCATGGTCGCCTCGAGGGTCAACGTGTCGGCGCGACCAGCGTGCTCGGCCTCGAAGTGGAAGGCTGCGGCGACCGCGACCCGGCCCTGCTCCATGCTGGTCGAGGCGAGCGCCGGGAAGCCGATCACGTCGCCCGCGGCGTAGATGTGGGGGACGCTGGTGCCGAACAGTTCGTCGACCACGGGCCGGCCGTTCTTGCCGGTCGCGACGCCGATCCGGTCGAGGCCGAGCTGGTCGGTGTTGGCGATCCGCCCGCCCGAGAAGAGCAGCGCCTCGGAACGGACCGTCACGCCGCCATCGGTCTCGACCTCGATCTCCCCTGGGCCGTACACCCGGCAGGCCGCGACCTGGTGCCCGAGATGGGTGCGCATGCCGCGCTCGCACAGCTCGCGCAGCAGCCGGTCGTGGACCTCGGCGTCGAGGAAGCCGAGCACACGCGGACGACCGTCGATCAGGGTGACGTCGACGCCGAGGGCCTGAAAGATCGACGCGTATTCGGTGCCGATGACCCCGGCGCCGACCACGGTCAGCGTCCGCGGGAGCCGCTCCATCCCGAGGATGGTGTCGGAACAGTGGATGCCGGGCTCGCCGAACGGGATGAACGCCGGCCGATGCGGGCGCGAGCCGGTCGCGATCAGGATGACGTCGGCGCTGACCGTGGCCCGGTCGTCGATCCGCAGCCGGTGCGCGTCCTCGAAGCGCGCAGTCCCGTGCAACACGGTGACGCCATGGCGCGCCAGGTTGTCCGTGATGCGCTCGGCGTGGACGTCGCAGAGCGAATCGCAGGCGTGGAGGAAGCTGTCCATCCGCATCGGCTGGCCGGGCGCGACCCGGAACAGGTCGCCGAGCCGCTGCCGTGCGCCACTGTAGGACAGCGCCGCCTCGCGCAGCACCTTCGACGGCAGGCCCGCCTTGCGACATTCGCCGCCGAGTTCGGGCCAGCGCTCGACCACCGCGACCCGCTTGCCGAAGTAAGCGGCCTTCACCGCCGCCTTCTCACCGGCCGGTCCGGATCCAATCACGAGCAGATCGAAGTCGTGCTGCATCGAACCTCACGATCCCACGGTTTCGAGAACGACACCAAGGCGACGCTGTCGCACCCGCCTCGGCCGATCCCCTCGACGACCCCGAGGCGGCCTTCGGGCGGTTAGCTGCTACAAGTGTCGCTCATGTCCTCGCATCCGACCGATTTTCAAGGCTCCGTCATCGACGCACTTCGCGAAGCCATCGAACGCGACGTGCCCGATGCCCGCGCCACCGTGACCGGCGGCGGTGGCCACTTCACCATCGACGTCATCTCGCCCATCTTCGCCGGCAAGTCGATGCTCGAGAGCCAGCGCTTGGTGTACCGCGCGATCGCCCACCTGATGAAGGGCGACCTGGCTCCCGTACACGCCGTCGACAGTCTCACCACCCGAACGCCCGACGCAGCGTGATCGGAGAGGTGGGAGCGGCCGCTGCTGAGTCGAGCGTCTAGCTCAAGCGGCCTTCTTCATATGGGTTTCGTGCGAATAGTCCGCCCGTAAGCCATCACCGCCGCACACGTACGGTCCTGGACGTAGTTCTCCTCTTGCGACTCGATTCGATTTACGCTGAGCGTAGAGGGGCGCGATGCAGCTTGCTTTGGATGCTTCCGATCTCGACCCGTTGAGCCAGTCCCAGAGGGACGCCGTGCTGACGTCGCTGTTCATCGCGCTGATCGCCGACGGTGAGCCTTCGCCGGAGGAGCTGGCGCAGTTCGAGCAGTCCGTCGCGGCGCTGCCATGGGGCATGGAGCGCGCGCAACTCCAGCTGCTGACCCGCGCGACGGTCGAGCGTCTCCGCGCCGCGGACGACGACGGAAAGCGCGCGTTCGTGAAGGAGCTCGCCGAGCATATCCCCGGCGCCGCGCTGCGCGAGAAGGTCGTGTTCGACATGGCCTCGGTCATGGCCGCCGATCAGGTCGCGACCGGTGCCGAGCGGAGCACGGTGGGAGCGTTCGTGCTGGCCTTCGGTCTCGATTCGCAGGCGGTGATGGAGAAGATCAAGGCGCGGCTGCCGAACGTCGACAAGGCCGCAACGCTCGGCGTGAGGCTCGAGTCTGCCGATGTCGAAGCGCTCGACGACTCGCAGAAGGTCGCCGTGATCGAGGCGCTCATCACGGGCGTGCTCGCCGACGGCAGGGCCACCGAGGTCGAGCTCGGCTGGTTCCGGACCGTCGTCGCGCGCCTGCCTTGGGGCATGGAGCCGCCGGTTCTCGACGCCACGATCAAGGGCGCCGCCCAGCGCGTCTCGACGCTGAAGAGCCCCGCCGAGATCTCGGACTTCATCGTCGGCCTCGCGACGCGCCTCCCGTCCCAGCTTCTCCGCGAGAAGGTCCTCTACACCGTCGCCACGATCATGTCCGCCGAACGAGCCCTGAACGACCTCGAGCAGAACACGCTCGGCGCGCTCGTCCTGGCCTTCGGCATCACCAGCGACCGCGTCCGCGTCATCAAGGAAGCCGTCACCGGCCGGTCCACGCCTGCGCCGCCGACCTCGGGGACGTGAGCCGCACGGACGCTGCCAGGTCTGCAGTGACGAGGGCGCTCGGCACCGGGCGCCGAGCACGACGTGGTCGAGGTCTTCACCCGCGACGGCCGATCAGCGGCCCTCCTCGCGGACCGCCTCGACCATGTCGGCGGCGGTGGGGGCGCCCGGCGCGCGCACGTGGGCGTGCCCCCAGGCTGGATCCTCGTCGAGCATCGCCGCGACCCAGGCCGCCAGCGACACGGTGGCGCCGGTCTCGCGATCGATGAAGGTCTCCCGCCACCAGGCCCGGCCGAACATCCACTGGTGAACGCTGGTGTCGTGAACGACGAACGCCTTCACGCCCTCGTAGTGGTCGAACACGTCGGCGACCAGGTCGTCGGTGGCGGCAACGACCGCGGCCTCGGCGGCGGCGCGCTGGCTGGCGGTGGGGAGCGCCGGGCTGAGGAGGCGACGGCAGTCGTTCGCGAACGCAAAGAACGAGGCCGTCGCGTAGCTGTCGCGGTCGCTGACCACGAGCGCCATGCGGCTGCCCGGGTGCGGGGCGCCGGCCACGCCGCGAGCGTAACCATCGAACAGCCAGCGCAGGCGCAGGCTGATCCACGAGTCGGCGTTCCACGGGCAGTCCTCGCCCGGGCAGCCGTCGACCACCGGGAACGAGCGGTCCATGCGCCACAGGTTCTTGATCCGCGCGCTGCCACACCCGGCCACGTGCTCATCGGGATAGAGCGGCCCGGCGTCGCTGATGAGGTAGGTGCGCTCGGGCCCGAACACGTCGGCGAAGCGTTGGAAGTTGAGGAGCGCGCCGATGCCACCCGCGCTGTTGCCGGTCACCAGCACCTTGTCGAAGTCGGTGCCAACCAGCGCGAGCATCGCGGCGAGCGAGTGCTGGAGGTTCTGGCTGCCGAGGAAGCGACTGGAGCCGGCGCCGATCTCGATGGGCGTGGCGTTCAGCCCGGCGTACCAGTCACCGGAGCAATAGGGAATGTAGACCTTGGTCCAGTCGGCGAACGGGTTGGCGGGATCGCCATCGAGCACGCCGAACCACGGTCCTGCCTCCGGCGTGCGTGGCCGCCAGCGCGCGTCGACGTCGGTCGTCGCGCCGTCGACGGCACAGCTATCGAGGTGCGCGCACAGCTTCTGATTCCAGGCCTGCTCGCTGAACCGCGATCGGTTGAGCGACTCGACACACCCGGCATTCAGGCACGCGCCGCCGCCCTGCATGAACACCAGCAGCTTGTCGGTCCGCGGTCGGCCGTCGGGCCCGGTGGGGATCTGGAAGGCGATGCCCGTGCTCGAGCCGTCGCGGCACACGGTGCGGGGAAGACCGACCCAGCGCCACCCGGCGATCGCGGGCGACGATGTTAGCTGGCCGACGTCGGGCAGCGGCGGATCGACTTGTGGCTGGGCTGGGCCGTCGTAGATGTGAGCGGGGTCGGCGTCCTTGAGGCCGCATCCCGCGACGGCGGCGGTGACGGCGAGGGTGAGCAGCGAGAGGGTGCGCATGGCGAGGCTCCTTCACGGTGGGATGGTGGGGGTGCTTCCTTGATAGCGGCCGCACCGCGCCGGGTCACTGCTCGCGCCGGCCAGTCCACGGATCCGCCGCGGCCACGGCGGCAAACCTCCCACCGTTGCCAGTGACGTGGTGCACAAGGTGTCGGTCGACGATCTGGTAAGACACCAGACGCTCGATGTCGGACCTGACCTGCCAGATCTCGGTGCGCATCATCGGTTTCGTCAGCCAGGCGATGATCGACGTCGGCGTCCCGGCGGCGCCGCTGCGCGACTGGCTGGCGGCACGTGGGGTCGACGTGCGCGTGACCAACGCGCGTGTGCCGTGGTCGCTCTATCGCGACCTCTGGGCATGGGCCGAGGTGCACCACGCCGATCGTGCGCTTGGCATCCGGGTCGCGGAGGCGATCCCGTTCGGTGCGCGCGAGCTGTGGGACTACCTCCTGCGCAGCGCGGCCACGTTCGGCGAGGTCGCCCGCCGCTTCTGCGAGCTCGCCCGCATCTTCGACGAGGCGCTGATCCCCACGGTCGAGCAACGCGGCGAGGACGCCTGGCTGGTCGCGGCCCTCGCGCCGGGCCACA
This sequence comes from Myxococcales bacterium, assembly GCA_005779305.1. GTDB lineage: Bacteria > Myxococcota_A > Polyangia > Haliangiales > Haliangiaceae > UBA2376. Next base: position 28,551 of record SXJR01000234.1, read on the forward strand.
CGCCGGGGTTCGCCATGAGCGACTACGGCATGGCGCGCCTGCTCGGGACGATCCGCGATCTCGCCGCCGAGCCGCTGGCGCCCAGCCGAGTGCACTTGCGCCGCCCGCGCCCGCGCGACACCGCGAGCCACGACGCGTTCTTCCGCTGCCCGATCGCGTACGGCCAGGCGGAGAACGCGCTGGTGGTGCCCGCGGCGTTGATGGAGCGCCAGCTGCCCGCCGCCGATGCCGGGCTCCACCAGGCGCTGCTCGAGCACTCGCGCGCCTCGCTCGAGCAGACCGCGCCGGCGCCACCGCGGCTGGGCGCGCGCGTCGACCAGGTCGTGCGCGAGCTGATCGCGAGCGGCCACGACCCGGGGCAGGAGGTGGTCGCCCGGCGGCTCGGTCACAGCACGCGCTCGCTCCGACGCGGCCTGGCCGACGAGGCGACGTCGTTCGCCGGCATCGTGCAGCACGTGCGCCGCGCGCTTTCGCAGGCCTACCTCCTCGATGGGCAGCGGACCGACGACGTCGCCGCTCGCCTCGGCTATGCGTCAGCCGAGGCGTTCCTCCGCGCGTTTCGCCGGTGGACTGGCACTGGCCCGCGGGCATGGCTCGACGCGCAGCGCGGCTCGTGATGGCCGCGTAGCGACGCGCGCTCGGTGGGCTCACCACACGCCTGGCACCCGCCGCCAGCACACGCTGTGCGAAGTCCTCGTAGCGATCTCGAGAGCGGTGCGCTGGCCCGGCAGCCGTGACGCCGCTCGGCCCGGCATGACGGTGGCCGGCGCGGGGGCGCGCCCGGGCGTTGGTGTGCAGCGGCAGCGGCGGCGGCGGCCGGACGCGGCTAAGCTCGGCGCGCATGACCGGCACCGACTCGACGCCCACACCCCCAAAAGTCCGACGCAGTCTCGGCAGCCGCGCCCTCGACACGATCGAGCGCATCGGCAACAAGCTGCCCGATCCGGCGCTGCTGTTCGTGTTCGCGTTGCTGATCGTCTGGGTGGTGTCGGCGCTGCTCGACGGCCACGGCTTCGCGGTCCCGTCGAAGGACGGGCCGCAGGCGCGGGCGGTGCAGAGCCAGCTGTCCGGCGGCGGGATCACGACCTTCCTCGGCGACATGGTCACCACCTTCACCAGCTTCCACCCTCTCGGCGTGGTGCTGGTCGCGATGCTGGGGGTCGGCGTCGCCGAGCACTCGGGCTTCATCAACGCCGGCCTCAAGCGGCTCATCGCCCTCACCCACCGCTCCCTGCTCACGCCGATGTTGATCTTCGTCGCGATCGTCAGCCACACCGCCGCCGACGCCGGCTACGTCCTGGTCATCCCCCTGGGCGCCGCGATGTTCTACGCCGCCGGTCGCCACCCGCTCGCCGGGATCGCCGCCGCGTTCGCCGGTGTGTCGGGCGGCTTCAGCGCCAACCCGATCCCGTCGAGTCTCGATCCCCTGCTCCAGGGCCTGACCCAGCAGGCCGCCGCCATCATCGATCCGGCGTACGTGGTCAACCCGCTGTGCAACTGGTTCTTCACCGGGTTCTCGACGCTGCTCATCATCGGGCTCGGCTGGTTCATCACCGACCGGATCATCGAGCCGCGGCTCGCCCGGACCACGGTCGACGGTGACCCAGGCGACATGCCGAAGATGGACGAGATGACCGACGCCGAGCGCCGCGGCCTGCGCTGGGGTGGGGTGGCGATGCTGCTCGGGCTCGCCGTGCTGGTGCTGGTGGTCTGGCCCGCCGATTCGCCGTTCCGCGGCGGGCCGGCCAGCGAGCTCACCCACAAGGATGCGCCGCTGATGAAGTCGATCGTGCCGCTCATCTTCCTGCTGTTCTTGTTGCCGGGCGTGGTTCACGGCTTCGCGGCCGGGACCTTCACCAGCCACCGCGACGTCGTGAAGGCCATGGCGAAGGCCATGAGCGGCATGGGCTACTACCTGGTGATGGCGTTCTTCGCCTCACTGTTCATCTACTCGTTCAACAAGAGCCAGCTCGGCGCGCTGCTCGCCGTCGAGGGCGCCGGGGCGCTGCAGTCGGCGGCGCTGCCGGCGCCGGTGACCATCGTCGCGATCATCTTCCTCACCGCCTCCGTGAACCTGCTGATCGGCTCGGCCAGCGCCAAGTGGGCGCTCTTGGCGCCGATCTTCGTGCCGATGCTGATGCAGCTCGGGCTGTCGCCGGAGCTGACCCAGGCCGCCTACCGCGTGGGCGACTCGACCACCAACATCATCACCCCGCTGATGC
>SXJR01000235.1 GCA_005779305.1 Myxococcales bacterium
AGCCCGCTCCCGAGCGCGATCGCGATCCCGAGTCCGAACCCGAACCCGAGTCCGAACCCGAGCCCGAGTCCGAACCCGAACCCGAGCCCGAACCCGAACCCGAGCCCGCCGAGCCCGAGCCCGAGTCCGAGTATGCTGACGCGCACGATTCCATCGACCGGTGAGAAGGTCCCGGCGATCGGCCTGGGGAGCTGGTCGACGTTCGACGTCGGGCCCGATGAGGTGGCGCGGGTGCAGCCGGTGCTGGCGAGGTTCCTGGCGATGGGCGGGCGGGTCGTCGATAGCTCGCCGATGTACGGGCAGGCCGAGGCGGCGATCGGCACGATGCTCGCCAGCTTGCGCGCGGCGGATGTGGCGATGCCGGTTCCGTTCCTGGCGACCAAGGTGTGGACGAGCGGCGAGCGCGCCGGCCAGGAACAGATGCGTCGCTCGATGCAGCTGCTCGGGACGAGCACGCTCGACCTGATGCAGATCCATAATCTGGTCGACTGGAAGGTCCACTTGAAGACGCTCCGGGCGTGGAAGGACGCCGGCACCTTTCGCTACATCGGCGTGACCCACTACCAGCACGGCGCGTTCGGCGAGCTCGAGCAGATCGTGCGGCGCGAGCGCCTCGACTTCGTGCAGCTGCCGTACTCGGTCTCCGACCGCGAGGCGGAGGCGCGGCTCCTGCCCGCCGCGCGCGACGCCGGCGCCGCCGTCCTGGTCATGCAGCCGTTCGACACCGGCGGACTCTTCGATCAGGTGCGGGGCAAGGCGGTGCCTCCGGTTGCCGCCGAGCTGGGCGCCACGTCGTGGGCCCAGGTCTTCCTCCTCTGGATCCTCGGCCACCCTGCGGTGACCTGTCCGATCCCGGCGACGTCCAAGCTCTCGCACCTCGAGGACAACCTGGCCGCGCTCGCCATGAAGGTCCCCGACGAGGCCCAGCGCGCGGCGATCGTCACGGCCGCGGGTCGGTGACGGTGGTAGCGTCAGCGGCGACGCGAAGCGGCTCGCTCGTCGCGCTGGGGCTGGTGCTCGTCCTCGGTTCGTGCGGCGGCGGCGGCGCCGGTGACGATGGCGACGACGATGGCGGCGCTGACGGTGACGGCGGTGGCGGCGACGGTGGCGGTGGTGCCGACGCGGCGCCGGCCTTGCCAGTGTGCGTGCCGACGTGCGTGACGGCGGCCGACTGCGCGACCGGGCCGGTCGGCTCGATCGTCGACGCCAACAACTACGCCTGCGACGGCGGGCAGTGTCGCTGGCTCGGCTGCCTGTCGACGGCGGAGTGCGTGGCCACCTACGGCACCCAGGCGTGGACCTGCGAGGCGGCGTTCGGCACGACCGTGCCCACGTGCTGGCCGACCTGCGCCACGGTCAGCCAGTGCGCCAACCCGAACAGTCCCATCCTCGGCGCCGACAACTACGCCTGCGACGGCGGCAAGTGCCGCTGGACCGGCTGCAACGACACCGCCGAGTGCACCGCCGCCAACATGTCGTCGGCGTGGACCTGCCGCGCCACCGGCACGATCATGAGCTGCCTGCACACGTGCACCACGCCCACCGACTGCGCCACCTCCTCGGCTCCCTACGACGCCGACAACTACGACTGCGTCGGCGGCGTGTGCCAGTACACCGGCTGCAACACCACCGCCGAGTGCATGACCGTCGACCCCGACTGGGTCTGCGACTGACGTCGCGCCACGCGGCGCTCAGCCCGCGATCGGCGGCGGGGCGACGACGTAGTCGCGCCACTGGCCGGGGTCCCCGCCCTTGCCGTCCATGGCGGCGCGGGCGACGTTGTACATCTCGCGGGCGGTGACGTAGTGGAGGCGCCAGCGCTCGCCGTCGTTGTAGCGACTGGCCAGGTGCGCGTGCATGGTGCGGCCGTCGGCGCCGAGCAGCGAGTCGGCGGTCTTCTCGACCGCGCCGTGGGTATGGACCTTGACGAAGACCCACTCGGGGCGGCCCTCGACGTGGATGCGCTGGTCGACCCAGGTGTCGACCCGCGCCGGCGTCGGCGGATCGTCCCCGGTGAGCGCGCCATTCTCGAGGCGCAGACCGAGCCCGCCCTTGCGCACCAGCGACAGCGGACCGGTGATGATGAGCAGACGATCGTCGAAGGCCGTGCCCACCCGCGCCGGCTCACCGCTATCGTACGAGCGGCGGCGCGCCAGGTCGCCGGTCGGCCAGTAGATGAGATCGACCATGTCGGACTGGCACGGGTCGGGCGCCGACGGGAACGTGAAGTCGGCGTAGCAGCCGAGATCCCACAGGAGCGGCAGCTCGTCGTCGACGCCGCACCAGCGGCCGTCGGGACGGCCATTGGCCAGGCACCAGTTTCCGTGGATGAAGGCCCACTGGTAGCTACCCGTGGCGGCGCGCGACAGGTGGCCGTGCTTGGCGAAGATGTCGAGGTACTCGGTCAGCTTGGGCGCGAGCGTGGCCGCGGTGTCGCCGTCGTGGTGCATGTGCACCTCGACCTCGCCGAGGCCGGCCCTGGCCAGCGCCCCCAGATCGTCGAGGTACTCGGGGCGGTACTCTTCACCGGGGAAGAACCACGAGTGGCGGGGTGGACGGCCGTCGGCGTCGCGAAAGCCCGACGCCATCACCGGGTAGCCGTCGCGCCACGCGGTGACCCGGGCGCGACCGGCGGCCTCGGGCGCGCCGGCCCATAGCGGCTCGTAGTGATCGCACATCGCGAACAGGAGGTGGCGTGGTCCGTCGGCGGCGCGGACTCCTCGCATGGTCTTGCGCGCGACGTGACGGGCGTAGCCGCGCATCCAGGTGTGCAGGTTCTTCTTGCGGAGGCGGGACAGCACGCGTGGCGCGATGATAGTACGGGGACGTGGATCTGTACGGCCGGCTCCTGTCGAAGGTCCTCTTCCCTGGGTGGGAGCGGTTGCGCGGCCGATCGACGACGGAGCTGCTCGGCTACCTGCACGAGACCGAGCGGGCCTCGGCGGCGGATCACGAGGCCCTGCAGTCGGGGCTCCTGCGCCGGCTGGTCCGCCACGCCTACCGCCACACCGCGCACTACCGCGAGCTGATGGACGCGGCCGGGCTGTCGCCGGAGGACATCCGCTCGCCGGCCGATCTCACCAGGCTGCCGCTCCTCGAGAAGCACATCGCGCGCGCCACCGGCGAGACTCGTACGTCGACGGCGCCGCCGTTCGCCCAGGTGATCAAGACCACCAGCGGCACCACCGGCACGCCCATGATCGTGAAGTACAACGCCGAGTCGCGGGTGTGGCGCGACGCCACCCGCTGGCGCGGCTACGGCTGGGCCGGCTACCAGCCCGGCATGAAGGCCTTCCACTGGTGGGGCGTGCTGGCCACGCAGGCGGCCGGCTGGAAGAAGTACAAGGTCGAGCTCGATCACCTGCTCCGCCGCGATCACTACATGGACTGCTCGCCGCGCGACGACGCGCACCTCCAGCGCGCGGTCGAGACCGTCCGCAAGCTCCAGCCCGAGGTGATGCTGGCCTACGCCCAGGGCGCGGCGTCGCTGGCCCGCTACGTCCAGCGCACCAACGGGCGCTCGTGGAACAGCTTCCCGGTGATCACCGGCGCCGAGCGGCTGTGGCCGCACGATCGCGAGGCCATGCAGGCCGCCTTCGGTCCCGACGTGTACGAGACCTACGGCTGCCGCGAGGTCATGCTCATCGGCTCCGAGTGCGAGGCCCACGACGGCCTGCACCTTTCGATGGAGAACCTGATCTGCGAGCTGATCGTGCGCGAGCACGGCACGACGCGGCCGGCGCGGCCCGGCGAGACCGGCGAGGTCGTGATCACCGATCTGCACAACCTGGCCCAGCCGCTCATCCGCTACGTGGGCGGCGACAGCGCGGTGGCGCGGACACCGGGACCGTGTCGCTGCGGCCGCACGCTGCCACGCATCGGGCCGATCGAGGGCCGCGTCACCGACACGTTGCACGACGGCAAGGGCAACCCGGTCAACGGCTTGCTGTTCTCGATCCTGTTCGTGTCGGTGGTCGAGCACACCAGGCAGTTCCAGATCTTCCAGAAGAAGACCGGCGAGATCTCGCTGCGCGTCGTTCCGGCCGTCGCCGGCGGCAAGATGCCGCCAGAGGCCGAGCAGCTCGCGCACAGCTTCATCCGCAAGTACCTGCCGGGGGTCCCGATGACCATCGACTACGTCGACGACATCCCGGTCGGCAACGCCGGCAAGCGCCACATCGTGGTGGTCGAGAAGTAGCGCATCCTCTCTGACTTGCTGCGTTATGAGTAAAAAAGTCCTGTCATGACAATGCGTTGACACGCGCAGAGCCGAATTTACAGATTGACAAGTCCGCCGCCGATGCTTCACATGGGTGCATGGCGAGGAAGATCGAGAACGTGGTCGTGCTCGGAGCCAACGGCGCGATGGGGTCGGGTTCGGGGTCGGTGTTCGCGGCGGCCGGTATCCGCACGGTGTTCCTGGCGCGCACGCGTGACAAGGCCGAGGCCGGCCGCGCCCGGGCCGAGTCCATGGTCAAGTCGACCGCGATCTCGCGGTTCATCGAGGTCGGCGACTACGACGCGCTCGAGGCCGAGGTCGCCAAGGCCGACCTGGTGTTCGAAGCCGTCGCCGAGGATCTCGCGGTCAAGCGCGAGGTCTTCGCGCGCGTCGACGCCGTCCGCAAACCCGACGCGATCGTGGCGACGGTGTCGAGCGGTCTGTCGATCGCCGCGATGTGCGCCGGGCAGAGCGCCAGCTTCCAGAAGCACTTCCTCGGCATCCACTTCTTCAACCCGCCCAACGTGATCGTCGGTTGCGAGCTCATCGCCCACGCCGGCACCGATGCGGGCGTGCTCGCGTTCGTGCGCGACCTGCTCGACGGCCCGCTCGGCCGCGAGGTGGTCGAGACCACCGACACCCCGGCCTTCGCCGGCAACCGCGTCGGCTTCAAGGTGCTCAACGAGGTCGCCCAGCTCGCCGAGGAGCACGGCGTCGCCTTCATGGACGCGCTCATCGGTCCTCACACCGGCCGCGCCATGACGCCGCTCGCCACCGTCGACTTCGTCGGCTGGGACGTCCACCAGGCCATCGTCGATAACCTGCACGCCAACACCAACGACGAGGCCCACGCCGCGTTCGCGTTGCCGGCGTACATGAGCAAGCTCATCGCCGCCGGCCACCTCGGCAACAAGACCAGAGCCAAGGGCGGCTTCTTCCGCAGCGAGGGCAAGGGCAAGGACGCGGTCACGCTCGTCCTCGACCCCAAGACGCTCGCCTACAAGCCGCTTGCCGAGCTGTCGCGCCCGCTGCCCGCCTTCGTCGATCAGATGAAGGCGTCGATCCGCGTCGGCCGCTACCGCGCGGCGATGGACATCATGTGCGACGCGTCGGGCGCCGAGGCCGATCTCATGCGCCAGGTCGTGCTCGGCTACGTCAGCTACGGCCTGGCCCGCGTCGGCGAGGTCGTGGCCCGCCCCCGCGACGTCGACCGCATCATGGGCTTCGGCTTCAACTGGGCGCCGCCCAGCGTGCTGGCCGACACCATCGGCTGTCGCCGCCTCACCGGCATGCTCGAGCGCGCCAAGCTGCTGGTGCCGCGGGTCGTGATCGAGGCGGCCGAGAAGAACCTCAACCTCTTCGACGAGCCCGAGGTCGACCGCGGGCGTTACTTCGTCGCTGCCTGAGCCCCGAGCCCGAGAGTCAAGGAGACCACCATGACCCCACCCGTCTATATCCTCGGCGGCTTCCAGACCGACTTCGCCCGCAACTGGACCAAGGAGGGCAAGCACATCGCCGCCATGGTCCGCGAGTCGGTCGAGGGCACGCTCGCCGCCACCGACCTCTCGCCCCGCGACATCGAGGTCGGCCACGTCGGCAACTTTGCCGCCGAGCTCTACTCGATGCAGGGCCACCTCGGCGCCTTCCTGGTCGACGTCGACCCGGCGCTCTCGGGTTTGCCCACCGGCCGCCACGAGGCCGCGTGTGCGTCGGGATCGATCGCGCTGCTGGCCGCGTCGGCCGAGATCGAGGCCGGCCGCTACGACTGCGCGCTGGTCGTCGGCGTCGAGCAGATGAAGACGGTCAGCCCGGCCATCGGCGGCGACTACCTCGGCACCGCGGCCTGGTACGAGCTCGAGGCCAAGGGCGTCGAGTTCCCGTTCCCCAAGCTGTTCGGCAAGCTCGGCGACGAGTACGACCGCCGCTACGGCCTCGACGACAAACACCTGGCCCACATCTCGGCGGTCAACTACGCCAACGCCAAGCGCAACCCGAAGGCCCAGACCCGGACCTGGTACATGAACGAGGAGCACGCCTGCTCCACTTCGTCGTACAACGCCAAGATCGGTGGCCGCATCAAGGTCAGCGACTGCTCGCAGGTCACCGATGGCGCGGTCGGCGTGATCCTGGCCTCGGCCAGCTTCGCCGAGAAATACGCGACCCGCCGCGGCTGTCGCCTCGAGACCCTGGCCCAGATCCAGGGCTGGGGCCACCGCACCGCGCCGCTCACCTTCGACGCCAAGGTCGCCGAGAGCAAGGACCAGCCCTACGTCCTGCCTCACACCCGGCGCGCGATCACCGACGCCTACAAGCGCGCCGGCATCGCCGACTGCTGGGCCCTCGACGGCATCGAGACCCACGACTGCTTCACGACCTCGGAGTACATGGCCATCGATCACTTCGGCCTGACCCAGCCCGGTCAGTCGTGGAAGGCGGTCGAGGAGGGCGTGATCGACTTCGGCGGCAAATTGCCCATCAACCCGTCGGGCGGCCTGATCGGCGCCGGTCACCCGGTCGGCGCCACCGGCGTCCGCCAGCTCCTCGACGCCTCGCTCCAGGTCACCGGCAAGGCCGGCGACTACCAGCTCAAGAACGCCCGCCGCATGGCGACCCTCAACATCGGCGGCAGCGGCACCACCAGCGTGGTGTTCGTCGTCGGGACCTGAGC
>SXJR01000236.1 GCA_005779305.1 Myxococcales bacterium
CGCGCCTCGCGGATCGTGCCCGCGACCAGCAGCGCCTCGACGGCGATGGCCTGCGCCGCCGGCCAGGCCTTGCGGTCGACGGCGATGGAGTCGAGGGCGGCGAGGGCGTCGCCGGTGCGGCGCATCGCCAGCAGCACGCGGGCCCGCACCAGGGTGGTGTCGCGGCCGCGCTCGGCAGCGCGGTCAGCGGCGGCGAGCGCGAGCTCGAGCTCGCCCAGCATCGCGAACATGCCGGCGACGTCGGCCTGGAGCTCGGGCGCGACCGTGTCGTCGTAGAGCGCGAGCACGTCGAGCGCGCCGCGGCGATCGCCGGCCTCGAGCAGCAGCCAGACCAGGTCGGCGCCCAGCGCCAGGTCGCCGCCGCTGCGGTCGAAGGCGACGCGGGTGGCGGCGATGGCGAGGTCGGTGTGACCGGCGCGCACGTGGACGCCGGCGAGCGCACGGTACGCGTCGATGCGATCGCCGTCGAGCTCGATCACCCGCTGCAGGAACGGCACCGCGCCGCGATCGTCGCCGCGGGCGAGCAGGATCTGGGCGAGCTGCTCGTGCCCTTCGACCGACTCGGGCAGCGCGGCGATGAGCTCCCGGTAGACTCGTTCGGCGGCCTCGGGGCGTTTGGCCTGGGTCTCGGTCGTGGCCAGGCCCAGGTACGCCGCCGAGACGAGTCGATCGAGCTCGAGGGCGCGGTGATACGCCGCCGACGCACGCTTCAGCTCGCCGGTGCCGCGGTGAATCTCGCCGGCGGCCAGCCAGACCTCGGGCGAGCGCGGCCATCGGGTAGTGGCTCGCTCGATCGCCTTGCCGGCGTCGACGCGTCGGCCCAGCCGGTACATGGCCTCGGCCCGCGCCACCTCCACGCCGGGCTCGTCGGGCGCGGCCTGCGCCGCCTGCTCGAGCTCGGTCAGCGCCCGCGCGTAGTCGGCCTCGAAGTAGGCCGCCCGCCCGCGCAGGTAGTGGGCGTACGCCTTGGGCGCCAGCGGCTGCTGCGGCCGCGCCGCCGGCGGGGTGCACGCGGGGAGGAGTGCGGTGATCGCCGCCAGGGCGACGATCACGAGCGCGTCACGCGCGCACATCCCGGGGCGAGGCACTGACTCGATGCTACCCGGTGTCCGCATTCGACGCTGCCTTTCCGATCGGCTGCGCCACCGGACGCTACCCGGAGGCGGGCATGGCCGCGCTCGGCCGGGAAGCACCGCTTCGAGACGCGCCCGGCACCTGAGCGGATGGACCTGGGTCACCACGCGGGCGACGGCGGCATCTTCGCGGTGTCGGGGCTGTCGTCGATCGCCATCGCGGCGGCGAACGCGGCCGAGACGTCGTGATCGAGGCAGACCTCGGGCACGGCGCCGGGGTCCTCGCCGCGGCTCTCGACGCCGTCCATCACGTGGGCGCGGAACTCGCAGACCACCATCGTGAGATCGTCGTCGGCGGCGGTGACGGTGGCGAAGCCGCGCAGCGCCGCCAGGATGTCGGCGCGCAGGCGGTGGACGTTGGTGGTCTGCGCGGGCCTGTGGTCGCGGAGGAGACGTCGCAGGCGGCGCTCGCCGAACCGCCGGCCGTCGTCGCCGGCGCGATCGGCGAGGCCGTCGGTGGAGACGAACACGAGGTCGCCGGGCTGGAGCTCGGTGCGAGCCAGGCCCATCGCCGAGGTGGCGCTGCCCAGCGGCGCGCCGCGCGCGACGACGACGTCGAGCGTGCCGCGGGCGCGGCGCACGAGCGGAAACGGGTGCCCGGCGCTGGCCAGATCGAGCCGGCCGAGCACGGGGTCGAGGACCAGGATGACGCAGGTCATCTCGCGGCCGAGCTCGCCGAGCGACGCCAGCGCCGCGTCGAGCGTGGCCATGACCCGGGCCGGCGTGGCTGCGGCGCCGAGCACGCGGACCGCGCCGTCGACGATGCCGCGGGCGGTGCAGGCCATGAAGGCCGCGGCCAGGTCGTGGCCGGTGACGTCACCGACCGCGAAGAACACGCGCCCATCGGGCAGCGCGCTGGCCAGCCACCAGTCGCCGCCGACCGGCCCGACGGTCTGGGAATGGCCGGTGATCGCGACCCCTGGCACCCGCAGCGCCGCGCCGGCGGTCAGCCGCTGATGCGCGAGGTGCGCCGCGTCGCGCTCGCGGTGGTCGTTGTCGCGTTGCGTGGAGTCGCGGCTCATGCAGCAGATGGTCAGCAAAGGACGTGCCCGAGCGCGGCGCGCTCGACGGCGCCAGCATCGGTATGACACCCCACGCCGCCCCGTCGCGCCGAGCCGAATCTGCTCCGCTGCGCATACGTCGTAGAGCGCGACGTCCCACACGCGCGGGACCGGTGTGGCTTGCCGCCCCCCAGAAAGGTGCCTGGTGGAGCGACTGCTCCCAGGAGGACAAGCTCCCACACGGGCGCAACATCCTGGACTCTGTGGAGTGATGCGGCGGATCGTGTCATCCCGGTCACGACGCAAGTTCGGCACGCGCGGTGCGTATGTGGCTCGACGATGCTGTCGACCAGCGCTGACGTTTACCTCCTGCTCAACCCCTTCCGCTGCAACGTGCGCGAGTTCCGGATCCTCACCCGGGTGCTCGGCGATCTGGGCACCGAGCTGGAGGCGGCGGAGGGCTACTACGCGCCTGATATCGACGCCGCGTTGATCGGCGCGTGCTTCACCTCGGCCGCGAGCTCGCGCCTGGGCGTCGAAGGCATGCAAGCGAGCGTCGCTCGATGTGGGTTGCCCCTGGTCGTGCCCGCGCGCCTCGACCGCGCCGCCGCCCAGAGATTCTTCGACGCGCACCTCGCTCGCTACGACACCTACGTCCAGCTCTACCCGTCCGCGGCGGAGCCAGTGGGGTTGCTCGAGCGCATCGTCCAGCGGCTCGGCGAGCAGGTGGTGCTGCGGCCTCGGCCCGGCACCGAGAGCGATTACAACTTCGACCTGGGGCAGGAGGTGCCGGTGATCGGCGTTCGCCATGCGACCAGGTCGGACTGGCGGCGTGCGGAGTCGTCCTGGTGAACGTGCCGCCGCCCGAGGCGTCGGTCAGAGCGGGATGTTGCCGTGCTTGCGCGGCGGGTTGGTCTGGCGCTTGTTGGCCAGGACCTTGAGCGAGCGGATGAGCGCGGTGCGGGTCTCGCGCGGCCGGATGATCTCGTCGATGTATCCCAGCGACGCCGCCTTGTACGGATTGGCGAAGTTGTCGCGGTACTCCTGGACGAACTTGGCCCGGGCCTCGGCGCGGGCCTGGTCGTCGGCGATCTTGTCGAGCTGGCCCTTGTAGATGATGTTGACCGCGCCGTCGGGACCCATGACCGCGATCTCGGCGGCGGGGAACGAGAAGTTGATGTCGGCGCGGATGTGCTTGGACGCCATGACGTCGTCGGCGCCGCCGTAGGCCTTGC
>SXJR01000237.1 GCA_005779305.1 Myxococcales bacterium
ACCGGCCGCCGGCGGCGCCGCCGTCGATCGCGGCGTGGCGCTGCCCAACGTCAACGACGGCTTCGCCGGCGCCGCGCCCGATCTGGGCGCCTACGAGGCCGGCGCCGCGCTGCCGGTGTACGGGCCGCGCTGAGCGTCGTCGATCGCCGACCGGCGGTGTGACGGCCGCGGGCTCGGCGCCAGCGGGTGACGGCCACCGTCACACTCCTCGGACGCCGCGCGCGTTTGCGTCCGGACACTTCGGCATGGACGTCGCTGGTACTGCCTGTGCAGTAGCGGTTGACCATGACCAGTCTCGAGAATCTCGGAGTTTCCACGAAGCACCGCCACGTCACCAGCTCGACCTCGATCAACGGCATCGAGGTCAGCGCCAAGGAGACCACTGAGCTGACGTTGACCCTTCCGCGGCCGACCGCGGTGAAGGCGACGTTCGCGAGGGAAGGCCTCGGTCGCAAGGTCCTCAAGCTCTTCAAGAAGGAGCTGCAGACCGGCGACCCGGCGTTCGACGACGCGATCTACATCGCGACCGAGACCGCCGAGGCAACCCGGGCGCTGCTCGCCGACGAACGGGTGCGCGCCGCCATCGCCGCCACCGTCATCGCCGGAGGACGGATCGACATCGCCGACGCCACGGTGACCGCCGAGGTCGCCGGCCGGGTCGACGGCGCCGACGCCCACGTCGAGCGCGTGGTCGCGGCGTTGCTCTCAGTGTGAGGCCAGCCAGGCGTCGATCTCGGCGACGCCGGCGGCGGCGGTCGAGACCTGCGCCGAGACCAGCAGCGCGCGCGCCTCCTTGGCCAAGGCAAGGGCGCGGGGGCGGTCGCGGCCGGCGCCGACCAGCGCGCGCGCGAGCGCGTACTTGGTGGTGGCGATGGTCTGCGGCTCGCGCTCGGCCTCGGCGAGCGGCATCGCCTCCTCGAGCACGACGATGGCCTCACGCCAGCGGCCGGCCTGCACGAGGGCGTCGCCGTAGCCGGTCAGGGCTTGGCCCCGAGCGGGATGGCGCTGGGGGTTGCGGTCCATGCGCGCCACGGCCTGGCGGTACTCGACGATGGCCTCCTCGTAACGTCTGGCGGTCCTCAGGACGTCGCCGAGCTCCACCACCGCGGTGGCGGTCTCCGGCGAGGACTCGCCGAGCACCCGATCGGAGATCACCAGGGCCTCGCGCAGGTTGGTGAGCGCTTGGTCGTACTCCTGGAGGTAGCCGTGCACCTTTCCGATCGTCCGGAGGTAGGTCACGTACTGCGGATGCTCGGTGCCATGGAGGTCGGCGGTCAGCTTGCGGCCGCGCTCGAGCACGGCCAGCCCCTCACGCTCGTGCGGCAGCATGGCGAGGAGGTCTCCGAGGCTGAGCAGGTTGATCGCCAGCGTCGGTCCGTCGGGTGCGACCCGCTGCTCGATCGCCACCGCGCGCCGGTAGAGCGGCAATGCCTCGTCGTAGCGGCCGAGCATCGCCAGCGCCCCTCCCCGGAGGTTGAGCAGGTTCGACAGGTGCGTGTTCTCCGCGCCGTAGGCTGCGGCATAGGCTGCCTCGGCCCGGTCGAGGGCGGCGAAGGCGTCCTCGTGCCGCTGGGTGTTGAGATAGGCGTACGCGAGCTGGTAGTTCACGAGACCCACGTGGCTGGCCGGTGGCCGCGGCATCGCCGCCAGCACCTCCAGTCCCTGCTGCCCGCTCGCGATCGCCTCGACGAACTGGCCGCGCGCCGCCTGGAACTCGCCCTTGCGAGCCCACAGGGCCGCCAGGTCCTCGTCGGCGGAGATGCGCTGGGCCAGGGCGCTGGCCTGTCGCATCCACTCCAGGGTCTCGGCGTCGCGACCGTGGTCACGACTGGTCAGCGACAGCATCCCGTTCATGCTGCCCAGGCGGGTGCGGTCGTCGCCGCTGGCCTCGGCCAGGACGATGCTCTCGCGCACCTCGCGCTCGGCGGCGGCGAAGTCGCCGCGTCCGGCGTGCTCGGCGCTGACCCGCTGCAACGCGAGCGCGGTCAGGGGCCCGTACATGAGCGTGCGGGCTTCCGCCACCACCGCCTCGAGCGGGGCCATGTCGATGACCTTGCCGGAGTCCATGGCGAAGGTGACCTGCTCGAGCCGATCGGACAGCGCGGCGATCGCGCGGCGAACCGCCGGATCATCGGGCAACGGCGCCACCGCGGTCAGTCGATCGAGGTCGGCGCAGGCCTCGACGTCGCCGAGGCGCCCGAGGAGATCGGGCGCCGCACGCACGACGGCGGCATCGGCCGCGGACAGGACCGCGACCGCCGCGTCGATCTGACCGAGCCGGCGATCGAGGCAGGTCATGCGCCGATCGAGCGCCGCGCCGGTCTGGGCGCCGCGGGCGTGGGCGACACACGCGTCGATGCGCATGGCGCCGATCGCGGCGACCTGACCGTCGAGCCGCACGCGCACGCGGGCGAGGATCGAGTCGGCCTGATCCCGGGGCACAGCGCTGCCCTGGAAGGCCGCCTGCAGCCGGGCCAGGCGCTGCGGGTTCCAGTGCGCCTGCGTGGCCGCGGCGGCGGCGCGGCGGCAGTCGGCCTCACGCGACGGCGCCGAGGCTCGGGTGAGGACCAACGTCGCCACACCGACGAGAGCACCGACCGCCACGATCGCCGAGAGCAGGAAGGCCCGCCGGCGGAGCCAGCGCCCGGCCAGCGCCGCGCGCGAGTAGCGATGGGCGGCGACCCGGCGGCCGGACTGGTAGCGATCGAGATCCTCGGCCAGCTCGCCGGCGTCGCGATAGCGATGGGCGACGTCGCGGGCCATGGCCTTCTCGACGATCGCGGCCAGCTCGCGCCGGACCCGCGGCTCGCGCTCCTCGAGCGGCGTGGGCGGCCCGGCGACGATGCGCTCGGCCAGGTCGCGGTGATCGAGGCCCGAGTGCGGGCGGATGCCGGCGAGCAGCTCGTAGAGGATCACGCCGATGGCGTAGACGTCGACGCGGGCGTCGAGCTCGTCGCCGCGGGCCTGCTCGGGCGCCATGTACGCCGGCGTGCCGGCCACCGCGCCGGTGGCGGTGAGGGTCGTGGTCGCCGCGGCGCGGGCCGCGACCGCGGCCACCGAGCGCGGCGTGGCCTCGGCCTCGACATCGGCGGGGTCGCTGCGCAGCCGGGCCAGCCCCCAGTCGATCACCACGGTGTCGCCCAGCTCGCCGACCAGCACGTTGGTCGGCTTGAGATCGCGGTGGATGACGCCCTGGCGGTGGGCGTAGGCCATGGCCTCGGCGATCGCCTTCACCACCGGCAACAGCTCGAGCCGCGCCTCGAACGTGGTCGCCGCTCGCATCGCGTCCTTGAGCGTCCGCCCGCCCAGCAGCCGCATCGCGAAGTACGGGGTGCCGTCCTTCCAGGTGCCGGTGTCGTGGATCGGCACGATCGCCGGGTGCTCGAGCCGGGCCAGGATCCGCGCCTCGCGCTCGAGGCGCAGGCGCAGGGCCACGCCCTCCTCGTCGTCGTGGGGGAACTTGATGGCGACGTCGCGGCCCAGCTTGCGATCGAACGCCTTGCACACCCGCCCCCCGCCGCCGCGGGCCAGCTCGTCGCCGAGCTCGTAGCGGCCGTCGTCGCTGGCCGACACCACCTTGACCGCCCGCCGCGGCAACGTGCTGGCGACCGAGCCGCCAGATCCGGCGGCGGCCGTGACCGTCTCCGCGGACGGGTCCGCGGTCTCGTCGCCACCGGCGTCCACCGGGGCCTCGACGCCGTCACCGTCCGGCACGATCGCCACGATAACACGCCACCTGTGCCACACTGCGCGCGTGACGATCGAGACCGTCACCAACCTCCATGGCCGCGGCGGCGACCGGCGCGCCTCGTCGGTGCGCAGCGCGCTGCACGTGGCGTTGCTCGCCGGCCAGCCTCACGCGCCGCCGTCGCGTCACCTGCTCGACGGCATCGACCTCGTCGATCTCGGCCGCGGCGACCGCAGCGTGCTCCGCGACACGCACGGTGGCAAGAACCGGCTGGTCCTGCGGGTGCCGGATCCGGTGATGTCGCGCGATCACGGCCGCCTCCTGCGCGTCGGCGACCAGTGGCTGCTCGACGATCCACACTCCAAGAACGGCGCGGTCGTGGCCGGCAGACCGACCCGCAACGCCCGCGTGCGCGCGCGCGAGCTCTTCGAGCTGGGCCACACCCTGTTCTTCATCGAGGACGGCGAGCACCCCGCCGACGCGCCGCTCGACCTGGCCGGCGACGCGCTGGGGGCGCCGGTGCCCGAGCTGGCCACGTTCTCGCCGGCGCTGGCCCGCGACATCGCCAACCTGGCCCGCATCGCGCCCAGCGACGTACCCGTGCTCCTGCTCGGGCCCAGCGGCACCGGCAAGGAGGTTCTCGCGCGGGCGCTGCATCAGCTGTCGCGACGCGCCGGCGCCTTCATCGCCGTCAACTGCGGTGGGCTCACGCCCTCGCTGGTCGAGGCCGAGCTGTTCGGTCACAAGAAGGGCGCGTTCTCGGGTGCGGTCGCCGATCGCGAGGGCTACGTGCGCGCCGCCGCCGGCGGCACCCTGTTCCTCGACGAGCTGGGCGACCTGCCGCTGCCGGCGCAGGCGGTGCTCCTGCGCACGCTGCAGGAGCGCGAGGTCGTGCCGGTCGGCGACGCCCGCGCCGTCTCTGTCGATCTGCGGGTCTGCGCCGCCACCCATCGCGACCTCGACGCCATGATCGCCGCCGGGACGTTTCGCGAGGATCTGCGGGCCCGCCTGCTCGGCGTCACCGTGCGGCTGCCGCCGCTGCGCGAGCGCCGCGCCGATCTGGGGCTGCTCATCGGCCGGCTGCTCACCCGCTCACCGGGCGGCGCCGCCGCCCGCCTGACGCCGGCCGCCGCCTGCGCGCTCTTCGCCTACGACTGGCCGCTCAACGTGCGCGAGCTCGAGCGCACGCTGGCCGCCGCCCTGGCCCTGGCCGCCGGCGAGCCCATCGACGTCGCGCACCT
>SXJR01000238.1 GCA_005779305.1 Myxococcales bacterium
CTGTGGGGCCTGCGCCCGGCCCTGGCCGCGGCGACGGCGGTCGGTCAGGCCGCCGCGCGCGCTCGAGCGGGGCTGGGACCGGCGACCCGCACCGCCCGCGGCGAGCTCGAGGTCGACGAGGACAAGCTGGCGCGCCAGCTCGGCCGGCTCGGCGCCGCCGACCTGCGGCTGGGCGATCACGAGACCAAGGTCTTGCTCTCGTCGTACGGCGTGCCGATCACGCGCCAGGCGGTGGCGACCACGGCGTCGGCCGCGCTCCGCGTCGCCAAGAAGGCCGGCTTCCCGGTCGACATCAAGCCCTGGGGCGCCGACGTGCCGGGCGAGCGCGACGGCTGCCCGATCGAGCGCGCCGTCGCCACCGCCGCCGACGTTCGCCGCGCCTACTCGTCAGTGCTCGGTCATGGCTCGACCGCGACCCGCAACAGCCTCGAGGAAGGCGCCGTCATCGTTCGCGAGGCGGCGCCGCCGGGCCGCGAGGTGGCGGCGACCATCGCGCCGCTCGGCGCCCTGGGATGGACCGTCGTGGTCGAGGTCGCCGGCCACGCCCCGGTCGCCGCGCCCGCCCCCTTGCGCGTCACCGACGCCACCGCGCTGGCCCAGGCTCTGGTCGCGACCCGCGCCGGCGAGGGCGAGCCCGATCGCACCGCCCTCGCCAACGTCCTCCGCCGCGCCTCGCACCTCGTCGTCGATCATGCCGATCGCATCGCCAGGCTCGAGCTCGGCGTCATCGTCGTCGGCCAGAAGGGCGACCGCACCATCGTCGTGGATGCATCCACGATCTTGCGCCCCCATCGGTGACCCGGTTCGTCCTGAGCCGACCCGAGCGCACACGAGGGTCGGGTCGAAGGACGCGTTCCTACGAGCGAGCCAGATCCAGCAAGCGCGCTCGCGTGTTGGCGCTCGGATCGTCGAGCACCGCCTCGAGGCACTTCTCGATCAACCGGCCGATCTCGCGCGACGGCGGGATGCCGAGCTCCTTCATCAGGTCACCGCCGGTGATGGCCAGGTCACCGGCCGCGAGTGGATCGCCACGATCGAGGATCGTGCCCGCCGCATCGGCGACATCCACGGCCGGTCGCGCCCGCCACAACGTCACCAGGTCCTGACCGCGCGCACGACCGGCGGCCGCCAGGACCCGTCGCAATTCCGCATCCGGGCACATCCCGGTCCAGGCCGCCTTGATCAGCCGCACCAGGCGATCGCGCTCGTCATTGGCGCCCTTCAACCGCCGCCAGCAGGCGTCGGCGGCGGCACCGTCGACGCCGCCCAGGAGCGCGGTGGCGCGCAGCACGGCGTCGGCCGGCAGCGCGTCGATCCACGCCACCCGCTGGCGCCAGGCCGCGTCGTCGCCGGTCACCGCCTCGGGCAGCTCCTGGGCCAGCACGCCGGTGCGGCGCGCGATCTCGAGCGCCGGGCCCGGCCGCGGCGCACCCAGCAGCTTGTCGAGCTCCACCTTCACCCGCTCGCGCGAGACCTTGGCCAGCGAACCGAGCGCCGACGGGATCGCGGCCTCGGTCTCGAGATCGAGCGCGAACTCGAGCGTCGCCGCGAAGCGGATCGCGCGCACGATGCGTAGACCGTCCTCGGTGAAGCGCGCGGCCGGGTCGCCCACCGCCCGCAGCCGCTTGGCGACCACGTCGCCCCGTCCGTCGAACGGGTCGTGGAGCACGCCAGCCACCGGATCGTAGGCGATCGCGTTCACCACCAGATCGCGGCGGGCCAGGTCCTCGACCAGCGGCACCCCGAACACCACCGAGGTCGGCCGCCGGCCATCGACGTAGGCGCCCTCGCCGCGGTAGGTCGTCACCTCGATCGCCTCGCGCGCCTTGCCCTTGCCGATCACCACCGTCACCGTCCCGTGCTGGAGCCCGGTCGGGATGGTGTGGCTGAACAGCGCCTGCACCTCCGGGGGATGCGCGCTGGTGGCGATGTCCCAGTCGCCGGGGTCGCGACCGAGCATGGCGTCGCGCACGGCGCCGCCGACGGTGACCGCCTCGTGGCCAGCGGCGACCAGCACGCGGCAAACCTCGCGCACGCCCGGCGGCACGGCGGCGGCAAGCGCGGTCAGGTCGGGATCGGGCGTCGTCATTCCGTGTGCGCGGCGGCGTGCAGCCGACCGAAGACCTCGTCGGCGCGCTCGCGCAGCTTGGCGGCCTCGGACGGCTCGCCCCGGCTCTCGCGAAACTCGGCGAAGGCGCGGAAGGACCGGGCCAGCTCGAGCTCGTTACGCATGGTGCTGAGGATGTCGATGCTGCGCCGGAACTCGGCCTCGGCGGCCTGCGCGTCGCCGCGGGCCAGCGCCACCGCGGCCATGGCGCGGTGGGCGGTGCCGATCTGCACCCGCGCCCCCACCGCCTCGCCGAGCTGCAGCGACTGGCGGGCCTCGCGATCGGCCGCGGCCACGTCGCCGCGGGCCAGGTCGCACTCGGCGGCGCGGCGGTGGATCTCGGCCAGCGCCACCCGATCGCCCACCACCCGGGCCAGATCGCGAGCCTGAGCCAGATCGGTGTGGGCCTCCTCGGCCAGGCCGACCGCGGTCTTGTGCTCGCCCAGCCGCGACAGCACCTCGGCCTGGGCCAGCTTGTCGCCGATGCCGGCCGCCATCTCCTGGGCCTCGCTGAGCAGCTCGAGGGCGAGGCCGTGGTTGCCGTCGGCGCCGTAGACGCTGGCCAGATCGCACAGCGACTGCACCACGCCGGTCAGATCGTTGATGTCGCGGCGCAGATCGAGCGCCTCGCGGAACTGCGCGATCGCCGCCTTGAAGTTGCCCGAGTCGTGGTGCACCCGGCCGATGTTGGCCAGCGACAGCGCGATCGAGCGGCGCTCGCCCAGCGACTTGCGCAGGGTCAGGGCCTGGCGGTGGAAGTCGATGGCCTGACCGTAAGCGCCGCGCAGCCAGTGGACGCGGCCGACATCGTCGAGCGCCGAGGCGATGCCGCGATCGTCGTGGGCCCGGCTGAACAGCTCCTGGGCCCGGTTGAGGTGGCGCATGGCCGGGTCGTACTGGCCGTGCCGGCGCAGCACGCGGGCGATGCGGCTGTGGGCCGCGCCGGCCTTGCCCTGGTTGTCGAAGCGCCAGGCCAGCTCGAGCATCTCGCCGAAGCGGGCCAGCGCCAGGTCAGTCTCGCCGGCGAGATCGAGCACGTCGCCAAGGTTGTGGAGGGCCTCCATGCGGGCCGACGAGTCGCCGGCGCCGAGCATGCCGAGGCCACGCTCGTACATCGAGCGCGCGTCGTCGTGGGCGTAGCGGGCGCGGGCCCGATCGGCGCCGAGCAGGTAGCAGCGGGCCGCGCGCTCGAGATCGCCGCCGCGCTCGTAGAGGCCGCTCAGGAACTCGAGCTGCTCCTCGCTCTTGTTGTCGATGCGGCCCTCGAGCCACTGGGCCGCCGACAGGTGGAACTGGGCCAGGCGCGCTGCCGGCGTCGCCTTCATCACGATCTCGCGCTCGAGGTTGTGCTTGAAGACGATCTCGGTGTCGCCGACGATCGTGGAGTCGTCGCTGTCGAGCACGAGCAGGTAGTCGCGCTCGGCCAGCGAGCCGACCAGATCGGCGAGGCGCCGCCTCACCCGCTCGCCATCGCCCCACTCGAGGTCGAGCGGATCGCCGCCGCTGTCGTGGACAGCGCCCTCGAGTCGGGTGAGCGCCACCACCGCCGACATCCAGAACACGTTGCCGAACACCGCCGCCCGCTCGAGCAGCTCGCGCTCGTCGGGCTCGAGGGTGGCGATGCGGGCCTCGATCGCCTCCTCGATGCTGATGGGCAGCTCGACGGCGAGCGCGGCGGCGAGATCGAGCTTCCACAACGTGCCGGCGGTGTCGACGGCGCCGCTGGCCAGGTACAGGCGGACCAGCTGCTCGAGGAACGCCGGGTTGCCGCCGGTCATCTCGAGCGCGCCCTGCACCAGATCGTCGGGCAGCCGTCCACAGCGGGCGAGCAGGTTCTGGAACATCAGCTCGGCGTCGTCGGGCTCCAGGTTGCGCAGTTCGATGCGCTCGTGATCGACGGCGCCCTCGGCCCAGCGGGTCGAGCGGACCAGCATCTCGGGGCGCGCGATCGCGATCACCACGACCGGCGTGCCGCCCAGCCCTGACACCAGATCGGTCAAGATGTCGAGGGTCTCGTCGTCGGCCCACTGCAGATCGTCGAGCACCAGCACCAGCGGGCTCTTGTGGGCGTCGAGCTCCAGCAGCCGGCGCAAGACCGTGCGGGCGAGGTCACCCTTGTGGCGCGGGTTCTCGGCCACCACCTTGAGGAACGGCGAGGGCGGGAACTCCATCTGCAGGTAGCCGCCCAGGCAATGCAGCACCTCGGTGATGTCGGCGCCGCCGAACACTGCCGACACCTCGGCGGCGACGCGGGCCGCGGCCTCGGGCGGCGCGACCGCCGAGCTGCTGATGCCGAAACGATCGCGCAGGAGCGTGGCCAGCGCCGCCAGTTTTTCGCCGGCCTTGGCGCGGCCGTGGAACACCCGCAGCGCCGGCGCCGACGATCGCAGGCCGCCGATCAGCTCGGCCACCAGCCGGGTCTTGCCCACGCCTTGGTGACCGACGATCGTCACCAGCTGCGGCGCCTGGAAGTCACTGGCGCGGCCGACCACGTCGCGCAGCACGCCCAGCACGTCGGCGCGGCCGACCAGTGTGCTGCGCACCAGGCCCGGCGGCTCGGTCTCGGGCCGCGCGACCCGGGGCCCTCGGTTGGTGTTCGGGATCGGCGGCGGCGGGGGCGGCGGGAGCGGCGCGGCGGCCGCTGACGCCACCGGCCGTCCGGCGGGCTTCGGCGGCGAATCGTCGCGATCGCCCGGTCCGCCAGACTGTATGGCCACCGCCACGCACGTTACTCGCCCGAACGCATGTGAGTCAAATGACAGGGCCGGCCCGCTCGCTTGATCCGCATCGCTCATGGGCGTTACCCTAGGATCACCCTTGATGTTGCGCTCCCGCGCCGTCGGAGGACTCCGGGTCACAGCGCCTGCCCTGCTCGTCATGGGGCTGGCCAGCGTGGCGGCGCTGGCGCTTTCGGGCTGTCCCACCGTCGATCTCGGTGACGTTCCTCCCGATCCCAACGTCTGCCGCCCCGACCGTGGCTACTACGAGGACGAGATCTGGCCCAACTACCTGGCCCCCTCCGCGCCCACCAACTCGTGTGTGGCCCAGGCCGGCTGTCACGCCGCGACCAACGGTCGCTCGGCGCTCCGCCTCGACACGTCGAATCCGCCCGACCACAGCCAGAACTACGGCGCGGTCACGCGCTTCCTCAACTGCAACACCCCCGACGCGAGCGGCCTGTTCACCAAGCCCCTGTCGAGCGAAGACACCCACGGCGGCGGTGACATCCTGGTGGTGGGCGACCCGCTCGACGATGCGGCCATCGCCGTGTTCCGAGGCTGGTTCCCGTGAGACTCCTGGTCGCCAGCGTGGCACTCGCCATCGTCTGCGTCCTGGGTGCCGCCGACCGCGGCGCTTCGGCCGAGGCCTACCTGCGCGTCATCGCCCAGCAGGCGCCGGTCCACTCCGGGCCGGCGGCCACCTACCGCACCGTCTACGACGCCCACCGCGACGAGGTCTTCGAGGTCATCGAGCGCGGCACCCGCGGCTACTGGTTCCGCGTCGTGCTCGAGGACGGGACCACGGGCTGGATCTTCGGCGAGCTGGTGTTCCCCTTCGAGGTCGGTGAACGCGACCAGCCCGGGCTGTTCCGGCGCATGGGCCGCGCCATCAAGAGGACGATCCTCGGCCCGACCCCGCAGCCGTACTCCGACGTCGAGATCTCGTTCTCGGCCGGCATGCTCGACCAGGAAGGCCTGTTCCTCCTCCGTCCGGCCGTGCTGATCGACTCGCGCTGGGCCATCGAGGCCTTCGGCGGCCTGTCGCCGCGCGGCCAGAAGGACGTCTTCGTCGGCGGCGCGGGCTGGACCTTGCGGCTGACACCCGGCGCCGCAGTCGCGCCCTTCGTCGCCGCCGGCCTGGGCGTGGTCCGGGTCCGGCCCAAGGCCGACAACTTCATCGATCGCAAGGAGACCTTGATGGGGCTCTCCGCCGGCGGCGGCTTCGAGATCACGCTCAAGAAGCAGATCACGGTCCGCACCGACTACCGGCGCTGGATCCTGTTCGACGAGAACAAGTCCCAGGCCGGCAACGAGCTCACCGGCGGCCTCGCCATCTTCTTCTAGTAGAGGTGCACATGAAACGCTTGATCGTCTTCTGCCTGATCGCCACCGCGGGCTGCGGGCGTTTCGCCGTACGCGCCAACGAGAAGGAGCACCTCGCCGATCCGGTCATGGCCTTCGACGAGGACGGCCAGGAGGCCGCGGCCGATGACCACGTGCTGTCCAACCGCGAAGGCTCCGCCGGCGGACGCGGCACCACGGGCGGAGGGTGCGGGTGTAACTGATGCGCAGGCTCGTCGCCTCCATCATGGTCACGGTCCTGGCCGGCGTCGCGCTGGCCGGCTCGGCCGCGGCCGACGACAAGATCGATCTGACCACCACCTGGTACCAGGAGAACCGTCAGGGCGGCCTGGGCGGCCTCACCGTGATTCACCCGCAGCTCGACCTCGGCCTCGACGCCGGCGAGCACGTCACGTTCGATCTCGGTTACTCGGCCGACGCCGTCACCGGCGCCACCGCCACCGTCTACGCCGTCGACGCGGTTTCGTCGGCCACGACCTTTGACGACCTCCGCCACGAGGGCAAGCTCGGCATCGGCTTCATCGGCAAGCAGTCGACCCTGGGCGTGAGCGCCTCGGTCGGCCTCGAGCGCGACTATCTGTCGCTCGCGGTCGGCGGCACCGGCGCCGTCGACCTGCCCGGCAAGAACACCAACCTCGCCCTGTCGTTCACCCACAGCTGGGACGAGGTCTGCGACAAGGCTAACGCCGAGTCGACGCTGCTCGAGCGCCGCGCCCTCGATGGTGACGACCCGTGCAAGAAGTCGAGCGGCGTCTTCGGCGCCGATAGCTTCATCATGGACAACCCGGTGCTGGGCGTGGCCACCACCTGGCGCGACCTGAGCATCGACACCGCCCAGGCGACACTGACCCAGAACCTGTCGCCGACGATGGTGATGCAGGTGAGCCTCTACGGGCAGATCGTCGAGGGCTTCCAGAGCAATCCCTATCGCCGGGTCCGCATCGGCCCCAACGAGCCGCAGGAGCACATCCCCGACACCCGCATCCGCTGGGCGCTGTCGACGCGGCTCAACCGTTTCCTGCCCAAGCTGAAGTCGGCGGTCCACGTCCAGGCCCGCGGCTACAACGACACCTGGGGGGTCAGCTCGGGCACGGTCGAGCTGGGCTACTCGCAGTACATGGGCGATTCGCTGCTTCTGCGCGTCCGCGCCCGCGCTTACCAGCAGACGCCGGCGACCTTCTTCAAGGACGCCTTTTTCTACGAGACCGAGTCCACCGCCGGCGAGTACTTCACCGGCGACCGCGAGCTGGCGCCTGTGCGCAACGCCCTCATCGGCGGCAAGCTGACGTTCCTCTCGGTCTCCGAGGACGACAAGAAGGTGTGGGGCGCGTTCGAGAAGCTGACCTTCAACCTCAAGGCCGAGGTCCTGCTCCTCGACGAGGCCGCGGCCGACGATCCCGAGGCCAACACCGGCGGCCGTGAGACCCAGTTCCTGACCAGCGATCAGCTGCTCGACGCCTTCACCCTCCAGCTCGGCCTCTTGCTCGACTACTAGGAGCCTGTAGGGCATAGGCACCTCGTGGGATCGACACGGGAGCGCCGCTCTGATCGAATGGCGGTGTGAAGGCCTGCCGTCCGTACTCGCCCGAGCAGTCGTACCTGCTGCCGCCATCGCCGCGCGAATGGCTGCC